>NZ_KB906504.1:0-147589 GCF_000381445.1 Thioalkalivibrio sp. ALE22
ATCGTCCGTCAAGACGATGGCGTCGCCCGCCTCGTTCAACGCGAAGTAGCCTTCGTCGTTGCCATCGGTGATCTCATAGCTCACCTCTCCGCCCAGATCCGGGTCGATCCCGGCGTAGTCGGTCTCGCTGCTCAGCGTGAACGCCAGCTGGCCTTCCGCGGCCTGGTCACTGCTCTCCAGTTCCAGCGCCGCCGTCACCGTCACATCCAGACTCGGCTCCGGCATCGGAACCTCGATGCCCGCTTGCGCATCATCCGTCAGGACGAACGGGTTCACACCGTCCTCGGCGATGGTCACCGTGCCCTCGACCGACGCCATCAACCCGTCCAGGCCCACCTGGCCATTACGGATCGCCGCCGCACCGTCGGCTGTCAGCACCACGTTGCTACCTTCAAGCGCCAGATAACCGCCGCTGTCCTCGTTCAGCGACAGAGCGATCTCGCCCGCCAGATCGCCGTCGATGCCATCCAGGTCCAGGTCGGTCGTGACCTCGAACACCACATCGTTCTCGGCCGCCGACTGCGGCCAGTCCTCCGGCGTATCCACCGCCGACATACCCACCTTCAGCTCCGGCTGTGGAGTCGGTACCACCACACCACCTTCGGCGCTGGCTTCGAGCATGAAGGTATTGACGAGGCCTTCACCGATCGTCAGCGAGCCCTCGATGGTCACGTCAAGATCGTTTCCTGAAACCTGTCCGTTCTGGATCGCTCTGGCACCTTCCTCGCTCAGTACGACCGACCACTGGCCCCAGTCATTCTGTGAAAGCTCAAGGTATTCGCTGTCGCCACCAACGATCTCGTACGAGAAATCGCCCAGCGAGGGGTCGATGCCATCAAAGTCAGCCTGAGGGTTGATCCAGAATACCGGCATGCCTGCTTCAACTGCCGACGCGGGGAACCCAAAATCTCCGGCCACGTTATCCGCGCCGACACTGAGTTGCTGCAGATCAGGCTCTTGACCCTCAGGCAGCTGGTCCGCCGGAGGCATATAAAAGACTTCTCCCGGCCAAAGTTCGACATCAAACGTCGGCTGCGGGACCTCCACCGCAACGGCTGAAACTTCCGTCGCCGAAACCGGACCGATTCCCTCGATTTCCACGGTGCCCTGAACTTCGACAGAAAACTCGTTATTGGGTACCTGTCCATTCTGCAAGGCCCATGCGCCCTGCTCGGTCAACACGACGGCTGGATTGCCCTCGGAATCCGTACCAATCGCCAGATAGTCCGAATCGCCCCCAACAATTGCATATCCGATCGGGCCCGCGGCCGTATCCGGCAATCCGTCCAGATCCAACGTGGAATCAAGGCTGAACACCGCCAAACCCGTACCGGGTTGTTCAGAGGGCGACACGTCGGCCTCTTCGACCCGAGCGGACATGACGTCTGGACTTTGGGGACGAATATCCGCTACGACCCGCGAGACCATCTCACTGAGCGGTGTAACGCTGATGACGAGGCTGGGTTCCGGTACCACTTCGTCGGTGGTTGTCCCCGTGTCGTCTGTCGTTGTCCCGATCCCAGTATCCGCGAGCGTCCCTCCATCTTCACCGCCAGCTTCACCGGGGCCGCGCAGGGAATTCGAGTCATAGGCGTAGGTGACCTGGCCTACTTCCTCGGAGCCGCGGGTGACACGGACGAAGCTACCGCCCTCACCGGCGACACCGCCGTCCAGACCGGCGGCCGGGGCCTCGATCAGATCCGTGATGTCTTCTCCCCGATCCAGAGCCGCAATGATCTCCTCAACGGTGGCGTCGGCTACCTCGGCGTCCTGGGATTCGGGTTCGGCGGATTCGGCAAGGTCCGCGGTAATGGTGGCCGATTCGTTGCCGGCCAGCGTCATGGTGGACCCGTCCTCGAAGGCCATTTCGATGAAGGCACCGTCTTCAGCGATCACTTCTTCGCCATGGAAGATTGGGTCGCCCGGCTGCAGGACGCGGGTGTTGCCATCCTCGTCCCGCGCAATGACGGTGCCGACAATGGATTCAACGGTCGCTACGACGACTTCGGACATGACGATCCCCTTGGATACGGTACTAGTTGAAAGTTTTAGCTGGATAGGATCCTAGGGGAGCGGCCGCTGGCGCGACAGCTGTACTGAAGTACAGGTGGGCAGGAGGAACGGCCGTAGGACTCGACCGGGAAAACCAGATGCACTCGTAACGATCTGGGTCTCGATTTCGGGCGAGATGATTGGCCGCATCCACGAATCGAGCGAGTCGAGAGCCGAAGGCGAGCCATCCGTCAGGCGGCGCGGCCCGCAAGATGGTCATGTGGGTCGCGAACCCCATCACCCCCGGACGACGACCAGAAGCATCGCCTGGACCGGATCAGGCCGTGGGCCAGGACTCGCGCAGACGCGTAAGGTGCAGGACGAGCTGAACGCGATCGTCTACGTCGAGCTTCTTGAAGACCGACCCAAGATGCATCTTGACCGTGCGCTCGGTCATGCCGAGCTGGCGTGCGATTTCCTTGTTGTGCGCGCCTGTGGTCACGGCCAGGGCGACCTGGCGTTCGCGCGGGGTCAGCTCCTCGAAGCCCTCGGGCGGCGTTTCCGGATCACGCGGCTGCACGCTGCGCACCGTACGGATCATGCGGGTCATCAAATCGGGGCCCACCCACAGACCGCCCCCGGTGACTGTGGTTGCAATCGTTCGTAGCTGGGCGACGTTCGCCAGGGTGTGGCAGTAACCGTGTGCGCCGGCGTCGAAGGCACGGATCCCTTCTTCGTCGTTCGGGTGGCGGGAGTGCACGATCACGCGGTGCACCCGCGTGCGCTGCCTGACCTGCTGGTCCCAGTCGGCCAGATCCGTCCCCACCCAGCACGCCTCGGCGCCCTCGGGCAGCGCCGCGGGAAACGGCGGCCGGAGCACCTGGGCGTCCGGAAACGCCGCCTCCCAGCGCGGCGACGGCCGCGAATCTTGATCGATCAGGAAGATCTGCATGTCTCTCAGCGCTCCGTAAAGGCCAGATCGCCCGCGCGGAGGATCGGCTTCAGCAGGTACTGCAGGATGGTTCGTCGCCCGGTGATGATGTCCACCTGGGCCACCATCCCGGTCATGATCTGGTGCTCCTCGTCAAAGCCGGTCTCTTCGGTCCGCACGCGGACCTTGTAGAAGGTGTTGCCATCGTCGTCCGTGATCGTGTCCGGGCTGATGTGTTCGACGGTCGCCTCCAGCCCGCCATAGATCGCGAAGTCATACGCCGTGAACTTCACCCGCGCCTGCAGGCCCGGCCGTAGATAGGCGATATCCTGTGGCGATACTCGGGCCTCGATCAGGAGTTCGTCCTCCAACGGGACCACCTCCGCTACCTCGCGTCCCGGGGAGATGACACCGCCCCGAGTGGTCACGAACATCCTCTGCACAATCCCGGTCATCGGGGAGCGCACCTCGGACAGGCGCACACGGTCCTCGAGCCCTTCGGTCCCCTCGGCCAGCTCCTGCAGGCGGCCCAGCGTGTCGGCCAGCTCGGCGCGCCACTGGTTGCGGAAATTGAGCCGCACCTCGCGGATCTTCTCTTCCGCCTCCTCGATGGCGGCATTCAGGCGGGCGATCTGCGCCGTGGCCTGGTCGCGATCCCCACGCGCATTGGACACCTCCCGCTGCAGGCGGAGCACTTCCACCTCCGAAACCGCCCCGCTTTGAACCAGCGGCTCGGTAACGTCCAGTTCCCGGCTGGCCAGTTCCAGTGCCCGCACAGCCTGGGTGCGGCGCGCCCGTACCTCGTTCAACTCCTCCTGGCGCTGGCGCATCTGTTCCTCGGCAATCCGGATGCGCGAGTTCAGCTCCGCCAGGCTTTCTTCATACAGTCGCTGTTCCTGCTCGACGATAGCGGGTGGGCCCTGCTGTAAGTCCGGCGTAACGAGGAAAGGCGTATCCGAAAGTAACGCGATCAGCCGGGCTTGCCGGGCGCGGAGCGAAAATTCGCTCGCGCGCGCTTCGCCCAGATCGGAAAGGAAGCGGGTGGGGTCGATCCGCACCAGGACATCGCCGCGCTCAACGACGTCACCCTCGCGCGCCAGAATCTCCGAGACCACACCCCCATCCATCGATTGCAGCACCTGGAGGTTCTGTGAGGGAATCACGCGCCCATCGCCCCGCGCGACCTCGTCGATCTCCGCCACCGAGGCCCAGTACACTAGCAAGGCCAGGGTCACCAGAATGCCGTACAGCAGCGCACGGGCCCGCAAGGGTTTCTCCTGGATCTGGGTCCAGTCGGCATCCGAAGCCCAGTTCCGGTGGTCCGAGCCCCCCTTGGCCAGCCAGGGCCGAAAGATCCGGTCCACCATGGGCGCGCCAACCTTGCCGGCGCGATCCATCCCGCGCCCGAGGTCTTCGAACCCCTGTCCTTCCTTTCGCTTGCTCACGCCTGCGCCTTCCCAACGCGGCCTTCCCGCAGGGCCTGGACGACCTGGTCCTTCGGCCCATCCGCCACCACGCGGCCCTGATCCAGCACGATGATGCGATCCACCAGTTCGAGCAGCGAGGTGCGATGGGTCACGATCACCGCCGTGCGCCCCTCCATGAATTCGGCCAGGCGACGCTTCATCGCCTGCTCGGTCGAGTTGTCCATGGAGCTGGTGGGTTCGTCCAGCAGAAGCATGTTCGGCTCGTGCAGCACCGCACGCGCCACCCCGACACTCTGTTTCTGACCTCCCGACAGGCGCCCGCCGCGTTCCCCCACCTGCATGTCGATGCCCTGCGGATGGGTGTTGATCAGATCCTCGATACCGGAAATCGCGATCGCCTTGCGGATCGCCTCGTCCGACGCCAGCGGATCACTGGCGACCAGGTTCTCCCGGAGGCTGCCGTAGAAGAGCGTCACCTCCTGCCCCACATACCCGATGGAACGACGCAGCTCTGCCGGGTCGAGCTGACGCACGTCGATGCCGTCGACCATTACCGCGCCGCCAGTCGGCTGGTACAGGCCCATGATCAGCTTGGCCAGTGTGCTCTTGCCGGAGCCCACCCGCCCCAGGATCGCCACATGCTCCCCCGGCTGGATGCGCAGCGAGACGTTGCGCAAGGCCGGGTTGGGCTGCTCGGGGT
Organism: Thioalkalivibrio sp. ALE22; assembly: GCF_000381445.1. Lineage (NCBI taxonomy): Bacteria > Pseudomonadati > Pseudomonadota > Gammaproteobacteria > Chromatiales > Ectothiorhodospiraceae > Thioalkalivibrio > Thioalkalivibrio sp. ALE22. Next base: position 5,051 of record NZ_KB906504.1, read on the forward strand.
AGGCAAAGTCCACATTGCGGAACTCGATCGCCCCCTCGAAGCGATCGCGACTGAGGAACGTGGTTTCCGGAGGCCGCTCCACCGGCAGCGTCATGATCTCGTTAAGGGAGCCCAGCGCGGTGGAAGCCTGGTGATATTGCATCAGCAGCCCCGCGGTCTGGCTGATCGGCGCCATGGCCCGGGAGGAAATCAGGTAGGCGGCAATCAGGCCGCCCATCGACAGATCCCCTTCCATCAGCAGGAACACCCCGAGGACGATAATGGCCACCCCGACCGTGTGCTGCGCCCACAGCGCGGTGTGCGTGACGCTCGCCGTGAGCAGGCGATTCTGCGCGCTGGTACGCGCCAGGTGGGCCGTCGAACGCTCCCAGGTCGCCTGGACTCGCCCCTCGGCGCTCAGCGCCTTCAGGGTTTCCGCACCGGCAAGGCTTTCCACCAGCGTGGAGTTGCGCTGCGCAGCGACGCGATAGCTCTCCTCCGCCAGCGCATGCAGCTTGCGGTGGATCGCCGTCGCGTACAGCAACAGCACCAGCGCACCAATCAACACCGGTACCGCTAGCGGCCAGGCAATCAACGCGATGATCGCAATGAACAACAGTGAAAAAGGCAGATCGACAAAGGCGATGATCGTCGCCGAGGAGATGAAGCTGCGCACCGACTCGAACGCGCCGATATTGGACGCGAACGAGCCCACCGAGGCCGGGCGGTTCTCCATGCGCAGGCCCAGCACCCGCTCCATGATGTGCGAGGACAGCTTTACGTCCGCCCGCATCGCGGCCTTGTCGACAAAATGACTGCGCATGGTGCGCAAGACCAGATCGGCGATCAGCACGATCACCACGCCCGCCGCGAACATGAAGAGTGTTTCCGTCGCGTGGTTGGGGACGACGCGATCGTACACGTTCAGCACGAACAGCGGCATCGCCAGGGCAAAAAGGTTGATCATGACCGCCGCCACGAGCACGTCGCGGTAGAGCGGTCGGTTCTCGCGAATCACGCGCCAGAACCAGTGGCCCTTGTCTTCTTTCGAAACGCGCGGCGCCCGCGCATCCATCCGAAACTCGGGACGGACATAAATCGCTCGGCCCAAGTAGCGCGACTTCAGGCGATCGAGCGGAACTTCGATGACTGCGTCACTCACCTCCGGGTCAACCACGTGAGCCACACTCTTGTCCTCGTTCCAGCCCACGAGGACCCACGCTTCGTGGTTATCCAGCAGCAACAAAGCCGGGAGGAGTTCGTCTTTCAGTGCCCGCGCCTCGCGCGTCACCGTTCGCGTGGTCATGCCTGCGCGACGCGCCGCGCGATCCACGAGGGACGGGCTAAGCCGTCCGTCCTCCAATGGGAGGCCCGCACGGGCCGAATCCGCCGTCAGGTTCAGGCCATGGGTTCGCGCGATGAGTATCAGACCGCCCAGAAGGGGATCGGGACGATCGCGGGAATCTAAAACCGGAAGTGGCGCGGTAGCCGCCGACTCTTCGACTGCGGGGCCTGAGTCCGACGCTCGTTCATCGGAATCAGGCCCCGCGGAGTCATCCCGTTCGTCGATGTCTTGGCGGTTGATAGGTATCCCTCGGAAGGCAGCTTCGGTAGGGGGAGATGCGCGCCCGAGCAACCGATGCGGCCTTTACAACGTTAATTACGTCACAACTTTGCCCCGCCCTCACTCGCAGCACAAGGCAGACGCCATCCTTCGCTTCACGACGGATTAACGCGCCTTCGAGCACGAAAGAATCGACGCAGTTGGTCACCGGCCTTTTCGGCCCGAACACCGCATACCACCTCAATTTGGTGGTTGTGAGAGGGATGGTGGATCAGATCCAGCGCGCTCCCTGCGGCGCCGGTTCGCGGGTCGGTCGCGCCATATACCAGGCGGGCTACCCGGCCATGGATCATGGCGCCGGCACACATGCTGCATGGCTCCAGGGTCACGTAGAGGGTGGTGCCCGGCAGCCGATAGTTCTGCAAGCGCTCGCCGGCTTCGCGCAGCGCCCGGATCTCGGCATGCGCCGTCGGGTCGTGGAGCGCGATCGGTGCGTTGTGGCAGGCGGCCAGGCAGGTGCCATCGGCGTCCACCAGGACTGCGCCGACCGGGACCTCGCCGGCTGCGGCCGCCCGATCCGCCAGGGACAGGGCGCGCTCCATCCAGTAGTCCGCCGCGCCCGGGGCGTCGGGCGCCGGACCGGTCTCGCCCGGCGCCACGCTACGCGCCACTGGGAGGGCCCGGGGGCGGCTCGTCCAGCGCCACCTCGATCGCCTGGACCAGCTCCGACGGCTTCTTCTGCGGCGCGAACCGCCGGATCACCCGGCCGTCGCGCCCGACCAGAAACTTGGTAAAGTTCCACTTTATACCCTGTGTGCCCAGGGCCCCCGGCGCCTGTTCCTTGAGGTGTCGAAACAGCGGATGGGCCCCGGCACCGTTCACCTCGACCTTGGCGAACACCGGGAACGACACCCCGAATCGCGTGCCGCAGGCGCGGATCTGCCCGGCGTCCCCCGGTTCCTGCCCCCCGAACTGGTTGCACGGGAAGCCCAGCACGCGGAAGCCCCGTTCGGCATTGCGTTCGGCCAGGGCCTGCAGACCCTCGTACTGCGGCGTGAAACCGCACTCGCTGGCCACGTTCACGATCAGCAGGACATCCCCCCGCCAGGCGGCCAGCGGCTGCTCGTCGCCGTCGAGCAGCGGGGCGGAAAAATCGAACACATCGGTCATTCGTCCATCCCGTGCCCGGTCTCGCGCAGCGCTTCGTCTTCCAGTTCCGCCAGCACGTCGGCGGCGGCTTGCGACAGTGCGGCCACCAGGCGTGAGGCCGACCGCCGGTCGAGTGTGTGGGCCGCCTCCAGGTGCACCAGGCGCGCATGCGAGTCCGTGCGCAGCTGGGCCCGCAGTCCGACTCGGCCCGTGCCCTGTACGGCTTCACCGGTGTCCACAGCGCTCAGTGCCTCCAGATTGGCGGCATCCAGATCGCCGTACAACGCCGTGACGAGGACGTGCAACTGCACCGCCGGTCGCCCCTCGGCCCAGGCGTCCGCCGCGTTATCCACCAGTTCGATGGCGGTATCGTTGCGGGTCCACCGTTCCCGCAGCAGCTGCTCGAACTGCTCGGCCGGCCGCAGGAACCACTCGTTGTAGTAGTCCGACTCGTAGCGATGTTCCCCCAGGCGGTAGACCAGTCCCTTGCCCGAATAGGCCGGCGCCACGCGCACCGATCCCAGTTCGACCGCCAGGGGCTCGGCGTCTCCGGCCATGCGCGGCGCCGGCTCGGCAGGCAACTCCAGCAGGAACCACGAGCGGTCAACGGCCTCGCGTTCGGGGATCAGCGTGCAGCCGCCCAGTGTCCAGGCGATCAGCAGCAGTGCGGCAACGCTCCATCGGGTCATCCATCTACTCCTTGTCCATGGTGCTGCGGGGCGGCGGGGCACCGAACAGCGCGCCCCCCGGGTTGCGGCGTACGTCATCGGACAGGCTGCGCAGTCCGGCAATCGCGGCCTGCAATTCGTCCAGGGTTTCCAGCAGCTTGGCCTCGCTTACATCCATGCCCCGATCGAGGCGTTCGACCATCGAATCCATCCGGTCGACCAGCCGTCCGACATCCGCCGCTTCGGCCGTCTCGCGCAGTTCCCGCAGCGCGGCCCGCGTCTCGCTGGGCAATGCCTGGGTATCCGGGTGCTCGATCAGGCGCTCGACCGACTCCATCACCCGGGTGGCCGTGCGGGTCGTCGCCTGGAGCTCCTCGATCATTTGATCCGCCTGGTCCGCCAGGCGGGCCGTATCCAGGTCCCGGATCGTGGTCTCCACCGTGACCAGCAGGCTCGTCAGGTTGTCCACCACACCCTCGATGTCCAGCTCGTCGATACGCTTGAGGAGGTTCTCGGCATACTCCAGAAACTGCATGGCGGTACTTGGTGCGGACGGGATGTAGATACCCTCCGGGTCCCAGTCATGTGCCAGTGGCGGATGGGCCTCGGGGTCCGAGAAGTCCGCCTCGAGATAGTTCATACCAGTGATTCCCTGAGCGGCCATGCGGACCCGAAGCCCGGCATCGATCAGGTTTTCGAAGACCTCCACGCGGAACTCGCCCTCCTGCGCACTGGCCGCAAAACGATCCGGGTACAGCCGCGCCCGCACCATCACGTAGCGTTTGCGATCGCGCGGCGGGATATCCGCCTCGTACACCACCGAGGTAAACGTCATGTCGGTCACCTCGCCAATGGTCACCCCGCGGAACTTCACGGGCGCCCCCACCTCCAGGCCCTGGATCGACGCGTCCATGTACGTCTCGATCTGGATCGACGGGCGCAGGAGATTGCCCGCCGTCAGGATCAGGAGCGCCGCGACCAGCGCGGCCAGCCCCCCGAGGATGAACAGCCCCAGCCGGAAATGATGTCGGGCACTCATGCGGGCCTCTCCTCGTCGGAATCCGTCCGCCGCAGGAAACGCTGTACCCACGGGTGGTTCGATGTATCGCGCAGCGTGGCCGGGTCGCCCTCGGCCGCAATCCCCTGACTCTCCTTGTCGAGCATAATCACCCGATCCGCGATCGCAAAAATACTGGCCAGTTCGTGACTGACGATCACGATCGTCATGTCCAGGGTGCGGGCCAGACGCTGGATTAGCCGGTCCAGATCGGCCGAGGTAATCGGATCGAGCCCGGCCGAGGGCTCGTCCAGGAACAGGACCTCCGGGTCCAGCACCATGGCCCGCGCAATCGCTGCGCGCTTCTGCATCCCCCCGCTGATCTCGGAGGGCATGAAATCGGCAAACGCGCCCAGCCCCACCAGTTGCAGACGCGCCCGCGCGATCGCGTCCATCGCCTCGCGCGGCAGATCGGTATGGACCTCCAGCGGCAGGCGCACATTCTCCAGCAAGGTCATCGAGCCGAACAGCGCGCCCATCTGGTACATCACCCCCACGCGCCGCAGGATCGCCTCCCGCTGCGCCTCGTCGGCCTCGGCGATATCCGCGCCGGCCACCCAGATATGCCCGGCCAGCGGCTGGTAGAGCCCAATCATGTGCTTGAGCAGCGTGCTCTTGCCACTGCCGGAGCCGCCCAGGATCACGAAGATCTCGCCCCGACGCACGTCGAAATTGAGATCACGCATCAGCACCAGGTCGTCGAAGCCCATGGTCAGACCACGGACGCGGATCACCACGTCGCGCTCGTCAGGATCCGCCATGTTCATGTGCGTCTGGTTCATGCGTCAGACCCCGAGATGGTAGAACAGCACGGCAAACACGCCGTCCAGCACCACGATCAGGATGATCGACGTCACCACCGCGCTGGTGGTGGACAGCCCCACCGAGGCCGCCCCGCTCCCGGTCTGCAGCCCGCGCAGGCACCCCACGCCGGCCACCACCAGGCCGAATACCACGGCCTTGACCAGCCCGGAAAACAGATCCGACGGGCTCAATGCGGATGTCACCTGGTTGAAGTACGCCACCCAGGGGATGCCGAAGCCCTGCATCACCACCGCGCCACCAATCAGCCCGATCATGTTGGCGTACAGCGCCAGCAGTGGCGCCACCAGCAAACCGGCCAGCACCTTCGGCAAGACGAGAAAGTGCACCGGATCCAGCCCCATCGTCTTCAGGGCATTGACCTCCTCGTTCACCTTCATGGTCCCGATCTCGGCCGCGAATGCCGCCCCGGAACGGCCGGCGAGCAGGATGGCCATCATCAACGGCCCCAGTTCGCGGAACAGCGAAACCGCCACCAGGTTCGCCACAAAGATCTCGCCGCCGAACTGGCGCATGGCGATCGCCGACTGAAACGCCAGGATCACCCCCAGCAGGAATGCAATCAGCGAGACAATGGGCAATGCCTGAAAGCCCGCGGCCTCCGCCACGCGCAGGGTGTCGCCCCAGCGCACCTGGCGCGGGCGCCGCAGAGAGCTGCCGATGGCCCGGGCCAGCTCGCCCACGAAGGTGAACTGCGAGTGGGCGGCGCGCCCCACGCGGTCGATCCCGTCCAGCAACCCCGGCCACCAGCCACGGCCCCGGGCGGCCCGCGCCGGCTCGACCGTCTCCAGCTCGCGGTATGGCGCCAGCTGGTCCCGGACCATCGACCCCATCCCTTCGAACCGGACCTCGACCCCTGCCCTCCCGAGGTCCTGCTCCAGCGCATGCAGCAGTGCGGCCCCCGCGCCATCGCAGTACTCGACGCCCTCCATGTCGACGACCACATCCTGCGCCCCCGCCTGCTGCGCCAGATCGCGCACACGCCGCCGCAGTGTGCCCCAGTGACGTTCCACCGCATGCACATCCAGCCGCCCGGTCAGGCGCAGGCGGGGCGCCGGGTCGGCTGTGGCATCATATTCAAACGACTGTCGCCCACCGGCGGCCGTGGAATCCATCGCGCAACTCGCGTAGAACGTGCGGCCATGGTAGCCGCAACACGGCCCCGGGAACCATTCGCCCACCCGGAACATTCCAAGGCCTGTCCGCCATCACCAATCACGAGGCTCGCATGCCATCGGCTCAGGAAGCCCTGCAACAGATTGAACACGCACTCAACGAAGTGCTCCTCGGCAAACCCGAGCCGGTGCGACTGGCCCTGGCCTGTCTGCTGGCCAACGGGCACCTGCTGATCGAGGATCAGCCCGGTGTCGGCAAGACCACTCTGGCCCACGCCCTTGCCCGGGCGATGGCCCTCGACTACCAGCGGGTACAGTTCACCAGCGACCTGCTGCCCGGCGACGTACTGGGCGTCTCCATCTTCGAGCAGGGGAGCGGCGAGTTTCGCTTCCATCCCGGCCCCGTCTTCACCCAGGTGCTCCTGGCGGACGAGATCAACCGTGCGCCCCCCAAGACGCAAAGCGCATTGCTGGAGGCCATGGAGGAGCGCCAGGCCAGTGTCGAGGGCGCGACCCGCGCCTTGCCGGTACCGTTCTTCGTGATCGCCACCCAGAATCCGGAGGAGCAGGTCGGCACACACCCGCTGCCGGAGTCCCAGCTCGACCGCTTCCTGATGCGCATCCAGCTGGGATACCCGGATGCCAGAGCCGAACGCGCCCTGCTCGAGCGCAGCGGCCCGGCCCCAACGGCCGCGCCGGTCGCGGAGACCCACCCGACACCCCCGAGCCTGGCGGCCCCGCACCAGCTGCGCGAATGGCAGGACCAGGTGGCCGGCATCCACGCGGATGCCGCGGTCCTCGATTACCTGCAGGGCCTGTTGAGTGCGAGCCGCGACCGGGCGCGCTTCGCCCACGGGCTGTCGCCCCGCGCCGGGCTGGGCCTCCTGCGCGCGGCCCGGGCCCATGCCTTTCTCGACGGCCGCAACTACACCACGCCCGACGACGTCGCCCGTGTACTGCCCTCGGTCGCCGGCCACCGCCTGCGGTCACGCGAGCCGGAGAGCCCCCAACGCACGGTCGCACGCCTGATGGAATGCGTCCCGACTCCATGACCCGTTCCCCCCGCGCGCGAGGCCGCATGGCGCGACTGCGGGACGACGCGATCCGCTGGATCACCCGCCGCCACGCGCACGACGGCCAGGCGGCCCGCCTGGGCCGTGACCGCATCTACATCCTGCCCACGCGGGCCGGCTACACCCTGCTCGGGATCCTCCTGGTGATGCTCCTGGGTTCGATCAACTACTCCAACAACATGGCGTTCCTGCTGACCTTCCTGCTGGTCGGCATCGGCCACAACGCCATGTGGTACACCCACCGCAACCTGCTCGGCCTGCAGGTGGCCACCCTGCCCGTGCCGCCGGTCTTCGCCGGCCAGCCACTCGGTATCCCGCTGCGCCTGAGCGAGACAGACGGGCGCGCCCGCGAGGCTCTGGTGCTGCGTGTCGGCAACCGGGCGACGGGCCCGTTTCCGGTACCGGGCCGGGGCGCCGAAACCGCACGCCTGGAACTGTCCGGTCAGCCGCGAGGGCTCTACCGTCTGCCGCGCCAGCGGCTCGACACCCGCTACCCGCTGGGCATCCTCGAGGCCTGGACCTGGCTGACGCTGACCCCGGAGATCGTGGTCTATCCGGCCCCCATCGACCCGGGCGCCACACTCGGCGGGACCGGAGAAGACGAGGCGCCCGCCTCCACCGGCCACGCGGGGGATGCCCCGGACCAGATTCGCCCCTACCGACCCGGGGACCCGCCCGGACGCATTATCTGGAAGGCCTTTGCCCGCAGCGGAAAACTCCACGTGCGCGAGGCCGCCAGTGGTCAGGGCGATCGCCTGTGGCTGGAGTGGGACGCGATGCCCGCCCCGGATACCGAGACACGCCTGTCCATGCTGTGCCATCAGGTGCTGGCGGCCCATGCCGAGGGTCGTTTCTTCGGCCTGCGCCTGCCCGACCAGACCCTGGAACCGGGCCAGGGTGTCAGCCACCGGGATTCCTGCCTCCGGGCGCTTGCCGGGTTTCGGACCGAGCCCATCGAACTCGACCCGGAGCCCCGCTCATGACACCCGCGCCCACCCCGGCGGACCCGCGGGCCGAGCTGCGCGGCCTGGACCTGGCCCTGGTCGCGTTGCCGGTGGCCGCCCTGCCGCACGTCTGGCATCAGCCCCTGTGGATCACCGCGCTGGTGGTGCTCGCGATCGCCACCCGGGCGTGGCTGCTGGCCACCGGACGCGCTGCCCCCTCGCTGGCCGTCATGAGCGTGCTGGCCGTGATCGCCGGCGGACTGACCTTTGCCCAGTTCGGCACCGTGTTCGGCCAGGAGGCCGGCACCGCCCTGCTGCTCGTCATGATCGCCTTCAAGCTGCTGGAGACCCGCAACCGACGCGACATCGTGATCGCCCTGTTCCTCGGCTATTTTGTGGTCGTCACCACCTATTTCTTCGATCAGTCCATCCTGATCGCCGGCTACTCGCTCCTGGCGACCGCCCTGCTCACCGCCGCGCTGATCCAGGTCCACGCCGGGCGTCCGCTCCCGCGCCGGCAACTAGCGCGACAGGCCGGGACCATGCTGCTGCATGCCCTGCCCTTCATGCTGATCCTGTTCTTCGTCTTCCCGCGCGTGGAAGGTCCGCTGTGGGGAGACCCGCAGCGCGAGGAGAGCGCCCGCACCGGGTTGTCCGGCGAGCTCAATCCCGGTGACATCGCCAGTCTGCTGCAGGACGACTCCACCGCCCTGCGGGTCGAATTCGCCGACGCGGTGCCCCCTCCGCGCGCGCAGTACTGGCGCGCCCTGGTGATGACCGATTTCGACGGTCGGCGCTGGTCCGCCGACGAAAACCGGTCCGTGATCGAGGCCCCCGCACCGGGTGATGACGAGCGTGTTACCCGCTACACCGCCACCCTCGAGCCGACCCGCGCCCGCTATCTACCCGTGCTGGACTACCCCGTCGCCCTGCCGGAGGACGCCGAACTGCGCGCGAACCACCAGGTCCTGCGCGATCGCCGCATCACCAGCCGCATCCAGTACAGCGCCGGGGCGGATCTTGTCACCCCGCCCGGCGCCGGCGAGCCATCACTGGACCCACAGGAACGCGCCCGCGCCCTGCACCTGCCCCCCTCCGCCGCGCCCCGCTCGCGTGCCGAGGTCGCATTGTGGCGCGCGACCCACGGCGACCACGACCGCGCGATCATCCAGGAGGCGCTACGCCGTTTCGCCGGCGAACCCTATCGCTACACCCTCCAGCCCCCGCGCCTGCAGGACGACACCACCGACCAGTTCCTGTTCGAGACCCAGGCCGGCTACTGCGAGCACTACGCCTCCGCATTCGCCGTGCTGATGCGGGCGGCCGGCATCCCCACCCGCGTCGTCACGGGGTATCAGGGGGGTGCCTGGCAAACGCGCGGGGAATACCTGCGCCTGCGCAATGCCGACGCGCATGCCTGGAACGAGGTGTGGCTGGATGGCGAAGGCTGGGTACGCGTGGACCCCACCGCCGCCATCGCGCCCGAGCGGATCGAGCAGGGGCTGACCGGCCTCGCCCGCGACACCGGGGAGGACATACCGGGCTTTCTCCTGCGCGGAGAGGGACTGTCGTGGCTGCAGCGGGCGCGCTTCGGTCTCGAGGACTGGGGCGATTTCGTGCGCTTTCGCTGGGAGAGCTGGGTGCTGGCGTTCGACCCCGAGCGCCAGCGCGAGCTCTTCGCCCGCCTCGGGCTGGATCCACGGGACTGGCGCTCGGTCCTGATGGCACTGGGCGTCAGCTTTGGCAGCCTGGCGCTGATCGCCATCATCTGGGTCTGGCTGCGCCGTCCGCGCCAGCGGCGCTCCCCGGCCGATCGCCTGCTGCAAAGGCTATCCGAGCGTATCGCACGGCATGACCGCAGCCTGGCGCGCCAGGCTCACGAGCCGGTGGATGCGTGGACCCGGCGCGTCGGCCGGGCGCGCCCGGACCTCGCGCAACCACTGACAACCTTCGCCCGCGTCTACAACCGCCAGCGCTTCGCGCCGCTGACCCCGGAGCAGCGCAAGGACCAACTTGGTCACCTGCGTGACCTGCTGCGACAGGTTCCACGCGGAAAGCCCGCCGCGCCGCCAGCCCGGGAGCACGCATAACCGTCGCGCTCACTCCCAAGGGGGGCGCCAAAAAAACGGGGCCGACCGGTGCAGATGGACCGGTCAGCCCCGTTGGCCGTTCGCGACCCGTTTCACCGGGTCGCTCCGCGTGGCGCGTTATGCCGCGTCGTTGCGGAAGATGAAGTGGTGCCGGGCACCGCGGCGCTCGTCCTGGCGACGTGCCACCTTCTGCACCTCCGGACGATTGGCGAACTGCGCCAGGGTAATCCCGTCCAGGAAATCGTACAGTTGCTGGCTCAGATCATCCCACAGCTCGTGGGTCAGGCAGCGGTCGCCGTCCTGGCAGTCCTTGTGACCCTTGCAGCGGGTGACATCCACTGATTCGTCCACCGCGGTAATGATATTCGCGATGCTGATCTGGTCGGCACGCTTGGCCAGGCGATACCCACCGCCCGGGCCACGCACACCTTCCACCAGGTCGGCCTTGCGCAGCTTGGCGAACAGCTGTTCCAGATAGGACAGCGAAATGCCCTGGCACTGCGAGATGTCGGCAAGCGTCACGGGCCCGATCCGGTCGTGAATCGCCAGATCCATCATGGCCGTCACCGCGTAGCGGCCCTTGGTTGAGAGTTTCATGATTTCTGCCTCCGAATAACCTTGAGTATGTGTCCTGCTCGACATCCGTTCGCAGGCGTGCATCCGTTCTTAATTCCTGACCATGTTCGTCAAGAATAATTCCCGTCTTACCTGACAGCAACAGTCGGGAATAATTCCCTTATTCTAGCAGGCGAATGAACAAAGATCACGGAATGCTAACGTAGGTATTCAGAACCCCCCGGGGCGCGGGAGTTCCCGGGGAGGATGCCGGAGACGAACATACACGGGTTAACCCGACGCGGCGGGGTTGCGCAGAGGGGTGCCGCAGGCCATTACAGGACAGACCTGCACGGGGACGCACCGGCGCGCCGCTAAGGTTCTACCCGAGGCGAGGAACCTCGGGGCCGTCCAGGATCATGACCAGCGTCCCCGTGGGCAGACGAGGGAACAATTCGATCACTTCGTCGTTGCGCATGCGCACACAGCCTTCCGAGGCCGGCTCGCCAATGCGCCCCTCCTCGTCGGTGCCATGGATGTAGATGTATCGGCGCAGCGAATCGACGTTGCCGCCCCGGTTGATCCCCGGCTCCAGGCCCTCCAGCCACAGGATGCGCGAAGTGATGTTGTCGCGCGGGCTGCGGGCACCCGGCTCGGTCAGGATATCGGCGATCTGGCCGGTGTTGCCCCGGGCCCGGAAGATCGTCCCGCGCGGTGCGCCCTCGCCGAAGCGCTCGGCGATCCGATGCAGCCCCAGCGGTGTGGTGTAGGTTCCCTCCTCGAAACCGACCCCGCGCGCGGACGTGGACACGTCGAAGATGTCGGTGACCCGGTCGTCCTCCCAGACGTAAAGGCGTTGCTGGTCCACCCGCACCACCACGACAGGCACATTGCCGGCATCCGGGGCCCGTTCCCGGGCATCCCGTACCACGGGTTCGATCCAGCGGAGACTCGGCACAAGCACCTCGCGTCTACTTCTTGTTGGCGAGATCCAGCACCTCGCCCGCCACCGGCGTGTTCACCAGTCCGTCGCCGCGCAAGGCCGCCAGGTGCTCCAGATAGTCCGGGGGCAACCCAGTCACGTACTCCCCGGTAAACACCGAACAATCGAACGCCTCGATATTCCGGTTTCCCCGGCGCACGGCCTTTTGCAGATCTTCCAGATCCTGGTAGATCAGGCGGTCGGCCGCGATCGCCTCGCACACCTGCTCTTCGTCGCGGCCGTGGGCGATCAGTTCCTCGGCCGCCGGCATGTCGATCCCGTACACATTGGGATAGCGCACCGGTGGCGCGGCCGAGGCGAAATAGACCTTCTTCGCACCCGCCTCGCGGGCCATCATCACGATCTCGCGCGACGTGGTGCCACGCACGATCGAGTCGTCCACCAGCATCACGTTCTTGCCCCGGAACTCCAGCGAGATCGCGTTCAGCTTCTGGCGCACGGATTTCCGCCGCTTGGTCTGGCCCGGCATGATGAACGTGCGCCCGATATAGCGATTCTTGATGAAGCCCTCGCGGTACTTGATATTCAGCTCGTGCGCCATCTCCAGCGCAACCGTGCGGCCCGTGTCCGGAATCGGCACGATCACGTCGATGTCGTGGTCCGGCCAGATGCGCCGGATCTTCTCGCCCAGGGCGGTGCCCATGCGCATGCGCGCGCGGTGCACGAACACATTGTCGATCACCGAGTCCGGGCGGGCGAAGTACACATGCTCGAAGATGCAGGGATTCAGGCGGGTCTCGGCGGCGCATACCCGCGTGCTGACCTCGCCCTCCGGCGTGATGAACACCGCCTCGCCCGGCGCCAGGTCGCGCTCCAGATCGAAACCCTGGGACTCCAGTGCCGCGCTTTCCGAGGCGACCATCCATTCGCGTCCGCCCTCCTCGGACTCGCGCGAGCCGTAGACAATGGGCCGGATGCCGTGCGGATCGCGAAACGCCAGCAGGCCACGCCCGGCGATCATCGCGACCACCGCATAGGCCCCCTCCGCGCGCTGGTGCACCCGCTCCACCGCATCAAACACCGCATCCGGGGTCAGCCCGTTGTCCAGGAAGCGCAGCAGTTCCTGGGCAAAGACATTCAGCAGGATCTCGGAGTCCGAATCCGTATTGATGTGCCGACGATCGGTCGCGAACAGTGCCTGTTTCAACTCGCGCGCGTTGGTCAGGTTGCCGTTGTGCCCCAGCGTGATCCCGAACGGCGAGTTCACATAAAACGGCTGCGCCTCGGCCGAACTGGACGAGCCCGCGGTCGGATACCGCACATGCCCGATGCCCATGTTCCCCGTCAGGCTCTGCATGTGCTGGTTGTTGAAGACGTCGCGGACCAGCCCGTTGTCCTTGCGCAGGTGCAGGCGGCCGTCATCATCACAGGTCACGATGCCTGCGGCGTCCTGCCCGCGGTGCTGCAGCACCAAAAGGGCATCATAAAGGGGCTGGTTCACCGGGCTGCGCCCGACGATTCCGACAACTCCACACATACGGCTACAGGCTCCAGGTCTACGGCTAGGGAAACACGGAGTAATGGACACGCTCGCGCTCGAGTCGCTTTTGCGTGCGAACAAGGCGCGGTGACTGCCGTGCAGTCATTCTGCACAAGGGAGCCGCAACGCTGTGCGCGCACAAAAGCGGCCGAGCCCCTGCATTGAATGATTTGTGGGGTTGGCACCCCGGGTTCCCCGATCCTGCGTTGCGGCACTTGCCGGTAGAACCACTACCGGCTGCGCACCGCGCCTTGTCTCGGAAAACCTGGGGTGCCAACGCGAGCGTGTCCATTACTCAGTGTTTCCCTGTTTACCGTCGGGGATCACTTCTTCGACAGGTTCGTCGCTCGCCAGCAGGTCATGGATCTGCTCCTGCCAGCCTTCCGGCAACTGGGCGATCAGCCAGTCCACCACGCGTTCGAACTCGGGGATCAGGCGGCTGTTCTCCCACCAGGGTTCGTCCGGCATCAGCGTCAACGAGGCCAGGAAGACGAGGACCGCCACCAGCAGCACCCCGCGCAGCAGGCCAAAGATCACGCCCAGCGAGCGGTCGGTACCGGTCAGGCCGCTTCCCTTGACCAGCCGATTCGCCAGCACACCGAGGATGCCGCCCACGATCAGGACGGCAATAAAGATCAGTGCGAAACCAATGCCCAGGCGCAGCGTCGCGTCCGAGACCGCCTGCGGCAATTGCTCCGCGACCTCCGCCGCATAGCGGATGCCCAGCCACACCCCGATGATCCACGTGGCGAGCGAGAACGACTCGCGCACGAAGCCGCGAAAAAGGCTGATCAGCCCGGATACGACGATCAGGGCGATGATGACGAGGTCGATCCAGTTCACGGGGCCGGCGTCACGTGCTCAAAGGGCGCGTAGTTTACCGCAGCCATCCGTTCCTCGCAGGGACGCCCTGGAATAGACATCAGGGGTGGGCCACCACGATGCCGGAGAGCTCCAGCTCGTCCTGCAGGCGTTCCCCCAGGGTGACCGCATCCTCGCGCTGCGCCAGCGGCCCAACTTTCACGCGGTAAATCGGACGCCCATCCGCGGTGGAGTCATCGATAAACGCCGGCCAGCCGGCCTCGCGCAGGCGGGCGGACTGTTCGCGTGCGTTGTCCTCGTCGCGGAAACTCCCGACCTGGACCGCCCAGCCCGCCTGCACCGGCTCGTCCGCTTCCGCCAGGCGGCGCGCGTCTGACGATTGTGGCTCCGCAGCATCCTCGCGGGCTTCTCCGCCGTTCTCCAGGCTGTGCAGTTCCGCCACCGGTCCCTCGCGTTCCCCCGTCGGGGCGGCCGGGGCCACGTCCCGACGCGGCGTCGGCCGCTCCGACGGCAGGGCGATGTCCGGTTCGGCAAACGTCGGTGCCGGCGGCACCGGGTCCTCGATCCCGCTCATGTATTCGTAACCGGCCCCGTCGAAAAGCCAGGGCAGAAAGATCACCGCCAGCACGATCAGGATGACCGCGCCCACCAGGCGAAAACGAATGGGATTGTCGCGGGTCATGCGCTCATCCGACGGCGGGGGCTGGAAGACACGGGGATCCGGGAGGCATCACGTTGCAATGACAGTACGCCCGCTGACGCTGCCGTCGCAAGCCGATGCCAGATGGCGACATGGCCTTCAGACCGCATGCACGGCCTCGCCATCCGGCCTGTCAGGCTCCACCCGACCGGACAACGCCGCCGGGGCCAGCGCCGGCGCGTGTTCCAGGACGGCCGCCACGGTGTGGAAGGATCCGAACACCACCACCCTGCCCCGTGGCCCGGCGCGGCGCGCGGCCTCGCTGAGCGCACCATCGACGCCGTCCACGCGACATACCGGCCCCTGCCCGGCCGCTTCCAGCTCGTCGGCGAGCAACCCGGCCGGCAACGCCCGCGGCAGATCCAGCGGAACCGGGACCCAGGCATCGACAAGGCCTTCCAGCAGGGGCCACATGGCCGTCCGCTCCTTGTCCGCCATCACCGCCACGAGCGCGACTACCGGGCCATCGACCGGGTGTGCCTCCAGCCAGCGCGCCAGTTCCCCAACCGCATGGAGGTTATGGGCCACGTCCAGCAGCCATTCCGGCGTGCCCCGTAGCCGTTGCAGGCGGCCCGGCGCCGAAATCTCCAGCGCCTGGCGGACCACGGCTTCGGTCAGGCCCGCGCCCCGTCCCAGGCTCTCGACCACCGCCAGCGCGGTGGCCGTGTTCAGCAATGCCGCGCCGTCGATCCGGGCGCCCACGCCCGCGAGCCGCCATTCGTGAGACTGCCCCTGCCAGACCCACTGCAGCGCCGCCCCGGACCGCGTCAGGGTGAAGTCACGCCCGCTGCGAACGGCCCGCGCCCCCAGGTGGTCGGCATGCGCCAGCACGCTGGCGGGCGGCTCCGGTTCGCCCAGCACCACCGGCCGTCCGGCGCGCATCACGCCGGCCTTCTCGCGCCCGATCGCCTCGCGGCTGTCACCCAGCCAGGTCTGATGATCCAGGTCCACCGCAGTGATCGCGGCGACATCGGCATCCCAGATATTGACCGCATCCAGGCGCCCGCCCAGTCCGACCTCCAGCACCTGCACGGCGACCCCGGCATCACGGAACAGCCAGGCCGCCGCCAGCGCGCCAAACTCGAAATAGGTCAGGGAATCATCGCCACGGGCCTGGTCGACGGCCTCGAACGCCCGGCACAGGGCGCTGTCGGAGAGGGGGTCACCGTCGATGCGGATGCGTTCGTTGTAGCGCAGCAGGTGCGGAGAGGTGAACAGGCCGACCTTCAGGCCCTGGGCCTGCAGCAGGGCCGCGGTACGCGTGGCGACCGTGCCCTTGCCATTGGTGCCGGCCACGATCACCGTGCGCGGCCCATCGGTATCCCGCAGGCCGAGGCGGTCAGCCACCAGCGCAATGCGCTCGAGTGTCAGGTCCATACCCACGGGGTGGAGCTGTTCCTGGAAGGAGAGCCACTCCGCCAGGGTCGCGAAACGCATCGGCCGCCTCAGGAGGAACGCGGCGGGTCGACGCGTTCCACATCCGCCCCGTTCTCGGGGCTGATCACCTCGACGGCCCCCTCGGCATCCTCCTCACCCGCATCGGACCCGGGCGCCGGCCCGTGCGTCAGCATGCCCAGCACCGTCGCCAGACGGCTGCGCATGTCGCGGCGGTCCACGATCATGTCGATCGCACCGTGCTCCAGCAGGAACTCCGATCGCTGAAAACCTTCCGGCAGGGTCTCGCGCACGGTCTGCTGGATCACGCGCGGTCCGGCAAAGCCGATCAGCGCGTTCGGCTCGGCCACGTTGAGATCGCCCAGCATCGCCAGGCTGGCCGAGACGCCGCCCATGGTCGGATCCGTCATCACCGAGATGAACGGGATGCGCTCTTCCTGCAGGCGCGCCAGCACCGCACTGGTCTTGGCCATCTGCAGCAACGAGAACAGCGCCTCCTGCATACGCGCCCCACCAGAGGCGCTGAAGCACACCAGCGGGATGCCCTGCTCCAGGGAGCGATTGGCCCCGCGCACGAAGCGCTCGCCCACCGCGGAGCCCATGGAGCCCCCCATGAAGCGGAAATCGAAGGCGGAGGCCACCAGCGGGCGGCCCAGCAACTGCCCCTGCATGACCACCAGGGCGTCACGCTCGCCGGTGGCCTTCTGGGCGGCCACCAGGCGATCCTTGTACTTCTTGGAATCGCGGAATTTCAGCACATCCGAGGATTCGATATCGGCCGCGATCTCCTCGCGGCCCTCGGCATCCAGGAAGGTCTCGAGCCGCCGACGGGCGCTCATCCGGCGGTGATGGCCGCACTTCGGGCAGACGTCGAGATTGCGCTCCACCTCGGGGCGGTACAGCGTCGCGTCACAGCCCTCGCAGCGGACCCACAGGCCCTCCGGGACCCCGCGCTTGGTCGCGTTGTCGGTGCGGATGCGCGAAGGCATCAACTTCTCGAACCAGCTCATGCCGTCTCCCCGTCGTCCGAATCGGCGCCGCGCATTCTACACCGTGGCCGCCACGCCCGGGGAGCGCGCCGCATCCATGGCACTGCGCATCTCCCGGACCACGGCCGCCGCGGCCCGGGCGAAACCGTCGCCGTCCCCGTCGTGCTCCTCGGCCAGGCGCACGATCGCGCTGCCCACCACCACGGCATCGGCGACCCGCGCCACCTGTGCAGCGGTCTCGGCATCGCGGATGCCGAAGCCCACCCCCAGCGGCAGCCCGGTGTGCCGTCGCAGACCGTCCAGACGCGCGGACAGGGCCGAGACATCCAGGCTCTGCGAGCCGGTCACGCCCTTCAGGGACACGTAGTACACGAAGCCGCGGGCGGCCCGCGCCACATGGTCGATACGCGTCTCCGAGGTGGTCGGCGCGATCAGGAAGATCGGATCGATCCCGGACTGTTCCAGCAACCCGACCACGTCCTCGCTTTCCTCCGGCGGCAGGTCCACCGTCAGAAGCCCGTCGAGCCCGGCCGCCTGTGCGGTCTCGGCAAAGGCGTCGTAACCCATGCGTTCCACCGGGTTCAGATAGCCCATCAGCACCACGGGCGTGGTGGTGTCGGACTTGCGAAACTCGGCCACCATCGCCAGCACGTCGCGCAAGCCGGTGCCGAAGCGCAGCGCGCGTTCGCAGGCCTTCTGGATCACCGGACCATCGGCCATCGGATCCGAGAACGGCACCCCCAGCTCGATCAGGTCGGCCCCGGCCTCCACCAGCGCGTGCATCAGGGGCACGGTCGCGCCCGGCTCCGGGTCGCCGGCCGTCACATAGGGAATCAACGCGGCGCGATTCTGTTCGCGCAGTTCCGCAAAGCGCTGCTCGATTCGGCTCATAGCGTAATCCCCTCGCGTTCGGCCACGGTGTTCAGGTCCTTGTCGCCGCGCCCGGACAGATTGATGATGATGCTCTGGTCAGCGCGCATCTCGGGGGCCAGGTCCAGCACATGGGCAATCGCGTGACTGGTCTCCAGCGCCGGGATGATCCCCTCGGTGCGGGTCAGGCGGTGGAACCCGGCCAGGGCCTGATCATCGGTCACCGACACGTAATCGACCCGGCCGATGTCCTTGAGCCACGCATGCTCCGGCCCCACGCCCGGGTAGTCGAGCCCCGCCGAGACCGAGTGCGTGCCGATGATCTGGCCGTTCTCGTCCTCCATCAGATAGGTCCGGTTGCCATGCAGCACGCCCGGCTGGCCCGCGCACAATGGCGCGGAATGCCGGCCCGTCTCGACCCCGTCACCGCCGGCCTCGACCCCGATCATCGCCACCGACTCATCGCCCAGGAACGGATGGAACAGCCCGATCGCGTTGGATCCCCCGCCCACGCAGGCCACCAGGGTATCCGGCAGCTTGCCGGTCATTGCCAGATGCTGCTCGCGCGCCTCGCGACCAATCACCGCCTGAAAGTCGCGCACCATCGCCGGATAGGGGTGTGGACCGGCCACCGTACCGATGATGTAGAAGGTGTCGTCGACGTTGGTCACCCAGTCGCGCATCGCCTCGTTCAGGGCATCCTTCAGCGTGCGCGTGCCGGATTTGACCCCCACCACCTCGGCGCCCAGCAGGCGCATGCGATAGACGTTCTGGGACTGCCGCCGGGTGTCCTCCTCGCCCATGTAGATCACGCATTCCAGCCCCAGACGCGCGGCCACGGTCGCGGTCGCCACCCCGTGCTGACCAGCGCCGGTCTCGGCAATGATCCGCTTCTTGCCCAGCTTCTTCGCCAGCAGCGCCTGCCCGATGGTGTTGTTCACCTTGTGCGCACCGGTGTGGTTCAGGTCCTCGCGCTTCAGGTAGATCTGCGCGCCGCCGAGCTCCCGCGACAGGCGCTCGGCGTGATACAGCGGGTTCGGCCGTCCGACGAACTGCTTCAGGTCGTGGTCCAGTTCCGCCATGAACTCGGGATCCCCGATGTAGCGCTCGTAGACCTGCTGCAGTTCATCGAGCGCGCCCATCAGCGTCTCGGACACGAAGCGCCCGCCATACGGACCGAAATGTCCGCGGGCATCCGGGAATGCCGCCCAGTCAATCTTGTTCATCAGTCTCCACCTCGCATTGGCGCACGGCCCGCACGAAGGCCTGCATGCGCCGTGCATCCTTGACCCCGGGCGCGGATTCCACCCCGGAACTCACATCGACCCCGTACGGGCGCAGGTGTTCCAGCGCCTCCCGCACCGAGTCTGCATCCAGTCCCCCGGCCAGCAGCCACGGCCGCTCCAGGGCATCGGGCACACGCTGCCAGTCGAAGCGATGCCCCGAGCCGCCGCTGCGCCCGCCACCGTGGCTGTCCAGGAGAAACCCCTGGGCATCGGGATGCGCGTCCATCGCCGGGCGCGGATCGTCCCCGTCCCCCATCGCGATCGCCTTCAGGTAGGGTCGCCCGAAACGCGCGCAGGCCGTCGCGCTCTCGTGCCCGTGAAACTGCAGGCAGTCCAGTCCTGCCGTCCGCAGGACCTGTTCCACACGCGCAGGCTCGGGGTCCACGAACAACCCCACCGTAGTCACGAACGGCGGCAGCGCGGCCGCAATCGCCGCCGCCTGCGCCGGCTCCACGGCCCGCCGGCTCGGGGCGTGAAACACCAGCCCGATCGCATCCGCCCCGGCCCGAGCCGCGGCAAGCGCCTGCTCCACCGTGGTGATTCCGCAGATCTTGACCCTGTAGCGCATGCCCGCCATCTCGAAAAACGCAGTCGCAAGCCTACCAGAACCCGGGCGCAGGCCCGGCTTTCCCGTAATCACCCCGCCCCATTCCCCGGAACGCCATCGACGGCCGGTCCGGCGGCCAGCGGCAGCGCAAACTCCGAGGGGTAGTCGACATGCACGAAATAAAGCCCGCCCGCCGGGGCCGTGATACCAGAAGCCCGGCGATCCCGCGCCGCCAGCACCTCCAGGGGCCAGTCCGGATCGGCCCGGCCGTCCCCGACCGCCAGCAGCACACCGGCGATGTTCCGCACCATATGGTGCAGAAAGGCATTCGCATGAACATCAAGGACCACGTAATGCCCCTGGCGGCGTACCGACAGCGAATGCACGCAGCGCACCGGCGATTTCGCCTGGCATGCCGCCGCCCGAAGGCTGCTGAAGTCCTGCTCGCCAACGAAGGCCTGGCCGGCCTGATGCATCCGTTCGGCGTCCAGTGGTCGGCGCCACCAGGACACCCGCCCCGCCTCCAGCGCCGGTCGAATCTCGCGGTTCGCGATCACATAGCGATAGCGCCGCCCGAACGCGCTGAACCGCGCATGGAAGGTCGCGGGCACCGCCTGCGCCCAGGTCACCGCAATCGCGTCCGGGAGGCGGCCGTTGGCCCCCAGAATCCACGCATGGGGCTCGCGCCGGGCCGGCGTATCGAAATGCACCACCTGTGCCGTGGCATGCACCCCCGCATCCGTGCGCCCGGCACAGACCAGTTCCACCGAATGATTCGCCACGAACCCCAGCGCTGCCTCCAGATGCCCCTGGACACTGGGGCCATCCTTCTGGCGCTGCCAGCCCAGCAGCCCGCGTCCGTCGTATTCCACGCCAAGCGCCCAGCGCTGGGGTGCCATCGCGTCCGCATCGGCCCCGGGCGTCGCGACTCCGCCATGCACGCGTTCTCGCTCGCTATTCAATCCAGCCCCCCAACAAAGCCGCCCAGACCAACATCACGCCCCCCCAGAGCCAGGCCAGGCCCCACCAGGGCACGCCTCCCTCCGCATTTCCAGCGTCCGCCTCCCAGGCCTCCGGTTGCAGCTCCGCCCCCCCCGCCAGCGCCTGGTCCAGCCGCTCAACCAGCCACTCCCGGACCGCCAGCAGCCGTGCGCCGCGGGATCCACGCAGGCCTGCGCGACGCTGCTCGACGGCGGCCTTCTCGTCCTCGAACAAGGCCAGTGCCAGGAACAGCCGCCGAGCGAAGCGCTCGCCCCAGCCCCCCAGTACCTGGCGCGGCCCGCCCAGGAGCGCACCAAGCGCGCCCACCAGCGCCGATCGCGAGAACCGCCCCGTCAACCACACCACCAGCACGACCACGAGCATCAGCGCGACAATCCGCCAGCCCGCCTCCTGCAGCCCCTGAAACGCATCTCCCGTTTCGGCCGGCCACAGCCCGTAAAACACGGCAAGCGACAGATAAAACCACTTGAGCCGCAGCATCAGTCGACCCGCGCGCCGCCACTCCACGCCACCCATCAGTCCCAGCCCAGCGCACAGGCCGGCCACCAGGCCGACCACCAGCGGATCCGCCGGCACCAGAGCCGCCGAGGCGGCCACAACACCCAGGATCGCCAACCCGGCGGCTGCAACCTCCCGCGAACCGGAGGGCACGATGTTGGATCGTTCGACAGGGGTCACGCGCCTGGGCTCCTCGAAACCAAAAGGCCCCGCCCGGAGCGCCTCCGGGCGGGGCCGTACACTGCAAGCCAGCAGATGCAATCCGTTGCTGGAGGGCCGGCTCTACCCCGAGGATCAGGAGCCCTGGATCTGGCTCCGGATCGCCTCGGCCTCCTGCTTCTGCTCGTCCGTGCCGGAGGCGAGGACCTCGTCGATCAGCTCCTGCGCCCCTTCCGCATCGCCCATATCGGCATAGGCCTGCGCCAGGCTCAGGCGGGTCACGTTTTCGTCGTCTCCGGTCCCTGCCTCATCCCCGGCCGCCGCCGACGGTTCACCCGGAACCTGCAGATCCTCGTCCATCGACAGACCGCTGTCCTCGGTTTCGCCGCTGTCCCCGCCGCTGGCCGGCGCATCCAGATCCGGCAGTTCACTTTCGTCCAGATCGAACGACAGGTCATTCAGGTCGTCACCGGACACGGCTTCATCGCGCTCGGCCTCGGCCGCCGAGGCCAGGTCCTCCTCGAGGTTCTCGTCAATGTCGAACGAGAGGCCCTCATCGTCGCCCGCCGGGGTGCCTTCGGTCGCCTCCGAGGTGTCCGACACCTCGACGTCCGGGAGGTCCAGCCCGGAGAAGTCGATCTCGTTGCTGTCCGCGTCGGCATCGGCAGCGTCCGAGTCGTCGCCCGCAACCGCGTCGTCCAGCGAATCGGCCGGAGCATCTCCCGCCGAACCCGCGGAACTCCCGAGACGAGATTCCAGCTCCGAAAGACGATCGCGCATCTCGTCGTCGTCCGGCCCCAGACGCTCGCGCAGGGCATTCGCGGCCTCGCGCGCACCCGCCTCGTCTTCCAGCGCGGCATGGGCCTCGACCAGCTTCAGCCGGTACTGCTTGTTGTCCGGACTGGTTTCGAGCGCTGCGTTCAGCGTCTCGACGGCCTGATCATTCATGCCGTAGGCCAGGCATACATCCACCTCGGCCAGGACGTCGTCCATGCCTGCCGCACCCTCGCTGGTGCTGGCAACCACGACTTCCCCGACCTCTTCCTCCGGTTCGGCCGGCGGATGCGCGGATTCCTCCTGCGTGGTTTCGGTCTCGTCGTCGGATCGGGCCGCGGCAGCCCCCATGATGGTCCCGGCCGCGGCGCCGGTCGCCGCACCGGCCATCGCCGAATGCGAACCTTCGGTGTGGTCCACTTCCTTCGCCTCATAGCCGGCCGATTCGACGCCGGACGCCTGAACCTTGCTGTTGTCGGCGCGCGGCTGCAAGCCGGCACCCCGTTCGTCCACCATCACCTCGCGGCGGCCGCCGCGTGCAAAGGCCAGCAGTACCAGCAGCAGCAGGACCACCAGTGCGATCGCCATCATCAGCAACAGCGGGTCATTCATAATGCGCTCGTGCAGCGGTGCGTTCCGCTCCGCATCGGCGCGATCCAGGCGGGTACGCAGCTGTTCGCGCTCGGCGCGAAGCTGGCTCAGCTGCTCCTCGAGTTCGGCCATGTTCTCGCTGGAGATCTCGGCCAGACGACCGCGTTCCCCGAGTTCTTCGCGCAGTTCGGAGAGCTCCTCGCGCATCCCCTCCATCTCGGCGCGCTGGGACAACAGCGCCTCCTGGAGCAGTTCCTCGGAACCTCCCTGCGCCACACCGGCTTCAGCGTCTTCCGGCAGCAGATCGGCCACGATCTCCAGGCGGTCCTCCACCCCTTCGTCGGCGACCGACTCCTCGGCAACCGCGGGATCATCCTCGGCCGCCGCCGTATCGGTGTCAGCGACTGCAGCGGCGTCATCCTCCGCCGCTGCCTCGGACTCTTCGGCCGCGACCGTCTCTTCGTCCTCGACGGCGGCCGCGTCGTCCTCCAGCGCCACGTCATCTTCGGCGGCGGCCACGGCGTCATCGGCCGGTGCCGGCTCGGGCTCTTCCCGCGCGGCGCGCGTAGACGCCTGCCACGAGCGGGTCTGGTCGGCCACCTCGGCGCGCGCCGCAGCGGCGCTGCGGGCCTCCAGTTGCTCGCGCGACGGCGTGCGCAGCTCGGCGTCCGCCCGGAGTGCGTTGATATTGTTCCCGATAAAGGCCTGGGGATTGGCATCCAGGAAGGCGAGCATGGCCTGCTCGTCGCTGTAACCGGAGATCCCGCTGCGGCGCACGATCGCGTAGAGCGTATCGCCACTGCGAACCTGGAGGGTTTCACCGGCGCGGGGGGTGCGTGGTGCCGCGGCGTCGGCCTGGCTCACAGAAGGTGCCGAGGCCCCGGACGGCATGGTCCCGGGCGGGTCCAGCAGCAGGGAGACCTCTCGCATGGCACGCCCTCCATCCCAGCGCGCCTCCAGCAAAATCCCGACGTACGGTTCGCGCACCGGCCGGCGGGTGGTCAGGATCACGCGATCGCCATCCAGCTGGATGTTCAGGTCACCCGGAACACTCCCTCGGTTGAGACCGGCACGGCGGTACGCATCCTCGGACGCCTGGCGAATGCGGAGGGAGTCCGCGACCCCCGAGGCGCCGCGCAAGGGAATCTCCGCCCGCAAGGGCTGGTTCAGGAAGGATTGCAGGTTGACTTCACCAAAGCCCACGGAGCTTGACGACGCCGGGGCCACCAGCAGCAAGAACAAAAACCCAACCAGAAACTTGCGCACGAATTCCCCCTGAAAGTGCCGCGTGGCCTAAACGCCCCCGCCAGTACGGCTGGCGACCCCCTGGCCACGAATGTGCCGGGCCGATGCCCGGCGTTTTCCCGGATTAAATCACAGGTAATCGCGGATCAAAACCTCCGCGATCTGGATTGTGTTCAGCGCAGCCCCCTTGCGCACGTTGTCCGAGACTACCCACAGGTCCAGCCCGCGCGGGTGCGAGATGTCCTCGCGGATACGCCCGACGAACACGGCGTCCTTGCCGGAACCCTCGGTCACGGCGGTCGGATAGCCCCCGTCCTCGTGCTTGTCGAGCACCGTGATCCCCGGCGCGGCGGACAGGATCTCGCGGGCCTTTTCCGCACTGATCTTCTCGCGGGTCTCGATATGCAGGGCCTCGGAATGGCCGTAGAACACCGGGATGCGCACCGCGGTCGGGTTCACCAGGATGGACTCGTCGCCCATGATCTTGCGGGTCTCCCAGACCATCTTCATCTCTTCCTTGGTGTAGCCGTTGTCCTGGAAGACATCGATGTGCGGCAGCGCGTTGAACGCGATCTGCTTGGGATAGACGTTGCACTCCACCGGGCGGCCGTTCAGCAGTGCCGCCGTCTGGTGGGCCAGTTCCTCGATCGCATCCTTGCCGGTGCCGGAGACGGCCTGGTAGGTGGCGACGTTGATGCGCTCGATGCCCACCGCGTCGTGCAGCGGCTTCAGCGCCACCAGCATCTGGATGGTGGAGCAGTTCGGATTCGCGATGATCCCGTGGCGCGTGTAGTCCCCCACCGCGTCCGGGTTGACCTCCGGCACCACCAGCGGGATCTCCGGGTCGTAGCGAAACTGCGAGGTGTTGTCGATCACCACGCAGCCGGCCGCAGCCGCCTTGGGCGCGTACTCCGCGGACACCGAGGCCCCCGGAGAGAACAGCCCGATCTGCACGGTGGAGAAGTCGAAGGTCGCCAGGTCCTCGACCTCCAGCTCGCGCCGGCCGAAGGCGACCGTCTTGCCCACCGAACGCGAACTGGCCAGCGCATGGACTCGCCCGATCGGCAGGTCGCGCTCCGCCAGGATGGAGAGCAGGGTCTCGCCGACGGCCCCGGTTGCGCCCACCACGGCCACGTCAAACTTGCGATCACTCATCGTTCATTCCCGGTTTAATTTTAATCTTCAAGCTACTGATATTTGGTTATTCATCCAGCGCGGCCACCAGGGCATCACCCATCCCCTGGGTGCCGACCAGCGTCATGCCCTCGCCGAAGATATCCGGCGTGCGCAGACCCTGATCCAGCACCCGGCCCACGGCCTGCTCGATACGCTCGGCCAGGTCATTGCGGTTCAGGCTGTGGCGCAGCAGCATCGCGACGGACAGCACGGTGGCCATCGGATTGGCTTTACCCTGCCCGGCGATATCCGGCGCGGAGCCGTGGATCGGCTCGTACAGACCGACCCCCTCGCTGTTCAGCGAGGCCGAGGGCAGCATGCCGATGGAGCCGGTCAGCATGGCCGCGGCATCGGACAGGATGTCGCCGAACATGTTGCCGGTGACCATCACGTCAAACTGCTTGGGATCGCGCACCAGCTGCATGGCCGCGTTGTCCACATACATGTGAGACAGCTCGACCTCGGGGAATTCCTTCCCGACGCGCTCGACCACCTCGCGCCACAGCTCCGAGACCTCGAGCACATTGGCCTTGTCCACCGAGCACAGGCGCTTGCCGCGCTTCATCGCGGACTCGAAACCAACCCGCGCGATGCGTTCGATCTCCGATTCGCTGTAGGCGGCGGTATTGAAGCCATAGCGCTCGCCGTTACGCTCCTCGATCCCGCGCGGCTGGCCGAAGTAGATCCCGCCAGTCAGCTCGCGCACGATCAGGATATCCAGCCCGCTGACCACCTCCGGCTTCAGCGTGGAGGCCGAGGCCAGCTGCGGATACAGGATCGCCGGGCGCAGGTTCGCGAACAGGCCCAGGTCCGAACGGATGCCCAGCAGCCCGCGCTCGGGGCGGAGATCACGTTCCAGCGATTCGTACTGCGGGCCGCCGACCGCACCCAGCAGGATCGCGTCTGCGCGGCGCGCCGCCTCGCGGGTGGCCTCCGGGTAGGGATGCCCGGCCGCATCATGCGCCGCGCCCCCGATCAGGCCCTGCTCGATCTCCAGATCCAGCCCGCCGATCTCGCCCACACGCTCCAGCACCTTCAGCGCCTCGGCCACGATCTCGGGCCCGATCCCGTCCCCGGGCAATACCAGAATTCGGCTCACAAACCTCTCCTAACCATCAGATCAATCGAATCTCTTCTCTACCTGTAGGAGGCCAGCCCCCTGGCCGATGGGGCGCCAGGACAGGCCCAATCGGCCAGAGGGCTGGCCTCCTACAAGGGGCACCATTCAGCCCTGCGAGTGCTCCGCCATCCAGGGCCACTCGCGGCGCTGGCGCTCCTCAAAGGCGCGGATGTCATCGGCGTACTGCAACGTCAGGGCGATATCATCCAGGCCGTTCAGCAGGCGGTGGCGCCGGTCCTCGTCAAGCGTGAAACGGAATACGGTACCGTCCGGCGCCGTTACGGTCATCTCTTCCAGGTTCACCTCGACCTGTGCGCCCGGGTTCGCCTCGACCTGCTCGAACAGTGCCTGCACCTCGTCCTCGGCCAGCACCACCGGCAGAAGTCCGTTTTTGCAGCTGTTGGAGAAGAAGATATCCGCGAACGACGGCGCGATCACCGCGCGAAAACCGAAATCGGTCAGCGCCCATACCGCGTGCTCGCGCGAGGAGCCGCAGCCGAAGTTCTTGCGTGCCAGCAGGATGCTTGCCTGGTCGAACGGCGCCTGGTTGAGCACGAAATCCGGGTTGATACGGCGCTGCGAGCTGTCCATGCCGGGCTCGCCCGGGTCCAGGTAGCGCCAGTCGTCAAAGGCATTGGGCCCGAAGCCCGTACGCTTGACCGACTTCAGGTACTGCTTCGGGATAATCGCGTCGGTGTCGACATTGGAGCGATCCAGCGGCGCGACAATCCCCTTGTGTACGGTAAAGGCCTGCATCGCTTACGCCTCCTTCAGTGCCGACGGTTCGACGAAGTGCCCGGCCACGGCGGCCGCGGCGGCCAGCGCCGGGCTGACCAGATGGGTACGCCCGCCCTGCCCCTGACGGCCCTCGAAGTTGCGGTTCGAGGTCGAGGCGCAGCGTTCGCCCGGCTCCAGCCGGTCCGCGTTCATCGCCAGGCACATGGAACACCCCGGCTCGCGCCACTCGAAGCCGGCATCCAGGAAGATCCGGTCCAGCCCTTCCTGCTCCGCCTGCTGCTTCACCAGCCCGGAGCCCGGCACCACCATCGCCAGCTTGATGTTGTCGGCCTTCCTGCGGCCCTTGACCACCTCGGCGGCCGCGCGCAGGTCCTCGATCCGCGAATTCGTGCAGGAGCCGATGAACACCTTGTCCGGACGGATCTCGGTCATCGGCGTGTTCGGCTGCAAATCCATGTACGCCAGCGCCCGCTGCATGCCCTCGGCGCGCACCGGATCGGACTCGGCCGCCGGGTCCGGCACGCGGCCGTCGATCGGCGCGACCATCTCCGGCGAGGTGCCCCAGCTCACCTGCGGGGCGATCTCGGCGGCATCCATCTCCACCACCGCGTCGAACTGGGCATCGGGGTCTGAGACCAGCGTGCGCCAGTACTCGGCGGCCTGTTCGAACAGCTCGCCCGTCGGCGCCTGCGGCTTGTTGCGCACATACTCGATGGTCTTCTCGTCCACCGCGACCATGCCCGCGCGGGCCCCGGCCTCGATGGACATGTTGCAGATGCTCATGCGGCCCTCGACCGACAGGCTGCGGATCGCCGAGCCGGCGAACTCGATCGCATAGCCGGTGCCACCGGCGGTACCGATACGGCCGATGATCGCCAGCACCACATCCTTGGCGGTCACGCCCGGGCGCAGCTCGCCCTCCACGCGGATCTGCATGGCCTTGGTCTTCTTCTGCCACAGGCACTGCGTGGCCAGCACATGCTCGACCTCGGAGGTGCCGATGCCGAAGGCCAGCGCGCCCAGCGCGCCGTGGGTGGAGGTATGCGAGTCACCGCAGACGACCGTCATGCCCGGCAGGGTCGCCCCCTGCTCGGGGCCGATCACATGCACGATGCCCTGGCGCACGTCCGCCATCGGGAAGAACTTCAGCCCCAGGCTCGTGACATTGCTCTCCAGCGTCTCCACCTGGGTGCGCGACACCGGATCCTCGATTCCGCGGTCGCGATTGGCAGTGGGCACATTGTGGTCCGGCACCGCCAGCACGGAATCCCCGCGCCAGGGCTTGCGCCCGGCCAGACGCAGACCCTCGAAGGCCTGCGGGCTGGTCACCTCGTGCACCAGGTGGCGGTCGATGTAGAGCAGC
Organism: Thioalkalivibrio sp. ALE22; assembly: GCF_000381445.1. Classification (NCBI taxonomy): domain Bacteria; kingdom Pseudomonadati; phylum Pseudomonadota; class Gammaproteobacteria; order Chromatiales; family Ectothiorhodospiraceae; genus Thioalkalivibrio; species Thioalkalivibrio sp. ALE22. Next base: position 33,825 of record NZ_KB906504.1, read on the forward strand.
GTCGAGCCATCCGGCTCCTCGCGCACCACATGCGCCTCCCACAGCTTGTCATACAGTGTCTTGCCTGCCATTACCTGCTCCCGCGGCCGAGCCGCGATGTTCCAGCCATATTTTCGGTGAGCGCCCGCCAAAGCCCCCTGTAGGAGGCCAGCCCTCTGGCCGATGGGCCCCGACGTCGGATCGGCCAGAGGGCTGGCCTCCTACAGACGAGCGGCACCACCGCATTGCCAGTCTGCGGCCGCCCTTACATTCTTTCAAATCCGATTTATTATCTTTATCATTCCATATGGTTATGGATTGGCGATGCGGAGTCGCATCAGTCAGCCGGTCATTATCCCACGGAGGCGATAGATGCGCCCGGAACAGCTAAGCATCGAGTCCCTGCAGGCCTTCGTGGCGGTGGTCGATACCGGGGCCTTTTCCGCCGCGGCCGAGCGGCTGCACCTGACCCAGCCGGCGATCAGCAAGCGCATCCAGTCGCTGGAGGCCACGCTGCAGCGCCCTCTGTTCGAGCGCCAGGGGCGCCGCGTGCGCCCCACCGAGGTTGCCGAACGCCTGCTGCCGGAGGCCCGCGAGATCCTGGCCCGTCTGCGCGCGATCGAGCAGCAGGTGGCCGACCTCGATCAGGTCGTCCGGGGCCGCATCCGTCTGGCCACCTCGCACCACATCGCCCTGCACCGCCTGCCCGGACCGCTGGCAAGCCTGCGCACCCGCTACCCCGAACTGGAGCTGGAACTGGCCTTCATGGATTCCGAGGCGGGCATCGAGGCGGTGATGCACGGCGACGCCGACCTGGCCCTGGCCACCCTGCCCGAGGATCTGCCCAAGAGTGCCGAGGCCCACACCGTCTGGACCGACGACCTGGTCCCGATGATCGCCCGCGACCGCGCCCGGGATGCCCCGCAGGACACCCTGCAGCGCCTGCACGACTGGCCGGCGATCCTGCCGCCGGTGGACTCCACCACCCGCCGCCAGATCGACCAGGCCCTGGCCGCACAGGGCCTGCGCCCCGCCGCCGCCCAGGAGAGCCCGTACCTGGAGGTCATCCGCATGATGATCGCCGCCGGCCTCGGCATCGGCTTCCTCCCCCGCACCATGGCCACCGACGAGCTGACCATCCTCGAATGGCCCGCCCCACGCATCACCCGCCAGCTCGGCTGGGTCCGCCACGCGGACCGCTACCGCTCGCGTACCCTCGAGGCAGTCATCGAGGAATTGCATAACGGGGTGGATCAGGAGCCTCCGGGCCTTATCGATCTCTAGGTTCGAGTCGACTAGGCAAGTCCATTGCATCATGGAGCACACGCAATAGCTCCACACAACGGGGGTTGTCGGATGCGGGCCGGAAAACGAGCATGTGTCGGCCTTTCCGACCTGCTCGTGCGACATGGAGCGTGCAGATACCCGGACCGATATCCTCGCGGCTGCGCACAGTCGGGATGGCGGGCCCGCCCTGCAATGCCCTGATCGCCGCGGAAAGGGTACCGGCATAGGCACGGGCCTGTTGCTCGCCAAAGTGCTCCGCCGTCCACGAAACAACCTCCCGGAGATCCTGCTCGGCACGCGCCGCAAGACGGACAGTCCATTGTCCGGATGATTCGTTCACGGCTTATCTCTTCGCGATGGCCTGTTCGGTCAGTGCCTGCAAATGCGCCTCAAGGACGCGCTCCGTATCGAGTTCGGTGTAGCGGCCTGCCTCGACGTCCGCAATACCTTCCGCAGTCGCCCGCCGCAGGGCTTCCAGACGCGCCTCCTGCTCCCGCTCACGAGCCTCTACGAGGCGGAGCCCGTCACGCAGAACCTCGCTGGCGTTCTGGTAGCGCCCGGATCGAACCAGCTGCTCCACAAACCCGCTTTGCTCCGGCGTCAGGACAATGTTTCGGGTGGGCATGATCAACCTCCGTCCATCATTATTGGCAGTTTATGCCAAGGACAGTGGACGATCCAGCCGCCGCCCCGCGACATGCCCTTTCTCTACGGGCATCGCACTCGACAAAGCGAGCACTGCGATCCGGGACACCGGCAACCGAGCCTTGCCGGCATCAGGCGCGGGCGGCCTCGCGGGGGAGCAGGGAGGAGATCATCCAGGTGGCAAAGATGAACGCCGTGGAGGCGATCAGCGCGCCTTCCAGGCCCCAGACCATGAAGATGGCGCCGGAGGCGACGGTGCCGACCAGGCGGCCGCCGGCGTTGGCCATGTAGTAGAAGCCGACCTTCATGGCGACCCGGTCGGCGTCGGCGTAGTCGAGGATCAGGAAGGAGTGCACGGCGGAGTTGATCGCAAAGACCACGCCGAACACGCCCAGCCCGACCATCAGCACCCAGGCCGGGTCCAGCCCCGTCTCCAGGCCGATCACGATGCCGATGGGCAGCAGCATCAGAATGAACGCCCAGAGCCGCGCCGTCAGGCCGGTCGGGTGCACACCGCCCTTGCCCAGCAGGCGCGGCACCGACGCCTGCACGATGCCGTAGCCGATCACCCACAGCGCCAGGAACGCGCCCACCTGCATGTGGTTCCAGTCAAGTGTCGCGCTGAGGAATACCGGCAAGGCGACCACGAACCAGACATCACGTGCGCCGAACAGGAAGAACCGCGCGGCCGAGAGCACGTTGATCGCGGCGGAGTTGGAGAACATCTGGGTGAATTTCGGCTTGCCCCCGACCTTCCCCAGCCCGCGCGGCAGGCCGACGATGGAGAACAGCATCACCACCGCCAGCATCCCGGCCAGGATCACCAGCGCCATCTGGAATCCGACCGAGTACAGCAGCGCGCCGCCGACGAAGAAGCCCACCCCCTTCAGCGCGTTCTTCGAGCCGGTGAGCACCGCGACCCAGCGAAACAGCCGCCCTTCCCCGTCGCCGGCCACCAGCTTCACGCCGGACTTCGCACTCATCTTGTTGAGGTCCTTGGCGATCCCGGACAGGGCCTGCGCGAACATCACGTAGGCCACGCCCAGCCAGGCCTCGGGCACCGTGAGCATCAGCAGCGCCGCAACCTGCAACAAGGTCCCGCCGATCATCGTCGTGTTCACCCCCAGCCGCGCGGCCAGCCAGCCGCCGGTCAGGTTGGTGATCACCCCGAACAGCTCGTAGAACAGGAACAGGAACGCGATCTCCAGCGGGCTGTAGCCCAACTGGTGGAAGAACAACACGACCAGCATGCGGATCGCGCCGTCGGTGACGGTAAACGCCCAGTAATTCGCGGTGATGCGCGCGTAGGCGCCCAGCCCCAGGGTGGGCGGTGCGTTCGGCGTTTCGGCCGGGCTGCTCATTCGTCCTACACGCCCTGCTCGGCCACGCGCGCGACCAGTTCGACCAGCCGGTTGGCATAGCCCCATTCGTTGTCGTACCAGGCCAGCACCTTCACCTGCGTCCCATCCACCACCATCGTCGACTGCGCATCGACAATGGACGAGCGCGGGTCGGTGCGGAAGTCGCTGGAGACCAGCGGGCGTTCCTCAAAGCCCAGGATGCCGGCGAGTTCGCCCGCGGCCGCCGAGCGCAGCAGTTCGTTCACCTCCTCCGCGGAGGTCTCGCGCGCCGCCTCGAAGGTGAAGTCTGTCAGCGAGGCATTCATCAGCGGCACGCGCACCGCATGGCCGTTCAGCCGTCCGTTCAGTTCGGGGAAGATGTCACCGATCGCCTTCGCCGAGCCGGTAGTGGTCGGGATCAGGTTCAGCCCGGCCGCACGGGCCCGGCGCAGATTGTCGCGCGGCAGATCCACAGGCGACTGCGTGGCGGTCATGTCGTGTACCGTCAGGATCGTCCCGTGGCGGATCTCCAGGGCCGGGTGCAGCACCTTGACCAGGGGCGCCAGGCAGTTGGTGGTGCAGGAGGCAGCGGTGACCACATGGTGCCGCGCCGGATCGTAGGCCGCATCGTTGACGCCCATCACCACGTTCAGCGCCCGCTCGTCCTTCACCGGAGCCGCGACGACCACACGCCGGGCCCCACGGTCGAAGTGCGGCTGCAGGGTCTCCATGGTGCGGAAGGCGCCGCTGGCATCGATCACGATATCCACACCGGACTCGGCCCAGGGCACCTGCCCCGGCTCGCCCAGCTGCGTGTGGCGCAGGCTGCGGCCATCGATCTGCAGGGCGTCCGGCTCGGCCTGGATGCCGTGATCCCAGCGCCCATGCACCGAATCGAACTCCAGCAGGTGTCCGGTAACCGTACCGTCCGCCGCGACCTCGTTCAGGTGCACGATCTCGAGATCGTCCCGATCCCAGGCCGCGCGCAGCGCCAGGCGGCCAATCCGCCCCATGCCATTGATGCCAACTCGTACGGCCATGACGCCCTCCCGCGAAAAATCGCGTCAGGATACTCCGCCCACATGACCAACGCATGACACCCGGCCGCTGCAAAGCCCGGTTCCACCACGAAGCTCACGAAGGCACGAAGAAGGTCAAGATCAAGGGCGATTCACAGGAAGGTTGGAAGACTGGAAGAGGGGCTGGATGGGCAAACAGCATTGCGTCTCGCCCGAGCCAATCAACGAAAACCCTTCCATCCTTCCCTTCTTCCTGTGAATCGCCTTTGACCTTGTTCGTGGTGCCGATCAGTTGAGCCAGACGATGCCGGCGTTGAGGTAGATGGCGAAGCCGACCCACAGCAGGTAGGGCACCAGCAGCGCGCCGGCGATGCGGTCGATGCGCCAGAAGGCGATCAGCGTGGCGAGGATCAGCGGCCATAGGATCAGGATCTCGGCGAGCGCCAGATCCGGGCGCTGCAGGCCGAAGAAGAGCACCGACCAGCCCAGGTTCAGGGCGAGTTGCGCCAGGAACAGACCCAGCGCGACCGGCGCCCCGGTCAGGCCCACGCGGCGCCACACATGCCACGCCGCCAGCCCCATCAGCCCGAACAGCACGCTCCAGACCGGGCCGAACACCGCATCCGGCGGATTCAACGGCGGCCGGGCCAGGGTTGGGTACCAGTCGGCCACCGAAAGACTGGTGGCCCAGCCACCCAGCCCCGCCACGGCAAACACCAGTACCATCCAGGCCAGCAGCCCGAGCATGTCCCCACCGAAAGAGCGCCGTCGCGGACGCGATGCATGGGCCGTATCGCCTGTCATTACAGAATTCTCCTCGAGATTCGCGGTCGCATGGCAGGATGTCCCGAACAAGGCCCGGATTCCGAACCGAATTCATTCAGGATTCAGTGAACCACGCCACACTCCCCCTGACCACCCCGAACAAAAGCGAGCTGCAATGCCCCGCCCCGCCACCCTGATCACCGCGGTTCTCTTCCTCCTGGCCGCCGGCCTGCTGGGCTGGATGCTGCTCGCTCCGGATGACGATGCAGCGCCCAGCAGTCGCCCCGGCGGTGGCGAGACGCGACCGGTGGCCGTGGCGGTTGCCGCCATCGAGACCCGTGACCTGGTCGAGCGCCGGCGCTTCACCGGGAGCATCGAGGGTGCGGACCGCATCGAGATCACTCCCCGTGTCGGCGGCCGGGTCGCCGAGATCTTCGTCAATCTGGGGGACCGCGTGGAACCGGGCGACCCCTTGCTGCAACTGGACACCGAAGAGTTCGAGCAGGACGTCGCCCAGGCCGCGGCGGAACTGGAGGTGGCCGAGGCCAGCCTGGCGGAGGCCATCGCCAGCCGCGACGCGTCCCGGCGCGAACTGCAGCGCACCCGTGAACTGCGCGATCAGGGGATCGCCTCGCGTTCCGAGCTGGAGGCCGCCGAGACCGAACTGGCCCTGGCGCAGACCCGAGTGGCCCTCGCCGAATCGCAGATCCGGCAGCGACGCTCCGCACTACGCACCCGCGAGATCCAGCTTGGCTATACCCGCATCGAGGCGGATGCATCCAGCACCACGCGCTGGGTAGCGGAACGGTATGTGGATCCCGGCGCCGTCATCAGCGCCAGCGAGCCGGCGCTGGCACTGGTCCGGCTCCAGCCGGTCCGGGCGATCCTGGCCGTGACGGAGTCCGACTACGGTCGGCTGTCTCCCGGCCAGGCCGCCGAGGTGCGCACCGGCGCCTACCCCGACACCGCATTCGCGGGGACCATCGCGCGGATCGCACCGGAGTTCCGCCCCGGCTCGCGCCAGGCGCGGATCGAGGTGGAACTACCCAACGACGACGCCCGCCTGCGCCCGGGCATGTTCGTCGAGGCGGCGATCACCCTGGGACGGCGCGACGGCGCGCGGGCCATCCCGCGCGACGCGATCATCCAGCGCGAGGCCGGCCCCACCGTATTCAGCGTGGACCGCAGTGGCGAGCGCCCAACGGCCCGGCGCCATCAGGCCGTCACCGGTGTCCGTGACGGGAACTGGGTCGAGCTGCTGGAACCCGATCTGCCGCCGGGCACCGAGGTCGTGATCCTCGGCCAGCACCTGCTTGCGGACGGCACCCCGCTGCGGCTGAGCGAACCAGGCCGCATCCCCGACCACGATGACGCGCGCGAGGCACAGACCCCGTGAATCCCGCGCGCCTGACCGTCCACCGCCCCGTGCTGACCAGTATGGTGGCCCTGATCGTGGTCATCCTCGGGCTGACCGCGCTGACGCGCCTGCCGGTGGACCTGCTGCCCGACATCACCTACCCCGTGGTCACCGTGATGACCTCCTACCCCAATGCCGGGGCCGAGGAGGTCGAACAACTGGTCACACGGCCGGTGGAACAGGCAGCGGCCGCGATCACGGGTGCCCAGGAGATCCGTTCCACCTCGGCCGAGGGCAACAGCAACGTCCGCATCAACTTCGCCTGGGGCACGGACATCCGCCAGGCCGTGGACGACCTGCGCGATCGTCTGGCACGCATCGAGGACCGCCTGCCGGATGATGCCGACCGCCCGCTGGTGCGCCAGTTCGACACCCAGGACTCGCCCATCATGCGCCTGGGGGTGGGCTCGCAGCTGGACGCCATCCACCTGCGCACCCTGATCGACAACCGCATCGCCCCGCGCCTGGAGCGCATCCCCGGTGTGGCCGCGGTCGACACCTTCGGCGGGCTGGAGCGCGAGGTCCGCGTGGAGGTGGACCCGGAGCGTCTCGAGGCCATCGACCTGAGCCTGGACGACCTGCGCAACCGCATCCGCGACGCCAACGTGATCACCCCCGGCGGGCCGATCATGGACGGCCGGCGGGAGTACCGCCTGCGCACCCCGGCCGAGTTCCGCTCGGTGGACGAGGTCCGCGACACCATCGTGCAGCGCAGCGAGGATGGCGTGACCCACCTGCACCAGGTCGCGGAGGTACGCGATACCCATCAGCGCGTCACCCGCCGCTTCCGGGTCAACGAGGAAGAAGGCGTCCAGCTCGCGGTGCGCAAGCTGGCCGACGCCAACACGGTCGAGGTCTCGGAGGCGGTGCACGCCGAACTGGTACGCCTGAACCGCGACTTCCCTCAGATCGACATCCGCGCGGTCACCGACGAGGCGGGGTTCATCCGCAACTCCATCACCAATGTCGGCCAGGCCATCCTCTACGGCAGCGCGCTGGCGGTACTGGTGCTGCTCGTGTTCCTGCGCAATATCCGTTACACCCTGGTGGCGGCCACCGCGATCCCGCTGGCCGTGATCGCGACCTTTGGTCTGGTGTACTTCGGCGGCTACTCGCTGAACCTGATGACACTTGGCGGGATCGCGCTGGGGGTGGGGCTGATGGTGGACAACGCCATCGTGGTCATCGAGAGCATCGCCCGCCGACGTGAAGAACACGCCGAGCAGACCGCCGCCGAGGCCGCGATCAGCGGCACCGGACGGGTCGCGCCCGCCATCATCGCCAGCACCCTGACCACGGTCGCGATCTTCCTGCCGCTGTTCTTCGCCGAGGAACTCGCCGGCCAGCTGTTCAAGCCCCTGGCGGCCGTGGTCGCCTTTGCCCTGGCCGGCTCGCTGATCGTTGCCCTCACCCTGGTGCCGATGCTGATGGCCCGCGCCCCGATGCCCAGGCGAGACACCAGCGCCCTCGCGCGCATGGAACAACGCTACCAGGGCCTGCTGCAGCGCACCCTGACCCAGCCGTGGATGGTCATCGGCATCAGCCTGCTGCTGATGATGATCGCCCTCGCCGGCCTGCGCGGCGTGGGCACCGAGTTCCTGCCCGCCACCGACGAGGGCGAGCTGCGCGTGCATGTATCCATGGAACCCGGCACCCCGCTGGAAGAGCTGTACGCCACCATGGCCGGGCTGGAGGCGATCATCCGCGACGAGGTCCCGGAACTGGAAAACCTGGTCTCCAGCTCGGGCGCCTCGGCGTTCCGGGCCTCCTCGCCGGCCTCCGGCAACATGCGCGTAATGGTCGGTTCGCGCGCAAGCCGCAGCCGCTCCTCCGATGCCATCGCCGCCGCGCTGCGCGAGGCGCTGGGCAGCCCGCCCGGGGTCGAGATCCGCGTACGCGCCTCCAGCGGGATCTTCTTCCGTGGCTTCGGCCGTGGCGCGGACGAGGAGAGCCTGTCCATCGAGGTCCGTGGCTTCGAACTGCCCACGATGAACGCGGTGGTCGAGCGGTTCGAGGCCGCGCTGGCCGACATCCCCGGCGTGACCGATACCCGCGTCGGCTCCGACGGCGGTCAGCCCGAGTTCGCCACCCGCATCGACCGCGCCCGCGCCGCCGACCTGGGCGTGGACGTGCGCACCATCGCCCAGACCCTGGAGACCGCGCTGGGCGGCTCCAGCGCCGGGCAGCTGCGCGCCGGGGGCGACGAGACCCGTATCTGGGTCCAGCTGCGCGACGCCGACCAGAGCTCGCTGGACGACCTGCTGAACCTGACGGTGCGCAGCGAGGACGGCGAGCGGGTCGCCCTGCGCAGCCTCGTGTCCTTCGATACCGCGATGGGCCCCGACAGCATCCAGCGCCGCGAGCAGGCGCGCATCAGCACCCTGTTCGTGAATATCGGCGACCGCTCGCTGGGCGAGGTCGCGGCGGACGTGCGTGCCGCCCTGGCGGATATCCCGCTGCCGGAGGAGATCGACTTCTCGGTCACCGGCGATATCGAGGAACAGGAAGCCGCCTTCTCCGAGCTGCTGCTGGGCACTCTGCTGGCCACGCTGCTGGTGTACATGGTCATGGCCAGCCTGTACGAATCCCTGCGCGACCCGCTGATCGTGATGTTCTCCATCCCGCTGGCCCTGATCGGCGTCACCGCGGCGCTGCTGATCACTGACACCACGCTCAACGTGCAGTCGCTGATCGGCATCCTGCTGCTGGTCGGGATCGTGGTGAACAACGCGATCCTGCTGGTGGACCGGATGGCCCGGCGCCACCGCGACGACGGCATGGAACTGAACGCGGCGATCGTGGCCGCGGCAGGCGAGCGTCTGCGCCCGATCCTGATGACCACGCTGACCACCATCCTCGCGCTGTCGCCGCTGGCGATCGGCATGGGCGACGGTGGCGAGGCCCAGGCCCCGATGGCACGGGTGGTGATCGGCGGGCTGCTGTCGTCTACCCTGATCACCCTGGTGCTGATCCCGACGCTGTACCTGCTGTTCCACCGCCGGGGCGAACATCCACAACCGGTCTATCGAGTCGCAACGGAACATGCCTAGAAAAACGCTGACCTTCCTCGTCGCGCTCGCCCTGACCCTCCCGGCCCAGGGCGCCGACGCCCAGGACGCCACCGAGGGCCTGCGCCTGTCCCTGCCCGCCGAGGCCCTGCTGGACACCCGCCCGTTCGAGCGCGAGGCGGTGGCGGAGGAGACGCTGTCGCTGGAGGAGGCCGTCGCCCGCGCCCTGGAGAACAACCGCGGCCTGCGCGCCGAGCGCCTGCAAACGGCCATCCAGGGCACCTTCGAGGCCCAGGAGCGCGCGGTGTTCGACCCCGAGCTGTTCGCCGAGCTGGAGATCAGCCGCGACCAGAGCGTGCGCCAGCTGGAACAGATCGGCGAGACCGACACGGTGACAACCACCCGCCGTTTCGGGGAGGCCGGGATCACCCAGGCGCTGCCCACCGGCACCGACCTGACGGTCTCGCTGCGCAGTTCCCGCGCCTCCAGTTCCCGCGTGGACACCCCGCAGTTCACCACCCGCGCGGGGCTCAGCCTGACCCAGGCCCTGCTCCGGGGCGGCCGCATCGAATCGAACCTGGTGCGCCTGCGCCAGGCCAGCCTGGACGTGGAGGCATCGGAATACGAGGTGCGCGGCTTCGTGGAGCAGCTGATCACGGACGTGGAGGGCCGCTACTGGGACCTGGTACTGGCCGACGCACAGATCGCCATCTTCGAGGAGGCCCTGGCGGTCGCCCGCGCCCAGCTGGACCAGACCGAACGCCGCATCCGGGCCGGCGACCGTCCGGAGACCGAGGCCGTATCCGCGCGCGCCGAGGTGGCGCTGCGCCGCCAGGGCCTGATCGACGCGCGGGCCGACCGTGCCCGCGCCCAGGACGCGCTGGCCCGCCTGCTGCAGGCCGACAACGGCGGGCTCTGGGATACCCGGCTAGAGGCCCGTTCGGAGCCGGAGCTGGAGCGCTACGCCCTGGAGCCCCTGGATGCCTACGTGGCGCTGGCCCGCGACCACCGCGCCGACCTCAACGAGACCCGCCTGCGCGTGCAGCGCAACCAGCTGGAAGTCGTGCGCACCCGCAACGGCCTGCTGCCGCGCCTGGACTTCTTCGTGACCCTGGGCCAGTCCGGCTACGCCGACAGCTTCAGCCGCACCTGGCGCGACCGCCAGGGCGACGGCTACGACCTGGCCGCCGGCCTGCGCTTCGAGATGCCCATCGGCAATCGCGCGGCCGAGGCCGAGCACACCCGCGCGCGCCTGACCCGCCAGCAGATCCAGGAGACCCTGGCCAACCTGGAACAGCTGGCCATCGAGGACGTGCGCGCCACCTGGTTCGACGCCGCCCGCGTGCGCGAACAGATCCAGGCGCAGAAGGAGACGGTGGAACTACAGGAAGAACTGCTGCGCGTGGAACAGACCCGCTTTCGGGTCGGGGCCGGAACCGCCCTGGCCGTGGCCCAGGCCCAGCGCGACCTGCTGGAGAGCCGCCTGAACCTGACCGAGACGGTGGTGCGCTTTCGCCAGCTGAGCACCGAACTGCTCAATGCCAGCGGCACCCTGCTGCTGCACCGCGGCATCGACGCCCCGGGTGCCGAACGCGTGGAGATCCGCCTGTAATCCGAATGCTGGAAGGACCGTCGCCCCGCTCAGGACGCCCGCCTATTGTCCCACGGGACGGGCACTGCCATCGGCGTCGATCTCGACGACGAGCATCGCCCCGGCCCCGATGCTGCGCCCGCTGAGCTCCATGATGTTGGCCCTGTGGGTCACGTAGACCGCAGGTCCCTGCGCCTGCCGGTATTCCTCCGCCAGGTGTTCGCGCCACGCCCGCATGCGCCGCTCCCGATGCGGGGCGTTGGTGCGAAACACCGATCCCAGGGCCTCCAGGACCACCGGTTCGCCATAGCCCAGCAGCTCCGCGGTATCGAAATTGCGACACCAGGGACCCGCGAATACCCGGATCGAATCGAGCCCGGCGGCCCGCAGGCGTTCGCCGGTCTCGCGGGCCTGCGCGCGGCCCTCCTCGGATAGATTGCGCTGCGTGGCGCAGTCGTCGACATCAAAGCCCGATGGGTCGCCAATCCCCGGCGCCAGGGCATGACGCATCAGCAGGATGCGCTGCGGCTCCTGCAACTGCGCCACGATCACACGTTCTTCGGCCAGATCGTCCGCCGCCAGCGGCACAGCGAGTGCCAGCACGATCACGGCCCAGACCCCCGGGAATACAGAGCGTTTCATGACGCCGTTTGCCTCGTACGACGACGCCGGCAGGCGTCGGAACAGTAGCGCACCTCGTCCCAGCAGCGCGCCCACTTTCTACGCCAGGCAAACGGCCGACCGCACACGGCGCAGGTCTTTTGCGGCAGATGAGGCTTGGCATGCGCCACGGCGGCCGTTATCCCCCCGGGCGGCAGACCCCGTCGTCGCAGCGGGACCGCCAGCGATAGCGGGCGATCACGTTGTAGACGCGGTCCATCAGCCAGACGACCGGCGGAAGGCGATGCAGCACGCCGCCGAGCCAGCGGTAATACGGCAGATGCCGCCAGACCAGCACGAAGGCCCACGCGCCACTGCGAATGCGGCCCTCGGGACTGACGGCATGCATGCGCTGCATGGCCTGGTCCCAGGTGATGCCCCAGGCGGCGAGCGGCGCCGCATCGGCGTGGATGTCGCGCCAGTCGACCGCGGCAGCGGTATCCAGGCGCTGGTAGTGGCCGATCTCGCGACGGCACAGCGGGCAGCCGCCATCGTAGAACACGATCGGGCGTCCGGGGGCCTTTGGCGGTCGGTTCGCGGCCGGGTCAGGCATGTCCCACCGGCCCGGTCTGCTGGTGCTGCGCCTCGCCCAGCGATTTCAACGCGCGCTCCACCACATCGCGCGCGAGTCCCTGGGTCATCTCGGGGTCGGCCGGGATCATCTCGGTACGCACCGCCAGGGCCATCGCCAGGGCCTGCAGCACATCCCCGTTGCAGGTGTCCCCCAGCACCCCGATCTCGTTATCCAGGGTATCGGTCAACCGGTCCAGCAACTGCTGCACCCGCACCGCCGAACCCGTCTCGGGGTGCAGACGAAACTCGAAGGACACGGCCTCGCCGCTCGGGGTCACATAGCGATAGGGCAATACGTCCATGGCTCTCTCCTTCGCGAACGGTCGGGTTGTCGAGGCGGATTTCGGGGTCGGTCGGGCAGCTCCTCCGCCATTGGGCCACGAAACGGGCAAACAGTTCGACCGGCAGCGGGCCGACACGACCGGATCGCATCGCGAAAACCGCCCCGGCCGGCACGCGCAAGCGTTATCCTTGCGCCTCATGGAGACCCGCATCCGCAACATCGACTTCGCCGGTGCGCCGCGCGCGGCAGGGGTACGGTAATGGCGGCCCGCCGCAAGCGCCGCCCGCTGCGCCGCCTGCTCCTCTGGGTGGCCGGGCTGACCGCATTCCTGCTGGCGCTGGGCATCGGGGTTATGTTCGCGCTGGTGGTGCTGTTCGCTCGCGTCGACCCGCCCTACGGCATGGCCATGGTGGTGGCCACCGACTGGCAGACCGCCTCCAACCGGCGCCCGGACTGGCAGCGTCTGGATGACCTGCCCCGCCACCTGATGCTGGCGGTGATCGCCGCGGAGGACCAGCATTTTCCCAACCATCGCGGCTTTGACTGGGGCTCGGTGCGCCAGGCGCTGGGCGATCATGTGCGCGGCGGGCGACTGCGCGGCGCCAGCACCATCAGCCAGCAGACCGCCAAGAATCTGTTCCTGTGGCACGGCCGGTCCTGGGTGCGCAAGTCGCTGGAGGCCGGGTTCACGCTGGGGATGGAGACCCTGTGGCCGAAACGACGCATCCTCGAGATCTACCTGAACCTGGCGGAATGGGGCCCCGGCATCTACGGCATCGAGAACGCCGCCCAGCATTACTTCGGTGTCTCCGCCACCGAACTGGACCGCCACCAGTCCGCGCGTCTGGCCGCCATCCTGCCCAGCCCCGGGCGCATGAACCCGGTGCAGCCGGGCCCGCAACTGGACCGCCGTATCGCCTGGGTGGAGCAGCAAATGGCCCAGCTCGGGATCGCCTGGCTGGACCCGATGCTGCTGGAGTAAGCCTCGTGCCCGACCGACGCCGAGGTCGGGCACGGAGATCGCCCCGCGCCTTTGGCGCTCGCGATGAGCGTGCTTTCCCCCATCATGGCAAGGCTCCGCCAGGGGCGGCGGCCATCCCCGGACGCACCCCCGGCCCGCATTGTGGCGGGGAACTTCGAGCCTTTAGACTGCTCGCACTAACCGCACGGGCGAACCGCCGCTCAATAGGTCCATCGACATGAACGCCATGAGCGCGGCTCCCATGGATGCCCCCCGAACATTGAGGTTTGCCGTGACCCACCAGCGCTCGCCGTTTCGCTTCTTCTCCCGCCTGCTCGTCCTCGCCGCCCTGCTGTTCTCCGTGCCGCTGGGGGCCGTCTCTGCCCAGGATGCCGGCGCGACGGAATCCGGCAATGACCTGCGCCAGACGCTGATCGACGCGCTGGAAAACGAGGAGGCACGCGAACGCCTGCTGGAAGCCTTGCGCGCCGACAGCGGCGCCAGCGAGAGCGAGACGGCCGAAGATGCCGTCCCGGTGGACACCGGCGAGAGCGAATCGGTGGCGCGCCAGATTGCCCAGCTGACCCAGTCGCTGGCCGAGGGGACCGTGGCCGAGATCCGGGCCCTCAACGACATCGCCGCGGACATCGCTGAACAGGTCCGTGCAATCGAACCGACGGTTTTCGGGATGGCCGTGCTCGATCTGGCGATCATCATTGTATTCACCGTGGTGGTGTTCCTGATCCTGCGCCGCCTGGGTGCCCCGTTGTTTACCGGCATCGACCGCTGGGCCCTGAATGCCGCGGAGCACATGCGCCTGATGCGGGCACTGCCCGCCGTCGTCCTCGCCGCCGCGATCGACTTCCTGATCGTCATCCTCGCCTGGCTGGCCGGCTATGCCCTCGCGCTGTTCGTACTGGGCGAGTCGGGCGAGATGAACACGCGCCACTCGCTGTTCCTGAACGCCTTCCTACTGATCGAGGTGACCAAAGCGGCGCTGCGCCTGATCTTCGCCACCCGCTACCACGGTCTGCGCCTGCTGCCGATGGCCGGGGACGAGGCCGCCTACTGGAACGCCTGGCTGGCGCGCATCGTGGGCTACATTGGCTACGGCCTCCTGCTGCTGGTGCCAATCGCCAACAACCAGATTTCCTCCGAGGCGGGGCGCTCGCTGGGGCTGATCGTGATGCTGACGGCGTTCCTGTACGCCGCCGTGATCATCCTGCAGAACCGCAGCCGGGTGCATGACCGCCTGATCGCGATGGCCAACCGGGCCGAGTTCGCCTTCACCCGGATCGTGATCTCGCTGCTGGCGAATTTCTGGCACTGGATCGCGCTGCTCTACTTCCTGGCGCTGGCCGTGGTCAGCGTCACGCGCCCGGAAGACGCCCTGCCCTTCATGGCCAAGGCCACCGGTCAGACCTTGCTCGCGGCCTTCGTGGGCGTGTTCGTCGCCAACCTGCTGACGCAGCTGATCGGCCGGCAGATCCGCGTGCCCGACGAGACCCGGGAGAAGTTCCCGTCGCTGGAACTGCGCCTGAACTCGTACATCCCGAAGGCGCTGAAGGTCATGCGCCTGGTGATCCTGCTGATCGTGCTGGCGGTGATCGCGGATGCCTGGGGTGCCTTCAGCCTGACCACCTGGCTCGCCTCCGACACCGGCATGGCGGTACTGGGCACCGCGATCTCGGTCGCCCTGATCCTGCTGGGCGTGCTCGCCATCTGGCTGGTATTCGCCAGCTGGATCGAACACCGCATGAACCCCAACACCGGCGACGGCGGTCCGACGGCCCGCGAGGCCACGCTGCTGACCATCTTCCGCAATGCGGTCGCCATCGTGCTGATCGTGATGACCACCATGATCGTGCTGGCCGAGATCGGCGTGAACATCGGGCCGCTGCTGGCCGGCGCGGGCGTCCTCGGCCTGGCCGTCGGCTTCGGCGCCCAGAAACTGGTCCAGGACGTGATCACCGGGGTCTTCATCCAGCTGGAGAACGCCATCAACGTCGGTGACGTAGTCACCGTCGCCGGAACGACCGGCGTGGTCGAACGCCTGACCATCCGCTCGCTGGGTCTGCGCGACCTGTCCGGGACCTACCACCTGATCCCGTTCTCCTCGGTCGACGCGGTGTCCAACTACATGCGTGAATTCGCCTACCACGTGGGCGAGTACGGCGTCGCCTACCGCGAGGACATCGACGAGGTCATCGTGCGCCTGCGCGAGGCCTTCGAGGAACTCAAGGAAGACCCCGACCAGGGTCCGAACATCCTCGACGAAATGGAGGTGCACGGCATCACCGCCCTGGCCGACAGCTCGGTCAACGTGCGTATCCGCATCAAGACGCTGCCGGGCACCCAGTTCGGCCTGGGCCGCGCGTTCAACCGCCTGGTCAAGAAGCACTTCGACGCCGCCGGCATCGAGATCCCGTTCCCGCACCAGACCATCTACTTCGGTCAGGAGAAGGACGGGTCGGCCCCCGCAGCCAACCTGCGCATGATCGAGGCCGCGCCGGAGGGCAACGCCGACGACCGGGACTATTCGCGCGACCGCCGCGCCCGCCCGAACCCGAAACACAAGGGCGACTACGACGAGTCCGAGGACTGACGCAACCAGCGGGGCGAACGGCCGGCTGAGGGGCCTGCCGCCACGCGCGGTCATCCCGAACCGGCTTACCCTTTCCGCCAGGGCGGGATTTGGGTCAATATAGCCGCATGCGACTGTTGATCCTGCTCGCGCCGTTGCTGTTGTTCCTCGCCTGGGCCCCGGGCCTCTGGGTACGTCACGTCATGAAGAAGTACCACCAGCCGGGGGACCGCTACGACGGCACCGGCGCGGAACTGGCCCGCGATCTGCTGGACCGTCACGGGCTGCACAAGGTCCGGGTGGAGACCACCACGCACGGAGATCACTACGACCCCAACGCCCGCACCGTACGGCTGTCGCCCGAAAACCACGAGGGCCACTCCCTCACGGCGGTCACCGTGGCCGCCCACGAGGTCGGACACGCCATCCAGCATGCCGAGGGCTACGCCCCGCTGCGCATGCGCAGCTACCTGGTCTGCGTCGCGGGATACGGACAGCAGATCGGCGCCTGGCTGCTGGTCGCCATTCCCTTTGTCACCCTGCTCGCCCGACATCCCGCGCCCGCGTTCCTGTTCCTGCTGGCCGGAGTCCTCTCCATGGGGCTCGCCACGCTGGCCCACCTGGTCACCCTCCCCACGGAGTTCGACGCCAGCTTCCGCCGGGCCATGCCGATGCTGCGCGACGGGCGTTACCTGCACCCGCCCGACTACCCGCATGCGGAGCGCATCCTGAAGGCCGCCGCCTATACCTACCTCTCGCAATCCCTGATGAGCCTGCTGAATATCGCCTCGTGGTTCCGCTACCTGCGCCGCTGAGCGGCTCCGCTCGGCCTGCCTGCCCGTTGTGCGGCCAGCCGACCCGGCTGTTCCATCACCGCGGTCTCGGCGACCCCTCACCCGGTGACTATCGCCGCTGCCACCACTGCCGCCTGATCCACCTCGACACCGGGTCCTGGCCCGACCAAGAGACGGAACGCGGGTACTACCGCACCCACGAGAATCGGCCGGATGATCCCGGTTACCAGGCGCATCTGCAGCGGCTGATCGAACCGCTGCTCGAGGCCCTGCCGCCACCTGCCCGCGGCCTCGACTGGGGCTGCGGCCCCCAACCCGTTCTCGCGGCCCTGCTGCAGACACGCGGCTACACCATGGATACCTGGGACCCCGCCTTCGCACCCCTCTGGCCCGACGCACCCGACTCCGGCTGGGATTTCATCACCTGCACCGAGGTGCTGGAGCACCTGCACAGTCCCCTGCACGCACTGCAAACGCTGCGCACCCACCTGCGCCCGGGCGGCGTTCTTGCCGTAATGACCGAATGGCCGCCCGAGGCGGACCGCTTCCGCCGCTGGCACTATCGCCGCGACCCCACCCACGTCGCGTTCTACGGGCCCGACACCCTGCACTGGATCGCCGACCGGCTGGGTTGCGCCCTCGCGCTGCCCGCGCGCGACATAGCGCTGTTCACGCGCAGCGATCCGCCCTGATCAACCCGAAACCGCGACGGGCATCACACGGATACGCCCGCCACGGGGCCCCGGGGAACTCCTTCACCCGCGGATCGTCTTCGCCAGGTGCCATTCGCCCGATTGGACGCCCCTTGTCCGGCATGAAAGCGCCACGCTTGTTAAGCTGGGGTTAAGTGCGCTTGTCTAGGCTACCGTTACTACTTACGCAGGAGAGACTCTATGAAGATTCGTTCCCGGTCCGTCGCCGGACTGATCGCCGCGGCCGCCCTTGCGCTGGCCAGCCCGCTCGCCATGGCGCAGGGCATGGGCCAGCAGGGCCAGGGCGGCATGGGCATGCAGGGCGGTCAGGGCGGCAACCCGCAGATGGAGATGCAGCAGCTCCAGCAGACCCTCGCCGAGACCCAGCAGCAGGCCATCCAGAACAATCCGCAGCTGGAACAGAAGGGCGAAGAGCTGGAAAACCTGGTCCTGGACAAGATGGAGTCCGCCGGCTATCAGCCGCGTCGCGACCTGGAAACCCTCGAGTCCGCCGAGGAACGCCTGCGCGATCCGGACCTCAGCGCCGAACAGCGCCAGGAAGTCATCCAGTCCGAGGACGTGCAGCAAGCGCAGATGAACCTGCAGGAAGCCCAGCAGGCGGTCGCGCAGGATGAAGAGATCCTGGAAGCCCAGGAAGCCCTGCGGGAAGACCTGATGGCCGCCATGCGCCAGGAGAACGCCGATATCGACGACGTCATCCAGCGCATGCAGAGCCTGCAGCAGCAGATGCAGCAGCAACAGGGTGGCCAGGGGGGTCAGGGCGGCATGATGCGCTAACCCCGCCACCCGGCGCGCCCGATCAAAAAGCCCGGCCCCCTGAAGGGGCCGGGCTTTCTTTTGTCGGGCCATTGCGAATGCCGCCGCTCACTTGGGCCTGCAAGGCCGTCAGTCGAGTCGGCCGGTCTCCTGCGCCAGCGCGCGCAGCGCCTCGGTCTGTCCCTCGGGCAGCTGACTCCAGTCAAAGCGCCAGGTCCAGTTGCGTTCGTCCACCGTACCGGGAATGTTCGTGCGCGCCTCCGAACCCAGTTGCAGGGCATCCTGCATCGGCAGAATCGCGAGCTGTGCCGGAGAACGGCAGGCCGCACGAATCAGCGGCCAGGGCATCTCCTCGGCCCCGCCCTCGTCCAGCGTTGCGATCACGTGCTGCTGCAGGGACGGCTCCAGAGAACGGAACCAGCCCAGCGTGGTGTCGTTGTCGTGGGTGCCGGTATACACCGCGCTCAGTTCGTCATGATTCGCCGGCAGGTACGGGTTGTCCGGCCCACCCTCGAAGGCGAACTGCAGGATGCGCATGCCCGGCAGATCGAAGCGCAGGCGCAGGGCGGTCACCTCCGGCGTGATCACGCCGAGGTCCTCGGCCAGCAACGGCAGCACGCCGAGACGGGTCTGAAGCTGTTCGAAGAAGTCCGCGCCCGGCCCCGGCACCCAGTGCCCCTGCGTGGCATCCGGCTCGCTCGCCGGCACCGCCCAGCTGGCCTCGAAGCCGCGGAAGTGATCAATGCGCACGGCGTCTACCGTCTCCAGGGTCCAGCGCAGCCGCTCCACCCACCAGTCGTAGCCGCGTTCGGCAAGGCGGTCCCAGCGGTAGTGCGGGTTGCCCCAGCGCTGCCCGGTCTCGGAGAAGTAGTCCGGTGGCACGCCGGCCACGGTCAGCGGGTGCCCCGTGTCGTCCAGATCGAACAGGTCACGGTGGGCCCAGACCTCGGCCGAGTCGTGCGCCACGAAGATCGGCATGTCGCCCAGGATCAGGATGTCCCGTGCGCGGGCATGCTCGCGCACGTCCTGCCATTGATCGAACAGCACAAACTGGGCGAAGCGTACCGCCTCCAGCTCCCGGGCCGCATCGACCTCCGCAGCCGCCAGGGCATCCGGATCGCGGTCGCGCAAGGCGGCCGGCCATTCCCACCAGGGACGGCCGCCTTCACGGGCCCGGATCACCACGAACCGGGCAAAGTCCTCCAGCCACACCGGGCCCTGGGAATCCCGAAAAGCCTGGTAGGCCTGCGCCCAGCCATCGCCGGCCTGCTCCAGCCGCTCCCGCGCCTGTTCCAGCAGTGTGTCGACGGGCAGCGTCGGGTCCGCAAGGCCCGCGCGCGCCGCCAGGCGCTGCGGGTCGATCAGGCGCACATCGCCAGCGAAGGCGGAGATACTGGCATACGGCGAACCGTCCTCCTGCGGCGGGTGCAACGGCAGGATCTGCCACAGGCTGAAGCCAGCATCCCGCGCCCAGTCGAGGAAACGAAAGGCCTCGTCCCCCAGCGTCCCGACCGGACCCAGGCCCGGCAATGACACGGGGTGCAGGAGGACCCCCGCGCGGCGGCGCTGCATCAGGGGGTTGCAGTGTTCTTCGCCCGCCTCCATCCGCTACGGCCCCTCGTACATGGTTACCGGGCACATGGTTACTTGGCACACAGTTACTGGCCCTTGCGCATGGTACCGCCCGCCGCGGGATCACCGCCCCCGACCGAGAGGACCTCGCCCAGCGAGTCGGGCACATCGAGATCCGCCAGCTGGTACAGGCGGGCCAGATGCCGACGGTAGAGCTGTTCGAAGTCGCTGACGGAACCCGCGGGGTTGTATTCCCCGAACCACCAGCACCAGTCGGAGCCCTCGCATACCGCGAGCTGCTTGCGCAGCTCCGGCGTATCCAGTGCCGGATGCCGCGCGATGGCCTGGTCCACGGCGGTCCAGGCCTCGATCAGGCGGTCCCAGCCAAGGTTCTTGTCCGGGTCGCCAATCCAGGTGGAAAAGGTCCCGTAGACCCAGGAGCCCGCCACCATGCCCGTGAGTTCGCCGCGATCCGTCCGCGGACCCGTGCGCTGGCAGACGTCCGAGAAGGTGCACAGGTTCAGCCGCGGATTCTCCGCCACCCGCTCGTACAACGCCCGCAGGAAGTAGAAGCCGTTCTCCGGGTAGTACTCCCAGGCGTTCTCGCCATCCAGGATGACCGCCACCACGCCCCCGTCGGGCGAGACGGCGGCAATGTTCTCAAGGTGATGCACGAAGTCCCCGACCGCGTCGTCGGCGTGCCAGTCGGCGTAGCGAAACCCGATCGCATCGGAAAGCCCGTCGTCGCGGAAGAACAGCTCCGTCCGGGCCCCCTTCAGGCAATACGGACGATGCAGCCAGCCCTCCTGCTCCGCCGAACCGGTATGCGACTCGGCGGTCTCCCCGGCCGCCGCCAGGCTGTTGCCGAGTACGGTCTGGCCACTGGCGGTCCAGCAGATGTCGTAGTCATCCAGCAGGCGCACGGTCGCCTCGCTGAGACTGCCCTCCGAAGGCCAGCAGCCGCGTGGCCGGAAGCCGAAGTACTGCTCGAACACCGCCAGGCCGCGTTCGATATGCCAGCGCACCCGGGCCTCGCCGTCCGGGTACGCCGGCGCCTGCGGCAATTCGACATCCGGCATCGCCTCGCGCGCCGACTGCAGGTCCAGCAGCAGCGGCATGATCGGGTGGGCATACGGGGTGAACGAGAGCTCCACACGCCCCTGCTCGGCCAGTTCGCGGTAGCGCGGCAGGATCGCCTTGACCTCGTCGCGGATCAGCTTCAGCAGGCGGCCCCGCACGTCGCGGTTGAAGCCCTGATCCGCCTTCAGCCAGCCCTGCACCTCGGGATAGGCGCGGCGCACGGTCTCCCCCAGCCAGGCCAGATGATAGCAGGTCGCCAGATCCTGGAAGAAGCGGTTATCCAGATGCGCCAGCAGCACGGCGTCTTCCAGCGCCTGGCGGGCCAGGGTCGCCAGGCGCTCGAACAGCGGGAACGGCTCGATCATGCGCGGGGCATGCGCGCGCAGGCAGACGCGCAGGATCTCGCGCCGCTGCACCGGATCCACCGGGACGATATCCAGCTGGAGCAGGTCCAGCACCGGGTCGCCGAAGCTCGAGCGATTGCCGATCCCGGCCTCCAGCCGCTCGCCGTAGTCCGCGATCTGCTCCAGCAGGATCGGCGCGAAATTCACCACCGCGCGCGCCTGGGGACAGGCCTCCAGGTGCGCGGCCATGTCGGTGTAGTCCTTCAGCGCGTGCAGGTAGGTCCATGGCAGGACATACTCGCCAGCCCCGGAGTCGTAGTACTGCGGCTGGTGCATATGCCAGCACAGCACCACGTCGAGCTGGGGCGGCTGGGTGGCGAGCGCGGTGGTACTGCCCGATTCAGCGGACATGGTGGGTCGCCTGTCCGAGCATCTCCGGCGTCACCACGCGCACCCCGCCCGGGGAGACGAAGTAGTCGCGGGCGTCGGCCTCGTCGTCCACCCCGATCTCGGTCCCGTCCGGGACCTTGCAGCCCTTGTCGATCACCGCATTGCGGATCACGCAGTTCTCGCCGACGGTCACACTGGGCAGGATCACCGAGTCTTCCACGCTGGCACAGGCGTTGACCTGCACATTGGAAAACAGCAGGGAGTGGCGCACGGTGCTCCCGGAGATGATGCAGCCCCCGGAGACCATCGAGTCGATCGCCATGCCGCGGCGGTCCTCGTCGTCGAACACGAACTTGGCCGGCGGCAACTGCTCCTGGTAGGTCCAGATCGGCCACTCCGAGTCGTACAGGTTCAGCTCCGGCGTCACCCCGATCATCTCCAGATTCGCCTGCCAGTAGGAGTCGATGGTCCCCACATCGCGCCAGTAGCCCTGGCGCACGCCCTGCTCGTCACGGAACGGATAGGCCATCACCTGGTGCCGCTCGATGATGCCGGGAATGATGTCCTTGCCGAAATCGTGGCTGGAGAAGGTGTCGTCCGCATCCTTGATCAGCTGGTCGAACAGGAACTCGGTGTTGATCACATAGATCCCCATGGAGGCCAGCGAGTGGGTCTTGCTGCCGGGGATCAGGGCCGGGTCCTCCGGCTTCTCCGCAAACGAGGTAATGCGGCTGGAGGCATCCACCCCCATCACGCCGAAGGCCTTCGCCCGCTCCTGCTCCACCTCCAGGCAGCCCACGGTCATGTCTGCGCCGCTCTCCACATGGAAGGCGATCATCTGGCCGTAGTCCATCTTGTAGATGTGGTCCCCGGCCAGGATCAGCACATAGCGCGGATTGTGCTGCCGGATGATGTCGATGTTCTGGTAGACCGCGTCGGCCGTCCCCGCGTACCAGGAGGTCTCGATGCGCTGCTGCGCCGGCAGCAGCTCGATGAACTCGCCGAATTCCCCGCGCAGGAAGCTCCAGCTCCGCTGCATGTGCTGGATCAGCGAGTGTGCCTTGTACTGCGTCACCACGGCGACCTGACGGATACCCGAGTTGATGCAGTTGGACAGGGGGAAGTCGATGATGCGGAACTTGCCGCCGAAGGGCACGGCCGGCTTGGCGCGCCACAGCGTCAGTTGTTTCAGTCGCGAGCCGCGTCCGCCGGCCAGGATCAGGGCAAGGGTCTCCCGGGTCAGGCGGCTGACGTAACGTTGCGGTTGTGGACTCATGCACCCATCCTTGTCGAGGCAAACACGTCCGCATGTACCCGCTCGCTGGGTCCTCGCTCCCACCCGCGGACAAGGCTCGGTGTGTGCCCTGACCCGCCTCGTGGAACCGCGGTATCCGACAAGCGCGCGTACATCCGTTCGTGTTCTCCAGGGAAACACTGATTAATGTACTCACTCGCGCTCGAGTCGCTTTTGCGTGCGAACAAGGCGCGGTGACTGCCGTGCAGCATTCTGCACAAGGGAACCGCAACGCTGTGCGCGCGCAAAAGCGGCCGAGCCCCTGCTCTCAATAGGTTGTGGGGTTGGCACCCCAGGTTCCCCGATCCTGCGTTGCGCCGCTTGCGGGTAGAACCACTACCCGCTGCACGACGCGCCTTGCCTCGAAAAACCTGGGGTGCCAACGCGAGTGCGTACATTAATCAGTGTTTCCCTAGTATGTTGTACTCACGTGTTCTGCCGACCCGGCCTGAACCGCACTATTCCACGACCCAAACGCGAGCTTGATCCGAGTATGGCAACAGCCCCCGACAAATGCACCCGTTCCGTCGCCGATCCGTTAGCGCGCCTGGCCGAGGCCCGGCTCCATGATCCGCACAGCGTCCTGGGGCGCCATGCGCTGGATCAACAAACCACCTGTTATCGGGCCTGGCTACCGCATGCAACGGAGGCCTCCATCACACTTTGCGACGGGCGCCACATACCCATGGACGCCGCCTCGGGATTCCCCGGGCTGTTCCTGTGGCGTGGGCCGGTGGACGCCCTCCCCGCGCACCCGCAGCTGGACTGGATGCCCGAGGGTGGCACATCCACGTTGCAGGCAATTGACCCCTGGAGCTTTGCCCCGGACATCCCCGAATTCGATCGCCACCTGTTCGCCGAGGGCCGCCACTGGCATGCCCATCGCATGCTGGGCGCCCATCCGATGGCCCGCGACGGCATCCACGGCGTGCGCTTCGCCGTGTGGGCGCCCAACGCCGAACGCGTGTCGGTGGTGGGCGACTTCAACCGCTGGGACGGGCGCTGCCATCCAATGACCGTCCACGCGGGCAGCGGCATCTGGGAGCTGTTCATACCGGGGATGACCGCGGAAACGCTGTACAAGTTCGAGATCCGCAATCGCGAGCACGGCAGCCTGCACCTGAAGACCGACCCGTACGCCCGCGCCTACCAGGTTCGCCCCGAGACCGCCGCCCGCATCCAGGAGGCCAGCACCTATGCCTGGAATGACGAGCACTGGATGCGCAACCGCGATCCGGAGGCCTGGAAGCATCGGCCAATGAGCATCTACGAGGTGCATCTGGGCTCCTGGCAGCGCAGTCCCGAGGGCCACTGGCCCAGCTACCGCGAGCTGGCCGAGCGCCTGGTGCCCTACGCCCGCGACATGGGCTTTACCCATCTCGAATTGCTGCCGGTCACCGAGCACCCGTTCGACGGATCCTGGGGCTACCAGAGCACCGGCTTCTTCGCCCCCACCTCGCGCTTTGGTCAGCCGGACGACTTTCGCCATTTCGTCGACCAGGCCCACCAGGCCGGTCTTGGCGTGATCCTCGACTGGGTCCCCGGCCACTTCCCGCGCGACGAGTTCGCGCTGGCCCGGTTCGATGGCACCGCGCTGTACGAACACGCCGACCCGCGCATCGGCGAGCACCGCGGCTGGGGCACCCTGATCTTCAACTACTCGCGCCCCGAGGTCCGCAACTTCCTGCTCTCCAGCGCCCTGTGCTGGGTCGAGGACTTCCACCTCGACGGCCTGCGCGTGGATGCCGTCGCCTCCATGCTCTATCGCGACTACGACCGCGAAGGCGAGGACTGGCTGCCCAACATCCACGGCGGCAACGAAAACCTGGAGGCCATCGACTTCCTGCGCCACCTGAACGAGACGGTCCAGACCAGTCATCCGGGCGTCGCCATGATCGCCGAGGAATCCACCGCCTGGCCGGGGGTCAGCCGCCCGCCGTCCATGGGCGGGCTGGGCTTCACCATGAAGTGGAACATGGGGTGGATGCACGACACCCTGACCTACTTCGGGATGGACCCGATCTACCGCATGCACCACCACGGCCAGCTCACGTTCGGCCAGCTCTACGCCTATAGCGAGAACTTCGTCCTCCCGTTCTCGCACGACGAGGTGGTACACGGGAAGCGCAGCCTGCGCGGACGCATGCCGGGCAACGAGTGGGAACAGCACGCCAACCTGCGCCTGCTCTACAGCTGGCAGTGGCTCTACCCCGGCAAGAAACTCCTGTTCATGGGCCAGGAATTCGGCCAGGGCCCGGAATGGTCGGAGGATCGCGAACTCGACTGGTACGTGCTGCAGTACCCGCTGCACCAGGGCCTGCAGAACCTGGTGCGGGATCTGAACCGCGCCTACCGCGCCGACCCCGCCCTGCACGCCCGGGAATTCGAACCGGACGGCTTCGACTGGCTGGACTGCGACGATGCCGCGCACTCCACCCTGAGCTTCGTGCGCCGCGACCACCAGGGCCGCCAGGTCGTGGTGGTGCTGAACCTGACGCCGGTGGAGCGCCCGGCCTACCCCGTACCCGCGCCCCACGCCGGGCGCTGGCGGGTCACCCTGAACAGTGACGCCGAGGTCTACGGTGGGGGCTCGCGCGGCCCGGCGGAGGCCTATGCCGAGCCGGTGGGACGCCACGGGCACCCCGCGACACTCTACCTGCATCTGCCGCCACTGGCGGCCCTGTTACTGGAGCCAGCCGGCGACTGACGTCGGGGCGCCTCGGGCCGAAGCCGCTAAGACCGGCTCCTGTTTGCAGGCCCGTGCGGGCCCGGAACTCGCGGCCCCAATGCCGGCCATGGGCTCGGGATCGGGATCGGGCTCATTCCAGGCGATAAAGCCCGCCATCCGAATGGTCCGTCAGCACATAGATGTGCCCCTCCGGTCCCTCGCGGACATCACGAATGCGCCCGATCTTGCCGTGCAGCAGCTCTTCCATGTGCACGACTTCGTCGTCCTCGATCACGATGCGCAGGATCCGTTCGGCACGCAGGCCACCCGCCAGCAGATTGCCCTGCCAGGACTCGAAGCGATCCGCGGTCACCATCGCCAGCCCGGACGGCGCCAGCGTCGGCAGGAACTCGTAGACCGGGTCGATCATATCCGCGTCGTGACGCGCCTCGCCAAAGGGTTCCTCGGACCGATAGTCGCGCCCCCGCGACACCACCGGCCAGCCATAGTTGCCCCCGGCTTCCATACGGTTCAGTTCATCCCCACCCCGGGGCCCGTGGTCCGTCAGCCAGATCGTGCCGTCCGCCGGATCCACCACCAGACCCTGCGAATTGCGCAGGCCATAGGCAAAGATGTGTGGCTGGGCATCATCGCGGTCGACAAACGGGTTGTCCGCCGGGGCCTCGCCATCCTCGGTCAGGCGCAGCAGGGACCCGGTATGTGCAGAAAGGTCCTGGGACGGGTCTTCCTGCCGACGATCGCCGATCGTCATCAACAGGGTGCCATCGGCCTGCCAGGCCAGCCGCGAACCGAAGTGGCCCGGATTGCTGCCGCCCCGGTCCTGACGGAACAGCTCCTCCACCTCGTGCAGGGCCCCGTCCTCCAGACGCCCGCGCCCCAGCGCGGTGTAGGACTGGTCGGAATCCCCGGTGACATAGGTGAAATACACCCGGTGGTTCGCCGCGAAGTCCGGGTGCAGCACAACATCCAGCAAGCCGCCCTGGCCGCGCGCCACGACCTCCGGCACACCCTCGACCGAGCTCACCTCGCCATCGCGCACCTGTTTCAGCGCACCCGTCCGTTCGGTCACCAGATAGCCGCCGTCCGGCAGGAAGGCTACCGACCAGGGATGCTCCAGACCACCGGCTACCCGCACGAGATCGAATTGTTCGTACTCGCTCGAGATGCCTTCCTCGACCACTTCGCCGGCCAGGGCCGAGCCCACCAGCGCCAGCCCCGCGACCAGCGCACCGGTGCGGATGGCGTAGCCTCGTGTCATTGCCTCTCGCATGCCGTACCTCCCGTTATCTGCCATTGCAGAAATGGGACACGACGACCGGGGGATTGTTCACGCGACGGCGTGGTGTGCCGAATCAGGCCTCCGGGCGCAGGTGCGGGAACAGCAGCACGTCGCGGATCGAGGCGCTGTCGGTCAGCAGCATCACCAGGCGGTCGATGCCGATGCCCTCGCCGGCCGTGGGCGGCAGGCCATATTCCAGGGCGCGGATGTAGTCGGCGTCGTAGTGCATCGCCTCGTCGTCGCCGGCGTCCTTCTCCGCGACCTGGGCCTGGAAGCGTTCGGCCTGGTCCTCGGGGTCGTTGAGCTCGGAGAAGCCGTTGGCGATCTCGCGCCCGCCGACGAACAGCTCGAAGCGATCGGTCACGAACGGGTCGTCGTCGTTGCGCCGCGCCAGCGGCGAGACCTCGGTCGGATAGGCGGTGATGAAGGTCGGGTGGCGCAGCTTGTTCTCGGCGGTGTACTCGAAGATCTCGGTCCACAGCTTGCCGAGGCCGAAGCTCTGCTTGATCGGGATCTCCAGACGCTCGCAGTGGGCGCGCACCTTGTCGATGTCCGCCAGGTCGTCACTGCTGATCTCCGGGTTGTGCTCGAGGATCGCCTCGCGAACCGTCATGCGGGTGAACGGCTGGCCGAAATCGTAGGTCTCGCCCTGGTACTCGATGGTGGTCGTGCCCAGCACGTCCTCGCACAGCCCGCGCAGCAACGTCTCGGTGCGGTCCATCAGCGCATGGTAGTCCACGAACGCCTCGTAGAACTCCAGCATGGTGAACTCGGGGTTGTGCCGGGTGGACAGCCCCTCGTTGCGGAAATTGCGGTTGATCTCGAAGACCTTCTCGAAGCCGCCGACGACCAGACGCTTCAGGTACAGCTCCGGCGCGATGCGCAGGTACAGCGGCATGTCCAGCGCATTGTGGTGCGTGGCGAACGGCCGCGCGGTCGCGCCGCCCGGGATCACCTGCATCATCGGGGTCTCCACCTCGATGAAGTCCTCGCGCTCGAAGTATTCGCGGATGTAGCGCACGATCCGGGTGCGGGTGCGGAACAGCTCGCGGCTGTCCGGGCTGGTGATCAGGTCCACGTAGCGCTGGCGATAGCGCTGTTCCTGATCGGTCAGGCCATGGAACTTCTCCGGCAGCGGGCGCAGGCTCTTGGTCAGCAGACGCAGCTCGTCCAGCTGGACCGTCAGCTCGCCGGTCTTCGTCTTGAACAGCGTACCCTGCCCGCCGACGATATCGCCCAGGTCCCAGTGCTTGAAGGCCGCGTAGACGCCCTCCGGCAGGCTGTCGCGCTGGGCGAACAGCTGGATGTCCCCGGACTGGTCGCGCAGGCGGACAAAGCTCGCCTTGCCCATCACGCGCTTGCCGATCATGCGCCCGGCGACAGTCACGCGGATCCCCTGCCCCTCCAGCGCCTCGCCTTCGGTGTCGTCATGCGCGGCGTGCAGATCGGCCGCCAGGGCATCGCGGCGGAAGTCGTTGGGGAAGGCCGGGCCGGCCTCGCGCAGCTCGTTCAGCTTGGCGCGCCGCTGGGCGATCAGCTTGTTCTCGTCGGTAATCTCGGTCATCGGGAATCCCGGTAAAAGAAAGCGTTACAGCCCGCTCTTCAGGCTGGCTTCAATGAACTGGTCCAGGTCGCCGTCGAGCACGGCCTGGGTGTTGCCGACCTCCACGCCGGTGCGCAGATCCTTGATCCGCGACTGGTCGAGCACGTAGGAGCGGATCTGGCTGCCCCAGCCGATGTCGGACTTGGTGTCCTCCACCGCCTGCTTCTCGGCGTTGCGCTCCTGCAACTCGCGTTCGTACAGCTTGGCGCGCAACTGATTCATCGCCATCTCGCGGTTCTTGTGCTGCGAACGCCCCGCCTGACAGGCGGTGACCACCCCGGTCGGGACGTGCGTGATGCGGACCGCGGAATCGGTCGTGTTCACGTGCTGCCCGCCGGCGCCGGAGGACCGATAGGTATCCACCCGCAGATCGGCCGGGTTGATCTCGATCTCGAAGTTCTCGTCGATCTCCGGCGAGGCGAACACGGAGGCGAACGAGGTATGCCGGCGGTTGCCGGAATCGAACGGCGACTTGCGCACCAGACGGTGCACACCGGTCTCGGTGCGCAGCCAGCCGAAGGCGTACTCGCCCTGGATGTGCACGGTGGCACTCTTGATCCCGGCCGTCTCGCCTTCGGAGAGCTCGGTGACCTCGGCCTTGAAGCCCTTGTGCTCGGCCCAGCGCAGGTACATACGCAGCAGCATATTCGCCCAGTCCTGGGCCTCGGTGCCGCCGGAGCCGGCCTGGATGTCGAGGTAGGCGTTGGCCTCGTCCATGTCGCCCGAGAACATGCGGCGGAATTCGAGCCCCTCGACGCGCGCGGTCAGGGCGTCGACATCGGTCTCGACCGACGCCGCCGTCTCCTCGTCGTCATCCGCCTCGGCCATCTCCAGCAGGTCCCGGCTCTCGTCCAGCTGAGTGCCGATCTCGCGGATGTTGATGACCACACCCTCGAGCTGGGCCCGCTCCTTGTTCAGGGCCTGGGCCTGCTCCGGGTCGTTCCAGATATCGGGGTTTTGCTCCAGCTCCCGCTGGACTTCTTCCAGCCGGTCTTCCTTGGCCGGGTAGTCAAAGATACCCCCTAAGGGCGTCCAGGCGGCCCTTCAGGTCATCGATCCGGGAGTACAGCGCGTTCAGTTCCATGGCAGTTTCCGTCGGGTGTCGTGGCGCACACGGCACGTTCCATCAGGTGGCGAGAAAAGCCGCGCAGTATAACACCGGCACGCGGCTTCAGGGCCGCCTTGGGCGGCGCCAGAAGGCCAGCGCCTGGCGGCGGTCGAGCCGCAGTACGGGGTGGGTGGACTGCGGGTCCACGAACTCCAGCGCACGCAGTTCCCCGCGGAACACGCCGCGCACCCCGGGCGCGACCACGTCATCGGCGACCGATTCCAGAAGCTCCAGGCGTCGTTCGGGGGACGGCGGCCCCCCCAGCGCGTCGACCACGACCACCGTGTCGCCGGATTCCGTCGGCGTGCAGGCCGGATCCGGGCACCAGTCGATACCGGCGCCCCGTGCCAGCCAGCGGCCGATCGCCCCGCCGCCACAGACCCGGCCCACGTCGCTGGCTCCGCCGGCAAAGCCCGGCGTCCATAGCCACAGCCCATGCACCGCACCCCGTCCCTCACGCTCGCGTTCCAGGTTGACGGGGTGCTGGAACCACGCCATCTGCAAGCCGGTCGCCAGGACCTGGAGACGCCGCGCGACATCGCCCTGCAGCGAGTGGGCCACCATGGATCGACCGAGCCCGACAGACGGCGGCGGGCCGGAGGCCTCGCCCTCGGCGTCCATCTGCAGCTCCCACAGGCCGTCTTCGCCCAGGCCCAGGGTGGCGCCGGCCGCCTCCAGTTCCGGCTGCGCGGTCGCCCACAACGCCTCGCGCCCGGCGTCCGCCACGGGCTCCACCGCCGAGGCCACCAGGTCCTTCATCCCGGGCGTCAGCTGGACCGGCTGGGCCAGCCAGGTCCGTGCGCCCTCGCCCTGCGGGCGATAACCCAGCCGTTCGGCGAGCGCCGCCTCCCAGCCCGGCACCGCCCCGGAAACGCCGGTCGCCCGCGCGCGCCCCAGCCAGCGAGCCAGACGCCGCACCGGGCGTGATGGCTCACCCGCGGTGGCCCCCGGTGCCGCCCACAGGCCGGGGAGCAGGTACGTCACCCGCCGGTCGGTCCGGTCTCCCGTCATGAAGCCCCCCCGCAACACGCCGGGTCGAAGAAAAAGGTGGGCAGGAATGCAAGCCTGTACATGGATCGGTGTTTCCTGGGGGACTGTCGGATCTGGATAGTCGCCGCGAGCGTGGCGCAGATCGCGCGTCGGCTAACCAGAGCCGGCGTGAAAAATGGCACCATTCTACGACGCGCACAGCAGATCCGTCCCCAATCGGACCGACCCCGGGTCCTCGAGCAGTGATCAAGCGGGCATCCTGCCACACCGCCCCGTGCCGAACGCGCAATCCTTCAACTGGTCTATACCAATAGACACAAGCCCGGAAAGTGCCCGCGATGACCGGACCCTTCTACAACCCAGGCCCTTCCGTCGCCAGCGCCCTTCGTGGCGCCGCGCGCGGACTCCTTGCGGGCGCCGCCCTGCTGGCGCTCGCGCTGCCAGTGGCCGCCGAGGACTATCCGGCCGACTCCAGCATCGACTGGCAAAGCTGGGACAGCGGGCTGTTCGACGAGTCCGAGGCGCGCGAACGCCCGATCTTCTTCTATTTCCACGGCCAGTGGTGCACCTGGTGCCGCGACTTCCAGGACGAATCCCTGGAGAACCCGTCGGTGGTGGATGTCATCGACGAGCACTACATCCCCGTCCTCGTCGACCTGGACGAACGCGCCGACCTGTTCCGCCGTTATGGCGGGCGCGGCCTGCCCTTCGTGGTCATCGTGAATCACGAAGACGAGATGCTGACCCGCTTCACCGGCCACGTGAATGCCCGTGACCTCGAGAGCATCCTCCAGGCGCAGCGCGACATGTTCTCGGTCACCGGCCGCGAGATCACACCGGACGACGCGGCGATCGACGGCCTCGAGGCCTTCATGGAGATGCTCGACGAGGTCTATGACGAGCGCGCCGACCGCCTGAGCGGCAGCGCCACATTCGGAACGCTCAGCAAGCGCCCGCAACCCTGGACCTACCGCTACCTGCTGGCCAGTGACGACTGGGAGGAACGCATGCCCGGCCTGCTGGACCAGATCGCGGAGGATCTCTACGACGAGGTCGAGGGCGGCTTCTTCTTCTTCCACGATCCCGACCAGCGCGACCCGGTCCTGGCCCTGGAGACCTCCAAGCGCCTGGATCAGAACGCCGCGTTCCTGTGGCTGTTCTCCGAGGCCTACGAGCACATCGGCGACGAACACTACGCGGAGATCGCGCGCGGCATTCGCGACTATCTGCGCGACCACCTGTGGGACGCCCGTCAGCTGCGCTTCGGCAACAGCCAGTACGCCGACCGCGACTACTATCAGCTGGACCCGGAGACCCGCACGCAGACCGATCCACCCCGGGTCGACCGCAACACCTATGCCGACACCTCGGGCCAGGCCATCGCGGCGCTCGCCAACCTGGCGCGGGTACTGGAAGACCGCGACACCCTTGAGTGGGCCCGCGAGGCGCTGGAGGCGCTCGACCGCTATCTGCTCACCCGCAGCGGCTACCTGCACGGCATCACCGCCGGCGGACGGCCGGCGATGGAGGGCTACCTGCCCTCACAGATCTGGCCGGAGATCGCCCGCCAGGAACTGGCGCGCGCCGTGGAGGCACTGGATGGCGAACGTCCGGACCTGCCCGACCCGGTCGCCGCGCTGGATCGACTGGAGCCCTTCTTCGACGCGGAGCTGGGCACGCATGCCGAGCGGATCGGGACGGACCTGGAGCCCTGGTCGGAGACGCGCACCCAGGCCGCGCTCGCCTGGTGGCTGTATCGCCTGCCCGACGACGCGATCGAGGCGTCCCATATTGACCGCGACACCGTGCGTGACCGCCTGCGCATCGAGCCCGGCGCGGATCCCGACGACGTCGCCCTGGGCTTCGACGCCCTGCGCCGGGGCTTCTGACGCCAGGCCGGATCAGCCCTGCTGACGAAAGCCCGCAACCTCGTTCTGTAGCTGCTGCGCCAGCCCTTCCAGGGCCTCTACCGCCTG
This sequence comes from Thioalkalivibrio sp. ALE22, assembly GCF_000381445.1. NCBI lineage: Bacteria > Pseudomonadati > Pseudomonadota > Gammaproteobacteria > Chromatiales > Ectothiorhodospiraceae > Thioalkalivibrio > Thioalkalivibrio sp. ALE22. The sequence goes on from NZ_KB906504.1 coordinate 66,525, forward strand.
CTGCATCTCGTTGGCCCCGTCGGCGTTGCGCACCGCGATGTCATTGATGTGGTGGATGTTGCGGTTGATTTCCTCCGCCACCTGGCTTTGCTCCTCGGTCGCGCTGGCCACCTGGCGGGTCATGTCGTCGATGGTGGTCACCGAGTCGTGGATGTACTCCAGGGTCTCGCCCGCCTCGCCGGCCTTCTCCACCGAGGTCTCGGCGTGCTGCTGGCTCACCTCCATCGCCTGTACCGCGCGGGTCGCTCCGCCCTGCAGGCGCTGGATGATCTCGCGGATCTCCCCGGTCGAGTCGTTGGTTCGCTGAGCCAGATGACGCACCTCGTCGGCCACCACCGCGAAGCCGCGTCCCGCCTCGCCGGCGCGGGCGGCCTCGATCGCCGCATTGAGCGCCAGCAGGTTGGTCTTCTCGGCGATCTCCTCGATCACCTGCAGGATGGTGCCGATGTTGTCGCTGTCACCCTTCAGCTCACTGATCACGTGGCTCGCCTGGCGGATCTCGCCGGCCAGGGTGTTGATCGCGCCCTGCGTGGCCTGCACCACGGTGCGTCCGCCTTCCGCCGCCCGGGTCGCCTGACCGGCACTCTCGGCCGTGCTCTGGGTGTTGTTGGCCACCTCCTGCACGGTGGCGGACATCTGATTCATCGCGGTGACCACCTGCTCCACGTCGCCGCGCTGCTCGTGGGTCGCCCGGGTCAGTTCGTTGCTGCGACCCTCCAGTTGCCGCGCGGAGGCGGCGATACCGTCGGCCGCATCCGCGACCTGCCGGATCAGCCCGGAGAGCCGGCCCATCACCGTGTTGAAGGCTGCACCGGTGCGGCCGATCTCGTCGTCCGTAGTCACCTCCACGCGGTGCCCGAGATCCGCGCGCCCCTCGCCGATCGCCTCCAGCCCCTCGGCCAGGCGCTCCAGGGGCCGCGTCAGCACATTGGCATAGAACCAGCCAATCCCCAGCGCCACCACAAACGCGACCACCCACAGCGCCCACAGCAACCACCACAGCTGCGTCACCAGGGCCTCATCCACCCCCGCGGCAAGATCGCCCTTCATGGTGTGGAACGTCACCCCGCCCATGATCGACAGCGGCACCGTACTCACCACGATCACCAGAATAATCAGCTTCAGCCGCAGCCCACCCAGATTCCCAATCTTCATCGACACCCTCCTTTGGCTTCGTTAACGACCACCCGCGCCCGGCCTTGAGCCCGCCAGAGTATCGCCCGGCCCATCCCCCGCCGCCCTGATCCAGCTCAACTCCAACGCCTCGCCGCAACGCGAAAACCGTATTCACCACAAAGCACACGAAGGCACGAAGAAGGGCAAGGGCAAAAGCATTTCACAGGAAGACGCGAAATTTGGAAGTGTTTATGGGCCCTCGGCAATCACAACACGCTGTGATTAGCCTTGTACTGGGGCCAATCACCTGGCGCACAACACCAGTCCCTTCCTGTCTTCCAGCCTTCCTGTTATCGCTTTTCGCCCTTGACCTGGCCCTTCTTCGTGCCTTCGTGTGCTTCGTGGTGAATAAAGCCCTCCCCGCCAGGCCCGGAACGAAAAAACCCGCGGCCCCGGACATCGGGACCGCGGGTTCGCGGTACTGCGCTGGCGCGTCGGACTAGCGGCTGCGCGCCGCCCGGTTGCCGTTGGAGGACGGGCGGCCGTTGCCGCCGCGACCGCCGCCGGGCTTGCCACCGCGGGCGTTGCGCGGGGCGCCATTGCGTGCCCCGCCGCCCGGCTTGCCGCCACGACCGCCGCGGCGGTTGCCGTTGCCGTCATTGGCGGCCGGCTTCGGCGCGGCAAAACCTTCGGTCTCGATACGGTCGATCGGACGCTGAATCAGGCGCTCAATGCCCTTCAGCAGCTTGATCTCCTCGCCATCCACCAGCGACAGCGCAGCACCGGCGGAGCCGGCACGCCCGGTACGGCCGATGCGATGCACGTAATCCTCCGGCACATTCGGCAACTCGAAGTTGACCACCTGCGGCAGCTGATCGATGTCCAGGCCGCGCGCGGCGATATCGGTCGCCACCAGCACCGGCACCTGCCCGGACTTGAACTGCTTGAGCGCCTTGGTACGCGCCGCCTGGCTCTTGTTGCCGTGAATGGCCTCCGAGCGCACGCCATCCTTGGACAGCTTCTCGGCCAGGCGATTGGCGCCGTGCTTGGTGCGGGTAAACACCAGCACCTGTTCCCAGTTGTTGGTGCGGATCAGGTGGCTCAGCAGTTCGCGCTTCTGGCTGGTCTCCACCAGATGCACGCTCTGCTGCACGCTCTCGGCGGCCGTGTTGCGCGGGGCGATGTCGATCTCCGCCGGGCGAGTGAGCAGGCCGTTGGCCAGCGTGCGGATCTCGTCGGAGAAGGTCGCCGAGAACATCAGGTTCTGCCGGCTCTTGGGCATCAGCGCGATCAGCTTCTTGATGTCGCGGATAAAGCCCATGTCCAGCATGCGATCGGCCTCGTCGAGGACCAGGATCTCCACACCGGAGAGGTCAATGGTCTTCTGGTTGGCGTGATCGAGCAGACGCCCCGGGGTCGCTACCACGATGTCCATGCGGTCGCGCAGGGCCTTGATCTGCGGGTTCATGTTCACGCCACCGAAGATCGTCATCGAGCGCAGCTTCAGGTTGCGCCCGTAGGTCTTCACGGAATCGTGCACCTGGGCGGCCAGCTCGCGGGTCGGGGTCAGCACCAGGCAGCGCGGACGGCCATTGCCGGGCTTGGGCGCATCACTGGTGGAAAGGCGCTGCAGGATCGGCAGGGTAAAGCCGGCGGTCTTGCCGGTGCCGGTCTGGGCCGCGGCCAGCAGGTCGCCGCCCTTCAGGACTTCCGGGATGGCCCGGGCCTGGATCGGGGTCGGGTGCTGGTAGCCGGCGGAATCCAGCGCGCGCAAAAGGGTATCGGCCAACCCGAGGTCGGCAAAGGTCGTATCAGTCATGGAATGCTCCAACGCTACCCGCCACTCGTTCAACAAGAGCACCCATCGGGGGAAACGAAATCAGGGGGATCACTGCGAACCGGAATGGCTCTGGATCAGATGAACGGACGCTGACGGGCGGGGCGTTCGATGGGCGCACTATACGCCTTTCGTCAATGAAAAGACACTCCACCCATTACCGCCTGGATATATATTTGTTTTGTGAGGGAATATGGACTAGCTTCCATTCAACAAGAATAACCCGGCGCCCAGGCAGCACCGGTCCGGCCGACGCGACACCAATAACAACGATTCGGCCATCAGGGGAACAACATGAAACGCAACCTGCCCGTGACCGGGAACGAGGTGGATTACCCGGAGAGTGCCAACATCCTTTCCACCACCAACCTCAAGGGGGCCATCACCTACGTCAACCCGGATTTCATCGACATCAGCGGGTTCGAACCGGACGAATTGCTCGGCAAGAACCACAACGTGGTCCGCCATCCCGATATGCCGCCGGCGGCGTTCGAGGACCTGTGGAACACCATCCAGGGCGGCCGCTCCTGGATGGGCCTGGTCAAGAACCGCTGCAAGAATGGCGATCACTACTGGGTCAACGCCTATGTGACGCCCGTAACGGAAGACGGGCAAACCGTCGAGTATCAGTCCGTTCGCACCAAGCCGCGGCGCGAACAGGTAGCCAAGGCTGAATCCGTCTACGCGGAACTCCTCCAGGGTCGCAGGCCCCTGGCCCTGCGCCTGCCCCCCATCGGCATCAAGGTCAGGACCGTAGCGGCCCTCGCCGGCGGCGTCCTGGCGGGGCTGATCGCCAGCAGCGTATTGACCGGCCTGTCCTGGTCGAGCGCCCTGATCTTCGCGCTGACCGCGCTAGTGGTGGGCGGCGCCCTCGTATGGATCAGCCTGTCGCCCCTGTGCCGCGCGGTCGCCCACGCCCGTCGCATCGCCAACAACCCGGTCAGCCAGTACATCTATACCGGGCGCACCGACGAGGCCGGCGAGATCGCCTTCGCCCTGCAAATGCTCGAAGCGGAGGCGGGATCCGTCGTCGGGCGCATGGGCGATGCCGCCAACCGCCTGAGTGGCACGGCCGACGCGCTCGTGTCCGCAGTAGGCGACAGCCGCCAGGCCTGCAACCACCAGCAGAACGAGACCGAACAGGTCGCGGGCGCCACCCAGCAGATGGTGAACAGCGTGCAGGAGGTCGCACAAAGCGCACAGCACGCCGCCGACGCGGCGGACCGGACCGACCAGGAGGCCCGCTCGGGAAGTCAGGTAGTACGCGACAGTTCACGGGCAATCGAGGAGCTGGGACAGCGCATTCGCCAGGGCTCGGGCGTCATGACGGAACTGGACCAGCACAGCCAGGACATCAGCAGCGTACTGGATGTGATCCGCGGGATTGCCGAACAAACCAACCTGCTCGCCCTCAATGCGGCGATCGAGGCGGCCCGCGCCGGCGAACAGGGCCGCGGCTTCGCGGTCGTGGCCGACGAAGTGCGCACCCTGGCCAGCCGAACCCAGGACTCCACCGCCGAGATCCAGCAGATGATCGAGCGGCTTCAGGATCGCGCGCGCGCCGCGGTGGCCACGATGGAACAAAGCCGCGATCAGGCGGAAACCAGCGTGGAGCAGGCCCAGCAGGCCGCCGCGGCACTCGAGAACATCACCTCCGGCGTCAGCCAGATCCACGACATGAGCACCCGTATCGCGGCCGCCGTGGAACAACAAGGCGCGGCCGGGGAAGAGATCCGGCGCGGGGTCGACTCCATCCGTGGCGCGGCCGACACTACCGCCAACCGGGCCGACCAGAGCGATGCCGCCGCCCGCGAGGTCGCGCAACTCGCAACCGGCCTGCAGGGCCTCGCCCGGCAGTTCTGGGCGCGCCACCGCTGAACGCGACCGATCACCATGAACACCCGTGCGGAAAAGCTCATGCGCCAGCACACGGTCCTGGCCTCCGGCCTGCTGCTGGCCCTGCTGCTGGTGCCCGTGGTGATCTGGCTGCTCGGCATCGATCTCCCGCGGATTGTGCCGGGCCAGCATCTGACGGCGTTCCACACGGGGGCGGAGCTGTTCGCGGTCGTCGTCGCCGTGCTGGTGTTCGCGGTCGGGTATCACGTGATCGACCGGCGGCGGGTGGCGGCCTCGCTGCTGCTCGCCTGTGCCTTCCTGGCGGTCGCGCTGTTCGACTTCCTGCACCTGATGACCTACCCGGCGATGCCGGACTTCATCACCCCCAACTCGACGCAGCAGACGCTGTTCTTCTGGCTCGCCGCGCGGCTGGTCGGGGCCGCGGCCCTGCTGGCCTATGTGGCCCTGCCGATGGTCGCGCGCAGCGATGGCCCGCCGCGCGGGGTCTATCTGGCCGGAAGCCTGCTGCTGGTCGCGGTCCTCGCATGGGTCGGCCTGTGGCATGCCGATATCCTGCCGCCCCTGTTCGACCCGGTCAGCGGCCTCACGCCGTTCAAGCTGGGCCTGGAGGCCATCGTGATCGCCCTGCATCTGGCGACGCTGGCCATCCTGGCCCTGCGCCGCGATCTGCTGCAGCGCCCGGGCATGCCCCTGGTCGCCGCGGCGCTGGTCATCAGCATGGGCAGCGGCATGTTCTTCATGTTCTACGAGGATCTGACCGATACGCCGTTCGTGCTGGGGCATTTGTACAAGCTCGCGGCCTACCTGCTGATCTACCAGGGGCTGTTTCTGGAAAGCGTGCGCTCGCCCCTGGAGCGTCTGCACCAGGCCCACCGCGACATCGAGATGCGCGAGCGGCGCTACCAGCAACTGGTGGAGACGGCCCCCGACGGCGTCCTGGTTACCGATACGGAGGGCCGCATCGTGATGGCCAACCGAAACATCGAGCGCCTGTTCGGCTACCCCCGCCAGCAACTGATCGGCCAGCCGGTGGAGCGCCTGGTCCCCGATCGCCTGCGCGAGCGCCACCGGACCCATCGCCAGACCCAGGCCCGCACCATCAACCGCCGCACCATGGGGCAGGTACCCCATCTGCGCGGCCAGCGTATCGACGGCACCGAGTTCCCGGTGGACATCAGCCTCAACGCCTTCGACGACACCGAAGGCCGGCGGATTACCGCCTTCATCCGCGACATCACCGACCGCCAGCGGCGCGAGGCGCGCATCCAGCATCAGGCCACCCATGACAGTCTGACCGAACTCCCCAACCGCTGGCTGCTGCACGACCGCCTGACGCAGGGCATCGCCCAGGCCGAGCACAACGACCACCCGATCGCGGTGATGCTGCTGGATCTCGACAACTTCAAGATGATCAATGACACCTTCGGCCATGACGAGGGCGACCAGCTGCTGAAGGCCGTGGCCGCCCGACTCCAGGGCGCCCTGGACCAGGAAGCCACCATCGGCCGCTTCGGTGGCGACGAGTTCATGATCCTCCTGACCCACGTGGCGGACGAACAGGCGATCGCTCGGGTCGCCCAGCGCATCCTGGGTATCTTCGACACGCCCTTCCAGACCGAGCACGCCCGCAACCTCGTCTCCAGCGGCAGTCTCGGGATCGCCATGTTCCCGCGCGATGCCCAGGACGATCGCAGCCTGGTGCGTTATGCCGACATGGCCATGTACGAGGCCAAGCACTCCGGCCGCAACACCTGGGCCTTCTTCTCGCAGCACCTGGATGCGCAGGTGCACGAGGAACAGCGCCTGCAGCAGCACCTGCAGCAGGCGCTGGAGAATGCCGAGCTCGAGCTGCACTACCAGCCACTGCTGGAGGTCGCGTCGAACCGCGTGATCGGCGTCGAGGCCCTGGCGCGCTGGACCGATGCCGAGCTCGGGCCGGTGGCACCGGCCCGCTTTGTCGCCAGCGCGGAGGGCAACGGCCTGATCCTGCCCCTGGGCGACTGGGTGATCCGCGAGGCCTGTGAACAACTCGCCCAATGGTCACGATCCGGCGTCGGGCTCCGCGTCGCCATCAATATCTCCGCGATGCAGTTCCGCCAGCACGACCTGGTGGAACGCCTGCGTGCGGCCCTCGAGGCAACCGGCGCCCCGCCCGAGCGGCTCGAGATCGAGGTAACCGAGACCGTGGCCATGGCGGATGTGGCCCTGACCCACGATCAGCTCCGCGGCCTGAAGGCCCTGGGCATCCGGGTGGCCCTGGACGATTTCGGCACCGGCTATTCCTCGCTCGCCTACCTGAAGTCCCTACCCATCGACAAGCTCAAGATCGACCGCTCCTTCATCGCCGACATCGGCGAGGACCCGGAATCGGAGATGATCCTGCGCTCCATCGTGCACCTCGGCCACAGCCTCGGCCTGACGCTCGTCGCCGAAGGCGTGGAAACGGACGCACAGCGAACCTTCCTGCGGGAAATCGGCTGTGACCTGTACCAGGGCTGGCTGCATTCGCATGCGATGGCCGCAGGGGCTCTCAAGGAACGCCTGCAACACGAAACGGTGTGACGCACGCCCCGCCACCACTCCCTGCAATTGGCCAGGGGATTACATTCCATGCGGATTGCGTCTAGGTTCTGAAGGGATGCGCTCACAGAAGGCGGCACAAGACCGCCCGGGCGAAGACCAGGGGGACAGGATGGACAGTCGGGAAGCCAGCGATTCCACAGCCCCTGTGGGGTCCAGCCATGCGCACGATTATCGCTCGGCCGTGGCCATCGCCGCGGGATTCGCGGTCGTCCTGCTATTGATGATGGTGATGGTCATGATCGGGCTCGAGCGCATTGGCCAGGTGCACGACCGCCTGAACGTGATCGTCCACGAGCACAACGTCAAGACCGAGCTCCTCAACACCATGCGCACGGCCGCGCGCGAGCGCTCGGTCACCCTGCTACGCCTGTCGATCACCGACGACCCCTTCGATCTCGACGCGGGGATCATGGAGTTCCGCGCACACGCCTCGGACTTCATGGTCAACCGCAACCAGCTCGAGGCCATGCCCCTCACCGAACGCGAGCAGGCCCTGCTGACCAAAGGCCGTGAGTTGACCCTGCGTGCGGTCGAGGTCCAGGAGCGCGTACTCGACAAGATCCTGGATGACGAGCTGGAGGCGGCAACGGGCTGGTTGCTGGAACAGGCCATCCCGATGCAGAACGAGGTCCTGGCGAACCTCGGCGCCCTCCTGGAACTGCAGCAGGAGGCCTCCGAAGCCGCCGCGCGGGACACGGCGGAGCAATACCGAAACGCGGTGCAGTTCATGTCCCTTCTGGGGACCGCTGCCCTGCTGATCGGGATCGGCGTAGCGGTGGCCGTCCTGCGCCGCAGCCGTTATATCGAGGCCGAGCTGTTCCGCGAGAAGGAACGCGCCCAGGTCACCTTGCACGCCATCGGCGACGCGGTCATTACCGTCGACACCGACGGGCGCATCGACTACCTCAACCCGGTGGCCGAACACCTGACCGGCTGGAGCGATGCCGAGGCCCGCGACGAACAACTGGACCGGGTGTTCCGCACCATCCGCGAGGACGACGGCCAGCTACTCCCCCACCCCCTGGTGGACATGGTCCCCGACGGCACGACCTGCAGCCTGAACCAGGACACGATCCTGGTCTCCCGCGACGGCCACGAGTACGCCATCGAGGAGGTCTCCGCGCCCATCCGGGATCGCTCGGGGGCCGTTATCGGGGCGGCCCTGGTGTTCCGGGACGTCTCCCGGGCGCGCGAAATGGCGCGCGACCTGTCCTGGGCCGCCACCCACGACTGCCTGACATCGCTGGCCAATCGGCTGGAGTTCGAACGCCGCCTGCGTCAGCTCGTCACCAGTGCCCATCACGACGGGCGCGAACACGCCCTGCTGTACATGGACCTGGACCAGTTCAAGCTGGTCAACGATACCTGCGGGCACGGTGCCGGCGACGACCTGCTGTGCCAGCTGACCTCGCACATGCAGGCTCAACTGCGCGAAAGCGACACCCTCGCCCGCCTCGGCGGCGACGAGTTCGGCGTCCTGCTGGAAAGCTGCCCACTGGAACGCGCGGAAGATATCGCGGAGAAGCTGCGGCGGGCGATGGAACAGTTCCGCTTCGACTGGGACGGCCGCATGTTCCGGATCGGCATCAGCATCGGGGTCGTCCCGGTCCGCGGCGAGCACGGAGACGCGGCCCAGTTCATGAGCGAAGCCGACGCCGCCTGTTACCTGGCCAAGGAACGCGGGCGCAACCGTATCCATGTCTCGCGCCCCGACGACGCGGCCCTTTGCCGGCACCAGGGCGAGATGAACTGCCTGCAGCGCATCAGTCACGCCCTGGAAAACGACCAGTTCTGGCTGTACGGCCAGCATATCGAGCCGATCGCCAGTGGTGGTCCCCGGCACATCGAGGTGCTGCTGCGGATGATCAACGACGAGGGCGCGATCACGCCGCCGAGCACCTTCATCCCGGCCGCGGAACGCTACGGCCTGATGGCCGCCATCGACCGCTGGGTCATCGACCGGGTATTGCAGGTCGCCCGCCATACGCCACCCACGGACGGTCAGTTTGCGATCAACCTGTCGGGGCAGTCGCTGTGCGAGCGCGGCATGCTGGACTACATCGTCGAACGCATCCAGACCAGCGGCGTGGCACCAGACCGCCTGTGCTTCGAGATCACCGAAACCGCCGCGATCGCCAATCTCAACCAGGCCAGCCGCTTTGTGAACACCCTGCGCGCCATGGGCTGCTGCTTCTCGCTGGACGACTTCGGCACCGGGATGGCGTCCTTCGGCTACCTCAAGACCCTACGCGTGGATTACCTGAAGATCGACGGCAGCTTCGTGCGCGACATGAACGACGACCCGATCAGCCATGCCATGGTCGAGAGCATCCACCACATCGGCCAGGTCATGGGCATCAAGACGGTCGCCGAATGTGTCTCCCACGAAGACCTGCTGCCACCCCTGCGCGCGATCGGCATCGACTACGCCCAGGGCTTCGGGCTGCACCTGCCGGAACCCCTGGAACCCTGCCCGGTTCCGAGCCAAGCCTCCACCACCGACACTCGCTACGCCTGATCGGGTCGCCCCGGAGGCGCGTCTAACGGGTCCGCCAGCCCGCTCATGCGCGGGCGCACCCTCCCAGGGGCCCCGGGTTCGGTTCCGACCGCCCCTCGCAGCGGCTGAGTCGCCGACACGCGCGCCCACGTCCCAGCACTTTGTGAAACCAGAAAGAAGAAAGGCCGCCCGAAGGCGGCCTTTCAACCACGGGTCGATCACCTCGCCGCCCATCCCGACGGCGCGGGTGGCCATCAGTAGCCGGTGCTGCCGTGTACGTCCGGCGGCGCCTCGCGGGTCAGCATTGCCCAGGTCAGGTGGGCCATCACCTCCGGCGCCACCACCGTATGGCGGTTGCCGGTGTTCTGCATGCCCTCGCGCAGCTCCTGGCGCACCTGCGGCTGGCCGCTCAGGTCAAAGATCACGTCCACCTGGTCGCCACGCGCCACGATATCCGCGACCGACTCCAGCGGGATACCCTTCTCCTCGGCCAGCCGGCGGCCCTCCGTCTCGGCTTTCTCCGAGACCGCGCAAAGCGTCATCCCCGGCAGGCCGGACTCGAGCAACATCTCCAGGAAACGGCCGCCCACCCGGCCAAGCCCCACGACTGCAATGTGAATCGACATAAACACTCCATCCTTTTGGTTTTATTGTTGTCTCCATACACGCACCGCAGGCGCCACCCGCGAAACGTGTCCCCTGACTGTAGGCGATCCGCACCGCGCCTGCACGGCATCCCTCGCCCCGCCCCGCATCCGGCCATTTGGCGCGTATGGCCCCACGCCCTACAGTGCCCGCAACCCGTCAACGAATGGAGCCCCCATGGACAACGTGCACCTGCCAATCCGCGTCGACCGCCGCGAACAGGGCAAGATCATTCAGCGCATCGAACGCCTGGAAGGGGTGGAACTGGAATTCACCGACCTCGATGTCGGCGACTACCTGCTGCCCAACGGCGTCGTGGTCGAGCGCAAGTCCGCCACCGACATGGTGCTGAGCGTGGTCGACAAGACCCTGTGGGAGAACGCCGCCAAGCTGAAGGCCAACCACAGCCAGGTGGTCTATATCGTCGAGGGGGACCTGTACGAACCGCGCTTCCACCAGCAGGCGCTGGATATCCACCGTGCCCTCGCGCACCTGACCATCGCCCTCGGCATCAGCGTGCTGCCCAGCCCGGATGCCGACAACAGCGGCATGCTCATCTACCTGCTGGGCCTGAACGCCCGGATGGAGCCGGACCCGGCCGACCGCCCCACCAAGCCGGACACCCGGCGCAAGGCCGCCGAGTTCATCGTCAGCGGCCTCCCCGGCGTGGAGGCCGACACCGCACGCGACCTGCTGCGCGACCTCGGCAGCGTACGCGACATCATCAACGCCGACGCCGCCACCCTCGCCCAGACCGACGGCCTCGACGCCGAACGCGCCGAACGCATCGAATCCGTCGTCACCTACGGCAGCCGCACCACCTGAACGCCCCCAAGCCGCCAACCACACCACCCCCTGTGGGAGCCTGCTTGCAGGCGAAGCCCCTGCCCACGCCCGCCGCCGGCAAGGCCGCCACAGGAAGACACGAAGGCCGGAAGTAAGTGGATGAGTTCGCCCTCGTGCAGGTAACCCTACAGGCTCCGGACCGCCGAACTCACCTCGCCCGCCCACCGCTCCTTGTGCGCCCGCAAAAGCGGCTCGGGCGCGGGCACGCGCGTTCGTCGGTGTCTCACTGGACCAATTGAATGGGACCCGGGTAACGACCCACCTGGGCGTCGCTGGTCAGAAGCGTGTACCCCTCCGTTTCTGCCTGGGCGACCAGAATGCGGTCGAATGGATCCTTGTGAATATCGGGCAAATGGCTGACCGCCAGTGTGTGCTGACCCGTGATCGCCAGCTCCTCGTACCCGTGCTCCAGTAGCTCGCGACGAAGGACATGGGGCTCGACCACGAAATCGCTGCGCCCCAGCCCATTCTTGATCACGATTTCCCACAAGCTCGCCGCACTAAACGCGATTGCGTTATCCGGATTCTGGATGACCTCGCGAGCACTAGCGGGCAACTTTGGGGAACCGGCCGCCGCCCAGAGCAGCAGATGCGTATCAAGAAGCAGGTGCATTCGACTTGTCGCCCTGAAACAGGGCTGCGATCTCCGCCTCGCCCATCCGATCCAGATCGTCCGGAATTTCGAGCTGCCCCTTGAGGAAACCGACCCGGTCCGCAGCGGATTCTGACGAGGCCTCGATACGTGACATACGCGCAATGGGCTTGCCCGCCCGGGCGATCACTACCGGCTCGCCCCGGCTGACCTTCTCCAGCAGCCTGGAGAAGTGTGTCTTTGCCTCATGGATGTTGACCGTCTCGGTCATAATGCCTCCGTCAAGGTTAGTCCGAATGATCAGACTAACTAATCAGGGGCGCACTCGCCATTCCTTGACGGGCACGTCGAACACGAGGAAGTCTCTATGACGCATCATCCAGCCACCGGCGCAAGCCGCCGCTGCGGCGGATCTGGCGTTGACTGGCCGCGGCCAGGGTGCCCGCGCGTGGCTCGAGCAGGCTGAACCAGCGGCTGGCACGGGTGATCGCGGTGTAGACCAGCTCGCGGGTCAGGATGGGGCTGTCGGCCTCCGGCAGTACCAGCGCGACATGCTCGAACTCCGAGCCCTGCGCCTTGTGCACAGTCAGCGCAAAGGCGGTCTCGACGGCCTCCAGCCGGTTGGGCAACACCCAGCGCACGCGACCCCCCGCCGCGAGAAAGGCGACGCGCAGCACCGGCGCCGCCGCCTCCGGACCCCCATGATCCCCGGTCGCCTCGGGCTCGCCCCGCGCCAGCCAGGCCGGAACGGCCAGGGCAATGCCGATATCGCCATTGATCAGCCCCAGCGCATAGTCGTTGCGGGTCACGATCACCGGTCGCCCCTCGAACCATGGCGCATGCCCCTCTGACCCGCCGCCACGGCCGGCCTCCATCTCCAGCAACCCGCGCGCCTGCAACGCCCCGGCAATGCGCCGATTGAGCCTTTCGAGCCCCCACGGCCCGCGCCGCACCGCGCACAGCAGCTGAAAGCGCCCGTGGGCCGCCAGCACGTCCCGCGCCCAGTCCTCCCAGGCGGCGCGCGGCGCCCCGGGGGCCGGCCGGGCCACGCGCAGGCCTTCCAGGTAGTCCGCATACCCGACCGCCTCGCCCTCGGGTGTGTCCGCGCGCCCCGCCACTGCCAGATCCACCAGAGCCGCATCCTCGGGGTGGGCGAGCACCCGCTGCCACACAGCATCGTCGCCCTGCGGCGACCCCGTGACCTCCCCCGCGTTCACGCCGGCGGCCAGGCGTCCGATCCCGCTGTCGGCGCCAAAGCGGTGACTCTGGCGCAGCATCACGATGTGCTGGTCGAGGGCCTGCCCGTGCGCATCCTGCATCGCCGCGGGCACGGCCACGCCGGTCACTGCTTCCAGCCACTGCGCGGACTCCGGCGTGTAGTGCCCGCCCTCGGCGCGATGGCACAGCTCGCCCAGTACCGCGCCGGCCTCCACCGACGCCAACTGGTCACGATCCCCCAGCAGGATCAGGCGCGCCGTGCGCGGCACCGCCTCGACCAGACTGGCCATCAGTTCCAGGTCGATCATCGACGCCTCGTCCACCACCAGCACATCCACCGCCAGGGGATTGCGCGCACCGTGGCGGAAGTGCCGCGTATCCGGCCGCGCCCCCAGCAGGCGATGCACCGTGACCACCTCGGCCGGCAGGTTTCGCCGCAGCGCATCACCATCCGGCAGTGTCTCCAGCCCCAGGCGATCCAGCGCCCCGCTGACCGAGGCATTCAGACGCGCCGCGGCCTTGCCGGTGGGCGCGGCCAGGCGGATACGCAGTGGATCCTCCGGACCCTGCAAGCCCTGCAGCAGCGCGAGCAGCCGCAACACCGTGGTGGTCTTGCCGGTGCCCGGCCCGCCCGTGATCACGCTGAAACCGGAGCCGGCCGCCAGGGCACAGGCCAGGCGCTGCCAGTCCGGGGCGGCGCCGTCCGCGGGTGTGCCGAACAGCCAGTTCAGCCACTCGCACGCCGCAGCCGTATCCAGCGCGCCCTGCCAGGCCGCGCGATCGGCCACCCGCGCGCGGATCGCCTGCCCGATACGGCGCTCGGCCTCCCAATAGCGGCGCAGGTAGACCTGCGCGCCGGTATAGACCAGCGGCGTCGAGCCAACCGCATCCGGTCCGGCCAGTGCCGTCCCGTCCAGGGCCTGCGCGACCGCCGTCGCCGAAACGCCCTGCAGCACGGACGACGGCCGCGGCAGGGCCGGCGCGTTCGGTTCCCCCTCCGGCGGCAGGGCCAGCGTGGTATCCGGTTCCTGCAGCAGGGCGTCCAGTTCCAGGCACACATGGCCGCGCCCGACCTGGTGACTGGCCAGCGCGGCCAGCAGCAGCGCCAGTGGCGGTGCCCCGGGATCCTGCTCGTGCAGAAAGCGCACCAGCGCCCGGTCCACGCCGCGCAGCCACCCGGCCGCCTCCCATTCGCCCAGCAGCACCATCAGGGCCTGCACGGACCCCAGCGCCCCGCTATGCGACACCGCGTTCAAGCCGCCCCCTCCCGATCGACCCCGTGCGTCATCCAGCGATCCAGCTGCTCGATCAGCGCACGCGGCGGGCAGTGGTGGAACACCCCGTGGCCCGGCGCATCCACGCCGCGCAGGAACAGGTAGACCCCGCCGCCCATGTGCTGGTCAAAGTCGTAGCCCGGCAGGCGAGCGCCCAGCTGGCGATGCAGTGCCAGCGTGTAGAGCACCAGCTGCAGGTCGTAGCGATGCTCCAGCACCGCCGCGCGCAGGCGCTCGGCGGTGTAGGCCCGAGCCGAGGGCCCCAGCCAGTTGGACTTGTAGTCCGCCACGTAATAGCGCCCGGCGTGCTCGAACACCAGGTCGACGAAGCCCTTCAGCATCCCGTTCAGCGTCACGTCCCCTACCGGCGGGCGCCGCTCGCCCGGCAGGATCTGCGCCCGCACCGCCTGATCCAGATCCCCGGCCCTGAGGCGGCGCGCCGGGTACAGAAACTCCAGCTCCGGCTGATACGTGGCCAAGCCCCCCAGCGAGAACGTCCCGCCCTCCTCCAGCGGGAAGCCGGCCGTCAGCAACTGCTGCATCCAGTCCGTGACCACCGTGGACCACTCGCCCCATCCCCGGCGCTCGCAGCGCGTTTCGATCTCCCGCGCCAGGCGTTCGGGCTGCGCCACCTGCGCGGCGAGGCCCTGCTCCGCCGCCCACTCCAGCAGCCCGTGCAGGAAGGTGCCCGGTCCCGGCCCGCGCGGGAAGGCGTGCAGCCCGCTGGCCGCGCGTGGCCCGGCCTCGGGCTCGAGTTCGGGGAACTCCACGGCCTCGCGACCCGCATCCGCGACGCCCTCGCGCAGCACATCCTCGCGCGCCGAGTCGGGCGCGACCGGTGCCACACCGTCGTCGTGCGCAGCAATCGCGCTGTAGCTGGCCACCCACCAGCGCTCGAAGCGCCGCGCCGGCGCTTGCCGGGCCGGCCCGGTGGTCGGGGCATTGGCGCCGGTCTGCACCGCAGCGTCGCGCACTTCCGGCAGCGGGCCCACCCGGATCGCCGGCTCGTCGCCCGCGGCGGTACGCAGTGCCGCCTCCAGCCCGCCGTCCGCCACGCCCTCGGGGCCGGCCAGCAGATACCCGGCTGCGGTCTGGTCGAAATGGTTGGTCTTGCTCCTTCCCGAGACAATCGGTGCAATCCCCAGCCAGCAGGCATGGCGCGCCCGGGTCATGCCCACGTACAACAGGCGCAGGTCCTCGGCCAGGCGTTCGCGCTCGGCCCGCCGGTACACCGCGTCATCCATGTGGAACACCCAGCGCGCCCCGCCCTGCGGCGGATGGTCGCGCCAGGGCACGTCCTTCTTCGCGTCCGTGGGCCGGAAATTGCAGGCAAACGGCAGGAACACCAGCGGATACTCCAGCCCCTTGGACTTGTGCAGCGTCACCACCTTGACCAGGTCCTCGTCGCTCTCCAGGCGCAGGATCTGCTCCTCGCCGGTTTCGCCGTCGCCGTTCCGGTGCTCCATCAGGTGCCGGATCAGGGCCTGCTCGCCATCCAGCTCCGCGGCCGCCTGCTGCAGCAACTCGCTCAGATGCAGCAGGTTGGTCAGCGCGCGCTCACCCTCCGCCGTGGCGCGCAACCGCCGGGGGACCTCGAAGTCGTGCAGCAGCCGGCGCAGCATCGGCAACACCCCGCGCGTCTGCCACAGGCGCCGGTAGTCGCGGAACTGCTCGACCCGCGCCTCCCAGGCCAGCTCGTCCACCGTCAGCCGGTGCAGCTCGGCCAGCGACTGCCCCAGCGTCGCGGTGGCCAGCGCCGCGCGCAGCAACCGCTCGCTGGTGGGCTCGGCACAGGCGCGCAGCCAGCGCAGCAGGTCCCCCGCCTCGTCGCTGGCATATACCGACTCGCGATCCGACAGGTATACGCTGCGCACGCCGCGTCGACGCAGCTCGGCGCGGATCGCGTCGGCCTCCGCGCGTCCGCGCACCAGCACCGCCATATCACGCGGTCGCACCCCGGTCAGGTCCGCGCCCTTGCGAAAACCGCAGGTCCCGGCGACACCTCCGTTGAGCAGCTCCACCATATGGCTGGCGCACGCCTGCGCCATGCGCTCGCGGTAGGCGCCCTTGGGCACCGGCTCGCCGGGGTCATGGCACCACAGCGTGACCGCCGGGGCCGCCTCCCCGTGCTGCTCGAAGACCTCCGCGCGGCCATTGGCCGTAACCGGCACGAACGGCAGCGGGTTCTCCGCGCCAGTACGGAACAGAAACGCCCCGTCCGCCCAGCCCTCGGCATGTCCGAACAACCGGTTCACGCCATCCACCAGGGCCTCGGTGGAGCGGAAGTTGCGCTCCAGTGTGTAGTGACGACCGGCGGTGGCCGTACGCGCCGCCAGGTAGGTATGGATATCCGCCCCGCGAAAGCCGTAGATCGACTGCTTGGGATCGCCGATCAGCAGCACGCCGAGGTCGCGCGGGTTCTCGTCGATGCGATAGACGCGCTGGAAGATCCGGTACTGCACCGGATCGGTGTCCTGGAACTCGTCGACCAGAGCCACCGGGAACTGCGTACGCAGGGTCGCGGCCAGGTGCTCGCCCCCCGGGCCGTCCAGGGCATCGCGCAACCGGGTCAGCAAGTCGTGGAAGCCCATCTGCGCGCGCTGGCGCTGAACCTGACGAAAGCGCGCATCCACCTGGCGCGCCGCCGCCTTCAGCAACCGTTCGCGGTCATCCACGCAGACCTCGGCGTGATCGTCCAGCCCCATGAACGCCGGGTGCAGATCCTCCGGCAGCGTCTGACCGCCTTTCAGCCGGTCCTGCATGCCGGCCGCACTGAAACGCAGCAGCGGGGAGTCGCCGGAGACGCCACCGGGCCGCAGCGCGCCCGGATCCTCGGCCCATTCGCGCATCGCACCCAGCAGCTTGTCCGGGTTGCTGTACTTGCCCGGCTGCAGAACCGGGCCGCGCAGCGCGTCAAACTGCTCCTTGATCGCCTCGAAGTCCTCGCGCCAGGGCCGCTTCATCGCCTCCAGCCGCGCCAGCTTGCGTCTCAGCGCGGCCTCCAGACCCTCCGGGGTCTCCAGCTCCGCGTCCGCCGCATCCGCGGGCAGATGTCCGACCAGCGGCCGGATCTTCTGCAACAGGGTCTCGGGATCGGGCCCGAAGGCATTGCGCAGCAGGGCCAGCGGCGCCGGCGGCTGCGGATAGACGAAGCGGCGCCAGTAATCACGCGCCGCCTCGGCCAGCAGCTCCTGCTGGTCACTCGCCAGGTCCTGGGTGAACAGGCTCCCGCTGTCGAAGGCGTGCTCGCGCAGCATGCGGTAGCACCAGCCGTGGATGGTCGACACCGCGGCCTCGTCCATCCACTCCGCCGCCAGTTCCAGCCGGCGTGCCGCGCCCGGCCGCTCCGCCTCGCTGTATTCGCCGCGCAGCTCCCTGTGGATGCCCTGCACGCCCGGCACCGCATCCGGATCCTCCGCGCGGAACACCCGCGCCGCGATTGCCAGGGTGTCGCGGATGCGGCTGCGCAGTTCCTGGGTCGCGGCATCGGTAAAGGTCATCACCAGGATCTGCGGCGGCGTCAGGGCGCTGGTGCCCTCGGGCAGCTCGCCGTGGCCCAGCACCAGGCGCAGATACAGCGCGGCGATGGTGTAGGTCTTGCCGGTGCCGGCGCTGGCCTCGATCAGGCGGCTGCCGTGCAGCGGCAACGTCAGCAGGTCCAGCTTGTGCGCGGTGGCCGTCATTCCGCGACCTCCGACTGGTTCACGACCACAAACACCGGTCGGTACACGCGGTCCCGCCAGAAGCCGAAATCGGGATCGGCCAGCAGGGTCTCGGGATCCGGCCAGGCCCGTGCCAGCGCGGGACTGCGCGACCACTCGCCAGGGCTGTAGTCGTTCCCGCGCAGGGTCTTCAGCGCCTCGTCATACGGGGCCTTTGGCCCGTCCTCCGCCTCCAGCCAGGCAAAAGCGGCGGCGCAGGCCAGCGGCAGCGGGCGCTCCTGTCCGGCCGCCCAGGCCTCCAGCAGCGTGCCCAGCAGTTCCTCCGCCAGACCCGACTCCAGCCCAGGGAGGGTCAGGCGTGTGTCCAGCGCGACCAGTTCGGAACCCACATCCCCCGCGCCGGCGTTGGCGAGCAGATGCATCACCCACGGCGCCATCAGCTTGTCGTAGCGCCACTTCTTGCCGTTGGCAATACGGCTCGCCGTGTAATCCAGGCAGACCCGAACCCGACCCTCGCCATCGCCGCGTAGCGCGGGCGGCACCGCCTCCAGGCCCCAGTGCGCGTGTTCCAGGCGCAGCGGACGCCCCGCCTCCAGCCGTTCGGGATACAGCGCAAGGCGCTCGCCGATCCGCTCCAGCAGCCGCGCGGCCTCGTCCACCATCGCACCACGTTCCAGCTCGCCGGCCGCCCCCAGCGGCAGCCAGCCGGCGCGCTGCAGGCGTGCGGATTCGACCTGCAGGATCTCCGGCCAGGCGGCCGCATCAGCGGCGGATTCAAGCGCGGTCGCAACCAGATTCTGGCGCACCTGCCACTGCTCCAGCCCGCCCAGCCCGAACGGCTCCAGGTCGTCACCGGGGGCCTCTTCTTCGTCGAAGAACACCCCCAGGCGATAACGAAAGAACGCCTCCACGGGGAAGCGCAGAAAGCGCGCAAGGGCCTCCGGCGCCACCGCGCGCGGCTCGCGCTCGGCCTCCAGCAGCGGGATCGGCTCGCAGGCGCCCTCGGCCGGGGCCACATCCGCGTCGTGCACGGCCTCCCATTCCCGGGCATAGGTGAAGTGCCGCTCGTCATCGTCCGCCGGGAAGTTCAGCGGCGAGAAGGGCTGGAGCGGGTGCCAGGTGGTCAGGTGTTCCACCAGGGCCGGTCCCGCCTCGGGCCCGTCAACCCCGGCCAGTCCCCAGCCGGCGGCCAGGTGATCGCGCAACTGCCCGACCAGCACCGAGGGCGGGCGCGGCTCGTTGTCGCGCACATGCCGCCCCACCCAGCTCACATGCAACTGGCGCCGGGCGGAGAGCAGCGCCTCCAGGAACAGATAGCGGTCGTCCTCGCGCCGCGAGCGATCGCCCGGGCGGTAGTCCTGTGCCATCAGATCGAAGTCCACCGGCGTCGGGCTGCGCGGGTAGTCGCCGTCGTTCATGCCCAGCAGACAGACGACCTGGAACGGGATCGCCCGCATCGGCATCAGGGTGCAGAAGTTCACCGAACCCGCCAGAAAGCGCTGCCCCACGCCCGAATCGTCCTGACTGGCCAGCCACTGTTCGCGCACCACGGCCAGCGGCAGCGCCTCCTCCAGCCCAGCGGCCGCACAGTCCTCGCGCCACTGCTCCAGGGCCTCGCCCAGACGCTCCAGGGTGAACAGTTCGGCGTCCGTCTCCGGCGCGAAGAACTGTTCCAGCAAGGCGGCAAGCCGCGCCGCCCAGTCCCCCGGGGCATGCGCCCGGCGCAGCCAGTCCCAGGCCTCTTCCAGCGCGGAGATCAGGGCCTCCAGCGGGCCCAGCAAGGCGGCGCTCAGCCCACCGATCTCGTCGTAGGGTTCCACCCCCTGCCACGGTCCCTGGTCGCCCAGGGCGTAGCCCAGCAGCATCCGCCGCAGGCCAAAGCGCCAGGTGTTCTGCTCCAGTCCCTCGGGCAGGCCCAGACCGGCGCGCTGCGCGGCATCCAGGCCCCAGCGCACCCCCGCGCCCGCGGCCCAGGCATGCAGCTGCGCCAGGTCCTCCTCGGCAATGCCGAAGCGCCGCCGGACCGCCGGCACATCCAGCAGGTCCAGCAGTTCGCTGACGCCCATCCGGCTCTCCGGCAGGGACAACAATTGCTCCAGCGCGATCAGCACCGGGTCGCGCCCGCGCGGCCCCTGGTCGGACAGCGTGTACGGGATGAAGCGCGGGTCGTCGGACTCGGGCTGGCCGAACACCGCCTCGATGTGGGGGGCGTACTGGTCGATATCCGGCACCATCACGATCACGTCGCGCGGGCGCAGCGCGGGATCGTGCGCGAAGTGGTCCAGCAGCCGGTCGTGCAGCAGCTCGACCTCGCGCAGCGGGCTGTGCGCCACATGGAACTGGATGGAGCGGTCCGCCACCGCAACCGCGGGCCAGGTCTCCCGCGTCTCGGCCAGCGGCCGCAGCGCGCGGATGTCCTCCTGCAACTGGTGCAGCAGGCAGTCCTCCGGCCCGCGCATGCCGTGCGGCTCGAAGACATCCACCCGCTCCCAGTCCAGTGTGCGCAGCACCCGGCCGTAGTGTTCGGGGTCATCGTGCTCGTCCAGCAGCCCGATGTAGTCGCGCCCCTGCTTGCCCCAGGCGGCCAGCAGCGGATGCGCGTGGTTGTGCAACTGGGCCTCGTCCAGGGCCTCCGGCATCCCGGCCTTGCGCGCCTGGCGCCGCCGGGTGGCGCGCAGCAGGTCCTTGTCGGCCACGATGTCGGCCCAGTAGTACTCGCAGGGGTTGTGCACGCAGACCAGCACCTGGCAGAAGCGCGCCAGCCCCTCCAGCGCCTCCAGGATCTGCCCCGGCAGCGAGGAGATCCCGAATACGATGACCCGCCGCGGCAGACCCTCGGGGCGGCGCTCCAGCGTACGCACCGTATCCAGGTAGCGCGCGTGCACCGCGGAGCGGCTCACACCCTCCTGCGCGACGCCGATATCCGCCTGCAGCAGCCGCCACAGCTCCGCCTGCCAGCGCTGCCCCGGCGCCAGGTCGCGCGCCTGCCCGCGGGCGTCGCGCAGCACGTCGCGCCCGGCCGCCCAGTCGGTCAGCCAGTCCGCGCGATACACCTGGTACTGATCGAACAGGTCCGCCAGGCGCTCGGCGAGCTGGAAACGCTTGCGCAGGTCCCCGCCCTGGCCCGGGTCGTCGTCCTGCAGGAACTGTCCGAGCGGGGCGAAGGCCTCCTGCCCCAGGCACGTCGGCAGCAGGCGCATCAGCCGCCAGGTCAGCGGGCGCTTGGCATAGGGAGACTCCAGCGGCACGGCATCGGCCCCAAGCACCGCGCGGTAGGCCGACCACACAAAGCGCGACGGCAGCTGCATGTCCAGCGCGGCCGCGATCCCGCAGCCCGGCGGATCGGCATCCGGCGGCGCCGCCAGGGCGTGCCGCAGCCACTGCGCCATGCCATTGCTCTGCACCAGAATGGTCTCGTTCTCCAGCGGCGCCAGCGGCGCCCGCCGCATCCACTCCACCGCCAGCGTACGCAGCGACTCCAGGTGGTTGCCGTGCAGTACCACCATCCCTGGCTGTAACTCGCGCGACTCCCCCAACAGCGGCTCCTTGATCGGTTCCCGAACTCCCCGCGAGGCCTGTTAGCCGGGGGGCAATCCAGATGCGCCTACCCTACCACTCCCGGGCGACCCTCTCCGTCGCGCCAATCACCCCAATGTGCATCAACGGAGGCCGGGCGGTTGGGCCCGCTTTACGCGCGCGGCGCCGCCAGCAAGCTCTCGAACTCGGCCGCCGGCGCGGGGCGGCTGGCGTAGTAGCCCTGGTAGTGGTCGCAGCCCAGTTCGCGCAGAACGGCCAGTTGCTCGGCGGTCTCCACGCCCTCCGCCAGCACGCTCAGTCCAAGGCCATGCCCCAGCCCGACGATGGACCGGGCGATCGAGCGGTCGTCGGCATTGCCCGCGCCCTCTTCTTCGGCCAGGCCATCGACGAAGCTCTTGTCGATCTTCAGCGTATCCACCGGGAAGCGCTTGAGCTGCGCCATGGAGGAATAGCCGGTGCCGAAGTCGTCGATCGCGAAGTGGACCCCGCGCTCGCGCAGGCGCTGCAGGATGCGGCGGGCACGGCTCGGATCCGCCATCAGCGCCGACTCGGTAATTTCCAGCTCCAGCTGATCCGCCGGAAAGTCGAAGTCCTCCAGCAACTGCCCCACCTGCTGGTCGATGGGCACGCGCTGGAACTGCAGCGCCGAGACATTCACCGCCAGCCGCAGAGGCGGGTGCCCGGCGGCGCGCCACTGGTGTCCCTGCTCGATCACCCGGCGCAGTACCCAGCCGCCCAGTTCGACGATCAGCCCGGTCTGCTCCGCCAGCGGGATGAAGCGCCCCGGCGAGATCGGGCCCAGCTCGGGGTCGGTCCAGCGCAGCAGCGCCTCCGCCCCCAGCAGGCGGCCATCCGCGACGTGGTACTGCGGCTGGTAGTGCACCTCCAGCGCATCCTGCTCGATCGCCCGGCGCAGCCGCGCGGACAGGTCGATGCGCTCGCGCGCCGCGCGGGTGAACTCGTCCGAGTAGTAGCGATAGCTGCCGCGCCCGTCCATCTTGGCCTGCGACAGCGCGGTACTGGCCTGCTGCAGGAGGGTATCGGCATCCGCCGCATGCTCCGGGAACACCGCGATGCCCACCGTGGCGGTGACCTCCATCTCCATCCCGTTCCCGAGATCACAGGGGTAGCTCACCTCGCGGATGATGTTCTCCGCGACCAGCGCAGCGTCATCCACGTGGCCCAGGTTCTCCACCAGCACCGCGAACTCGTCGCTGGCCAGGCGCGCCACGGTGTCGGTCCCGCGGCGCCCCACCTGCAGCCGCTCGGCCACCAGGCGCAGCAGGCGATCCCCGGCCGCATGGCCCTGACTGTCGTTGATGTCCTTGAAGCGGTCGATGTCCACGAACAACAGCGCCAGGTGCCCCTGACGCCGCCGCATCAGCGAGATGCCGTGCGTCAGGCGGGCGCGCAGCAGGCGGCGGTTGGGGAGCTCGGTCAGCGGGTCATGGTGGGCGAGGAAGTCGAGCTCCGCCTCGGAGGCCTTGATCCGCGAGATATCCGCGAACACCGACACGTAGTGCGTCAGCCGACCCTGGCTGTCATGCACCGCGGTGATGCTCTGCAGTTCGGGGAAGATCTCGCCGTTCTTGCGCCGGTTCCAGATCTCCCCCTGCCAGTGGCCGTTCACCTGCAGCTCGCGGAACAGGTTCGCGTAGAACGCCTGATCGTGGCGGCCGGACTGGAACATCTTCGGCGTGCGGCCGACCACTTCGTCCTGGGTATATCCCATCAACTGCGTGAAGGCGCGGTTCACCGACAGGATGTGCGCGGTGGCATCGGTGATCACCACCCCCTCGCGGGTGTTTTCGAACACCACCGACGCCAGGCGCTGACGCTCCTCCTGTTCGCGCCGTTCGGTGATGTCCTCGACCGTCGCGACGACGCGGTCCAGCGCACCCTCGGGCGTGCGGCTGCACTTGACGTCGATATCCGCGACCATCACCCGGCCATCGCGCCGCAGCAGGCGTTTCACGACACTGTAGCCGCTGCGTTCGCCGCGCCGCATCTCGGCGTCCAGTTCCGCCTCGCAGTCTCGATCCTCGGGGGTCGCCAGCCGGTTCCAGTCCATCGCCGTCAGTTCGTCCGGGGCATAGCCCAGCATGTCCGCCAGACAGGCGTTCACGCGCTCCCAGCCCTCGCCACCCGGACCCGAGATCGCCATACCAACGAACGGCATGTCGAAGAAGATCCCCAGCATCCGGTCCTGGTCGGCATGCGCCCGCACCAGCGCCAGGTTGCGCCGCAGCCATTGCTGGCGCCACAGCAGCCCCCCGGCCGCCAGCACGACCAGCCAGACCAGCAGCGTGGCCCCGGCCGCCCAGACCGCCTGCTGGCGGGGGGCCACCTGCACGCCATCGAGATCCCGCTTCAGCACCAGGTCCCAGCCGGCCGGCGCCAGGCCCTGCACACCCGCGAAGAAGCGGCTGTCCGCGTTGTCGAAACGCTCGATCACCACCGCGTCGCGCGGATGGTCCAGGATCCGCTCGCGCAGCCGCGGGAACGCCGCCGGAGCCGGGATGATCACCCCGCCGGCTGCGCTGATTCGGGCAATCGTGGCCCGCTGGTCTCCGCCCCGCACCACGATATGCGCCTGCGCATCCAGCCCGTTGCGGCTCTCCGTCAGCGTCAACAGCGGATGCAGGCTCTCGACCGTGGACGACAGCAGCACCAGCCCCACCACCGGATCATGCGGCCGCGCGCGATCCCGCACCGGCACCGCCCAGCTGATCCGCGGGCGTCCGTCCGGGTCGGCATGCAGGATGGGTTCGCTCGTCTCCGCGCTGCGCCGCACTTCGCGCAGTACGGCATCCATCTGCGATTCATCCAGCGCGCTGCGCCCCAGTTCGATCACCGGCTGGCGATTAGCATCCAGCAGGGCGACGCCATCGTAGTCATAGGCCCGGCGCATCAGCTCCAGGCGATCGCGCACCTGCTCCAGGGCCAGCACCGAGCGCCGTTCCAGCGCCGTCACCGCGAACAGATTGAATCCGCGCGCCTCGGCCAGCACCACGGCGTCCCCGGTACGCTCCGCCAGCCAGCGATCAATCACGCCCCCCTTCAGGAACGCGGCGCGTTGCAGGTCCTCGCGGGCCTGCGTCTCGGCGGCCGCCACCTGCCACTGCCAGGCGCCCAGCCCCACCGCCGCGGTCGACCCGATCACCGCGGCCGCCAGGGCCAACCAGGGCCAGTAGCCGAAGCGCCCGAGTGCCTGACGGGACCCCGCCACCGGTGCCTCCGGGTTCGAGGCCGGCAGCCAGCGCATCGCCGCGTACAGCAATACGCCAGAGACCAGCACAAACCCGATGCCCTTGCCCAGGTTCGCGCGGGTCAATGCGTCGGGCACGTCCGCGCCGGCCCACCACGCCAGCGCCACATCGGACAGGGCAATCCACAACACCCCCACCACGACATAGCCCCCGGCGATCCAGCCGGCGGCGAAACGACGGGTCCTGCGGCGCGCGTCCGTCATCGAGCGCCCCCGCACGCCCATACGGCAAACGCAAAAAGGCGCCGTACCCCGTTTCCGGTCCGCACGGCGCCCCAAAGGCCTGGTTCAATGGTTGTCACGTCGTCAGTCGACACTGCCAAAGGCATTCGCACCCGCAAAGAGGTCTCTGTCCAAATCCGTTGTCACCGGCATACCGATGTACTGCCCGGCCCGAACAGCATGGGACCCGCCGAAGCGGGCCCCGCTGCATCCGTCGTCCGATCCTCACCGGCCTTTCTACCGGGGTTCAATACCGGACTGTACCGGATTACATTACTCGGCGACGGTCCGCTCGATGATCACCTCGATCTCTTCGGAGGACTTCTCCATCACCTCGGCCACACCTTCCGGCATCATCGGCAGAAAGCCCGGCACGTTCATCCGCGAGATGAACACATCGCCCTGGCTGTCCTGATAGATACTCACGCGGCAGGGCATGAACGCGGACACCGGACGGAAGGCATCCTCCGCCAGGATCTGCGCGCTGTAGCGCCCGCTGCACACATCCAGGATCACCACCGGATCAATCGTGAAACCGCGCTCCGACAGCGTACCGGCCATGTTGTTGCGGCCCAGGATGCTCCACCCCGCCTCGGACGCCTCCTGTTCAAACGCGGCAAGCGTGGCCGGGAAGGAATGCGGGCTCGGCGTCACCTTCACCATGTCCGGCTGCTCGCCCCCATGACTGCCGGCCTGCACCGCACCGGCAAAGGCCAGCGCAACCAGCATCGCCAGAAGCGCGAGGAACCGCGCACCATGGCGGGTGGTCATCATAGTAGATTGCATCCTGATTTCTCCTTTCCCTACAAGCGGGAATCGTCGTGATGGTCCGCCTCTTCGTTACGTTGGAGACGTCACCTGCACAAACAGACTAGCGACAACGGCCTGCACCCGTATTGATGCAGGTCAACCAGACACGAATCAGACCCGTTCCAGACGGGCCCCACCGGCGCAGCGTCGCCGCAAACGCAAGGAGATCGACATGGAAGCCACACTGAAAAACGGAACGGTCACCCTGAAGATCGACAAGAAGGCCGCCAAGGATATCGCAGAGAACATCACCGAACTCGACGGCGAGATCAGCAACGGCGCGCGGGCCCTCGGCTCTGTACTGCAGGAAGGCGTCTACGAACTGGAAAACGAATTCCGCCAGCCCCCGCACGCCTTCGACGAGCACGCCCCCAAGCAGCCCTCCATCGAGGACTGACGCGCCCGCCGCGGCCGCAACAAGCCAAACAAGAATACAAGGAGCACGACATGCACCTGGAAAAAGCCGAAAACGGCGAACTCGTCATCACCATGCCCGAGGCCGAAGCCGCCGACGCCCTGGCCACGCTGAAAAAGCGCGCCGACGAACTCGACGAATGCGAGGACCTCACCGAGGCCCTGGAAAACGCCGGCGTCCAGCTCCCCGAACAACCGGACCACATCCGCCACGAATACATGCCCCCGGCGGACCACTAACCCCGCCCCCGCCCCACACTCCTGGGGCGGGCACGCCGTCACACCCCGGGGCGATGATTCGGGCCTATCCAGCACCCCATCGCCGAGAGGCTCGGCCCCTGCAGGCCCGAAAACCCCGGACAGCGTAGGAGCCCAGCCCCTTGGGCGATCCGACCTGTCCAACACCCCGATCGCCGAGAGGCTCGGCTCCTACGCATCCCGACACCACGGCCCCCGTAGGAGCGTGCTTGCACGCGAAGCCCCCGCCAAAGCCAGTCACGGAACACCTTCCGCAGCCCCCACCGGCTCACAAGCAAGAAGCCCAAATAAACCCATGCCCCATAAAGAGAAAGAGCCACCCCAGCATCCGTGCCCGGGCGGCTCTTTCAGGGGCATCCCTGTCCCCGCGACAAAAACTAGCACACAAAGTAGAGGATTCCACCCCATCCACGAAAAAAACGCCCAACGGTCGTTTTCGCCCCCTCAGTGGTAGCCCCACTCCCCACCATCGGACCAAATTCGAGCATTACCCGACACCGTCGCATATCCAGCATCCCGGCACCATGCTACAGCCCGCTACTCCCGGCTCCCCCAGATCCCGAATAACCGCAACGCCGTTTCCGCGACAACGCCCCCGACAAGCCCCCTGTAGGAGCGGCCTCGGCCGCGAAGCCCCCGCCAAAGCCCGAAAACCACCCGGTCAGGGCAAACACCAAACCACAACCCTTGCGCCTCTCCAGCCCGGCCCAGCGAAGATGCCGTAAGAACCCAGATCTCTCACGCCGGACCGCACCCAACGCCGGAGCCATTCCGGCGAAACCCCGGATAACCACAACGCGGTTCCCGAGATAACCATCGATGCACACAAATCAGCCCAGCAATGCCTGTGTCTCCGCGTCCAGCGCACTCCAGTGCTGGCGCAACCGCTCGGCCAGGTCCTCCGCCTCCAGCAGCATCACCGGCATCGGCAAGTCCGCTGCACGCTCCCGCGCCGCGGCCGAGAACCCGCCCAGGTTCACGTACATTCCCCGGTCACCGGCGCCGCGTCCGGTGGCAAAGCGCTCCAGCTCGACCAGCCCCGTCTCCACCGTCGAATCGTTCGCCACACCCACCACCAACCGCGGCACATCGTCGCCCCCGCCACCGGCCGGAACCGTCACCCGCTCCAGCCACGGCCGGTCTTCGTCCTCCAACGCCTCGACCACCACATACCCCATTCCGCGCAACAGCCCCTGCACCAGCCGCATCCGCTCCGATGCCGCCAGTTGCTCCATCCGCTCAGCCCAGTCATCCATCACCATCTCCCGCATCCACCCCTCGACGCTAAGGGAAAAGCCGCACAGAAACCAGAACCCGCCGCATCACGCGCCAAACACTGAACCATTCCCCTGTAGGAGCGGGCTCGGCCGCGAAGCCCCCGCCAACGTTCGATAACCACCAACCCCACCTCTTCTATGCCCCGAAGCCCCATCACCCGGCACAGCACCCGCCTCCTGCGCCGATCGGCAGAACCTCGACCGTATCCCGGCAAGACTCGCCCCAGAACACGGAATGGTGTACACTGTACGCTTGGGTGGTACAGACATAAGGACATGTCTCCACGTGCTCCATGCCATTGAATTCATTGAAACCCCAACGTTCACTCGGCAATTCCAGGCGATCGCTACAGATGATGACCTGAAAGAACTCCAGAACACGCTGATCGCCCAACCCGACAAAGGCGACCTGATCCAGGGAACAGGCGGCCTACGGAAAGTCCGCATCGGGTTGGGCCACCAGGGAAAGCGTGGTGGCGGACGCGTCATCTACTTTCTGGCGAGTGCGCAGATCATCTATCTGATTCTGGCCTATCCGAAGAACGTGAAAGACAACCTCACCGCCACCGAAAAAGTGGCCCTGAAAGCACTGACTTCACGGCTAAAAGAGGAAACTCCCCAATGAGCATCTACGACGAACTCCAGAGCTCACTACAGGAAGCCGTCGCCATCAAGCAGGGCAAGAAAGCACCCAGCCGCGTCACACGCCACGAAGTGGCGGACGTGAAGGCCATTCGCGCCCACTTGCACGTTTCGCAAGCCGAATTTGCCAAGGCCATGGGAACGAGCGTCGACACCATCAAGAGCTGGGAAGCCAAACGCCGCAACCCCACCGGACTTGCCGCAAAGGTCCTCGCCACCATCCAGGACAATCCCAGCTTTTACAGCGAAATCGCCGCGCACTGACCCGAGCGAAACGCAAAGAATCTTCGTATCCCCCGTAGGAGGCCAGCCCTCTGGCCGATGGGGCGTCGGGCTGGCGTGGGTGATCGGCCAGAGGGCTGGCCTCCTACATCGAATACCGCCCCCGGTGGGGGCGAGTCGCCCACGAAGCCCCCAACGCGCTACTACACACACCTGATCAATGCGCCGCCACCCAGTTCTCTACCTGCAGCCCGGATACGCGCTCGAATTCACGGCCATTATTCGTGACCAGCACGGCCCCAATGGCCCGAGCATGCGCTGCGATCAAAAGGCCGTTTGCACCAATCGGAGTCCCTACGCCCTCTAGCTCGGCACGGATGTCACCGTAATGTTCAGCTGCTTCTTCCGGCCAGTCGCACACCCTCGCGAAAGCCAGAAAGCGCTCCAGTGCGGCCTCGCTGCGTTCCCTCTGATTCGACCGGCGAACCCCGTACCGCAATTCCGCCAGAACGACAGCAGAAAGGCCCACCTCCCCAACTGGGACACCCCGCAGCCGCGCATGCACCTCGGGTGGTCGGCGTTTCATGATGTAGATGCAGATGTTCGTATCCAGCATGTAGCGCATGGCTCACAACGCCTCGCGGTCCTGCGCCACGCGATCCTCGATCGAATCGGGAAAGTCATCCGGAAGGGTCTCTCCAGACCCCTGGAAGTAATCATCCCAGGACCTCGGCTTGGCCCGCAGGATCAGCGCATCGCCACGCTTCTCGATAACCACTTCATCCGCATCGAACGCAAAACCCTTGGGCAGCCGAACGGCCTGGCTGCGTCCATTCCGGAACAAACTCGCCGTGCGCCGCTTCATCGCCAACCCCACATCCTTTGCATATGCCTAAAGCATATCCTCCACCCGCTCCCATTCCAAGGCCCCGCTGCCACCCCTGTAGGAGGCCAGCCCCCTGGCCGATTGGATGTTGGACACGCCCCATCGGCCAGGAGGCTGGCCTCCTACAACCAATGCTACCCCCCTGTGGGAGCGACCTCGGCCGCGAAGCCCCCGCCAAAGCCCGAAAACCACCAAAGCACCAAAGCACCACGGAACCTAACCCCGAACGCGATCCCCGGAACCCTTCCCCGTCACCGTCAAAACCAAATACCGGAAATAGCCCGCCAGCGTCAGCGACCCAATCATCTTCGCATCCACCTCGGCCAGCCTCTCGGGGTCCGACATATCAATTCCGTTCACCTGCGCCAGCCCGGTAATGCCCGGGCGCACCGCAAACACCCCTCGAGCCTCGCGCGCCGCGATCAACTCCACCTGACTCACCAGGCAGGGCCGCGGCCCCACCAGGCTCATCTCCCCCTTCAGAACATTCCAAAGCTGCGGCAGCTCATCCAGCTTCGTTTTGCGCAGAAAGTGGCCCAAGCGAGTAATCGACGAGGCCTGCGCCAGATGCGTCGCCACCGACGCCGTATCCGGGCGCATCGTTCGAAACTTCACCAGCGTAAACGGCCGCTGATACCGCCCCACCCGCTCCTGCCGGAACAGCGGCGAACGCGACTCCATCCAGCCCAGCACCCACAACACCGCCATCACCGGCGCCGCCACCACCAGCCCCACCAACGCCAGCACCACATCCAGAATCCGAATCAAAACGCCTCCTAAATCCCAACCAACAACGCCCCGTAGGAGGCCAGCCCCCTGGCCGATTGGACGTTGGACAGGCCCCATCGGCCAGAGGCTGGCCTCCTACACCGAGTGCCGCCCCTGCGGGCCTGGCCTCAAAGAACCCGCTCCAGCGACTGAATACCCGCTTCCACCGAACGCCGAACGGCGTCATGGATGCCAGCCGGGAACCCCGCCGGCAATTCATGTTCCACTCGATCCAGTGCGGATGCGGCCTGCAGAACCACGGATGCCAGAACCTCGTGCACCATCGCCGCAGGCAGACGGGCTGAAGCGCCCGTCTCCAGGAAGTGCCGGCCCTGGATGCTATCCACCCGATAGTGGTTGCGCCGCCCCACAGCGAGCGCCAGCCGAACCTGCTTGCGCTCGACCTGTCGGCTGGCCACGCTGGGTAAAATCGTCAACACGTCATACAGCGGCGTGAGCCGGAACCCGCCGCCCGGTTGCAGGAACACGCTGAAATTCTTGGCGTGCCCATCCGTGGCGCCGATCAGCCAGAACAGGACCTGCGCCTTCAGCACTGTCGCCTGGTCCGCCCCCGGCGTATCACTGCCCCGCAACAGCCCCAGCACATCCACCAGCCCGGGGCCACCTTCGCTCTGATACTTGCGGCTCGGCGGCACGCCCAGTGCCTGGCAGCAGTCCTCCTGCGGCAAGCGCAGCAACCGCCCATCGCGCGCCCAGTGTCGATCAAACCGCTCCACTACCAGCGCCCGGGCGCCCCCAAAGCGCCCGATCTCCGCACGCGCCACCGGCAAACCAAACGCCGCCAGCAATCGCAGGCAGTAAAACTCGTTCTCCACACTATCCGACAGATCCAGCCCGTTGGGTAACTGCCCAATAGCGGGCTTCAGGATATGCGTCGTCGGCGTCGAGCCATGCGGCTTGAGCCAGCGACCCTCATGCCACAGCAGTGCCGTCTTCTCCTGGGCACCGGCAATCGAAATGCGGAAAGCCTCGTCGCTACCCAGACCCAGCGGCGCCTGGGCCAAACCGCCAAGCAGCTCTTCGATGCCCCTTTCATCGACCGGCTCCCCCTGAATCCCTCCAGCGGGCCCGGACTCCTGCGCATCCGACAGCGAAAACTGCAAAGCCCCCACACAATCATGCCCGATCGCCGCCAGCAGGCTGTAGGCATCCGTCCCAGCGGCGCCCACACGTTGCGCCACACGCCGCCGCAGGACGTCCGCATCCGGCAACAAGTTCTCGAACACCGCGGCCACGGCCTCGCCGTGGTAGGCATCTTCCCGCAACGGAAGCGATAGCGAGACCGGCAGCGCATGCTCCCAGCCCAGCCAGCTGGCGTCATACCGAAACCGGATCGCCCCGGCCGCCGACTTCTCCAAAAACCCCACCAGGCGACCATTCAGCAAGACGCGCAGCGGCGGATGGCGGCGCGTGCGCGGCATCAGAAGATTTCTTCAATGGACGCAGTCGACCGCGCACGGGGAGCAATCTGAAACTCCAGATCCAGCGCCGCCAGAACCGCAAGCAACGTCTCCAACCGGGTGGCCGGGTTCCCGTTCTCGATCAGGGAGATCGTCTCCTGACGCAATCCCGACTTCTCACCAAGCGCGGCCTGCGTAAGGCCCTGCTTTCGCCGGACCCGGCGCACAATCGTCCCAATCTGCTTAGGTGTTCGCGCAAGCAATGTCATAACGCCCGATTATGCGCCCGACCCGATAACCAATCAATATCGGAATCAACCCATAAATCAAGCACCCCGCCGCCCTCTGGCCGATCACCCACGCAAAACAACAACCCCCCGTAGGAGGCCAGCCCCCTGGCCGATTGGATGTTGGACAGGCCCCATCGGCCAGAGGGCTGGCCTCCTACACCAAATCTCACCCCCTGTGGGAGCGGGCTCGCCCGCGAAGCCCCCGCCAAAGCCCGAAAACCACCAACCCTACCCAACCAACGACACCACCGCCCGCCTTAACCCCTCATCCACACTCACCGGAGGCTCCCACCCAAGCGTATCCCGCGTGTGCGAGATATCCACCTGCAACGAATCCAGCAACCGCCGCGCCATCTCCCCGCGCCCCACCGCACGCGCCCCAGCCCGCAACACCACCGGCGGCACCGGCACCAACCGCGCCCGCCGCCCCATCGCCACCGCCACCCGGCGCAACAGATCCGTGGTGGAAAGATCCTCCCCATCCCCCGCCAGGAACACCCGATTCGCCGCCGCCGGATGCTCCAGACACGTCACCAGCAGATCCACCAGGTTGTCCAGCCCCACCAGCGAGCGCCGGTTCCGCGTCACCGCGCCCAGCGGCAGCGGCACGCCCCGCGCCACCCATTCCATCAACTTGCCAAAATTGCCCGGCGCGCCTGGGCCGTACACCAACGGTGGCCGAACCACGACCACCTCCATCCCCGTCTCGGACGCCAATACACGAAGACCATCCTCCGCTTCGCGCTTGGAAACCGCGTAAGGCCCCTGCGGCGAGGGTGCATCGCTTTCGGTGAAGGGCCGCGCGGTCTCATTCCCATTCACACCGATGGAGCTGACGAAAACAAAGCGGCGCACACCGGCCTCCGCCGCTTGCCGGGCCAGCCGGCATGTGCCCTTCACATTCACACGCCGGAACGCCTCCAGCGGATCAACATCCTCGTCTTTCAGCACATGAGCTCGCGCGGCCAAGTGCACCACTGTATCCACGCCGACGAGTGCCGAGCCCCATTCCGTTGCACCATCGATCGCGGACACCACCACCGGATCGAACGCCCTCGGGTCCGGCACCTTGCGCCGTACTGCACCACGCACCACCGCACCATCGCTGTGAAGGCGCGCCGCCAATGCCCCACCAACGAAGCCAGTCGCTCCAGTGATCAGTACGCTGCCCATGCTCTCGACCTCAGAGTGTTTGTTGCCGGCTTACAGGGGGCACGGGTGCAAAAAATGCCGTTCCTGGCATCGCCATTCCAGTATCGGGACCATGATTGACCCCCAGGAGTCGTGCAGCGCCATTCCGTCACATCAAAGAGCCGTCCGCCTCTCCTTTACCCGGAGAAGGTCATCATAGATGTCCAAGTGGGCGTCAACGATCTTGCCGATTTCAAACTCGCGCTCCGCCAGGTCACGCCCAGCCCGCCCCATCGCCTGCCGCTCATCTGCATTTTCGATCAGGCGGTGCAAGGCATCCGCCAGCCTCTCGGGATTCCGGGCCGGCACCAGTAACCCGGTCCTATCGGGCTCAATGGCATCCCGACACCCCGGCACATCGGTCGTCACAACGGCACGCCCGGCGGCGGCGCCCTCCACCAGCACCTTCGGCAGACCCTCGCGGTACGAGGGAAGGCACACAATATGCGCCCGACCGAACAACTCGGGGATATCAGTACGGTAGCCCAGTAGTTCCACGATGCCTTCTTCCTGCCAGGCACCCAGCTCCGCTTCGGTTACCGTTGCCCGGTTCCCCGGGTCCGTATCGCCGATGATCCAGAAGCGGGCGTCGACACCGCGTGCCTTCAGAATACGCGCCGCATCGACGAACTCGACGACGCCCTTGTCGCGCAGCAACCGCGCGGCGAAAGCCACGATAGGCGCCCCCGGAGGCTCCGACTGAACCCGGTACTGCTTCAGGTCCGCGCCGGACCCTCGAATCAGTACCGCTTTCTCAGCCGCCATCACCCCCCACTGTTCCAGCACGGACCGATCATCAGCATTCTGGAAGATCACCCGCTGGCGGCCATGCCCGAACGCTAACCGAAACATCGGATAAAGCAGCGCCCTCAATGAACGCGCCTTGGCATCATGGCGGATGAAGACGGTACCCAATCCTGCAACCGCCGACACCACTGCTGGAACCCCCGCCAAGCGAGCCGCAATGCCGCCGTACAAATACGGTTTGATAGTGACCAAATGGGCAATATCCGGGCGCACCGTCCTGAACAACCGCACCAAGGAGCCCAGAGCGCCAAATTCTGCCAAGGGGTTCATACCCTTTCGGCAGAAATTCACGGAATGAAATGTCATCCCCGCATCGAGGATCTCTTGAGGTGCCGTCCCCGGTCCGGCCACATGGACATCGAAGCCACGCTCTTGCGCGGCCAAGCCAATCGCAAATCGATGCGAGACGAACCAGTTCGGCTCATTCAACACAAACAGCAAACGGGCCATATCAGTGCCACAGCGCGCCGCGTCTTGCGGCTCCGAATGACCTATCCCGGCCCAGCACCGGCACCGCGTGGCCACATTCACGCAGGCAGGCCAGCAACGGCCCACGAAAATTGATCAGCGAGCGCGACACACCACCTACCCCCAGCACTCTTTCGCCCATTGCCCGTACTCCGCTCTGAATTCCTTCCTGGATGCCGCCGGGATACCCCCCAACTGGCCACCCGAACCCTAACCTATAATGCCCCGCAACAGCACATCACGACTGGAGAGTTCCATGGAACGGAACATCGTCTTCTGCTGCCACGGCACCGACAACCGGAGGGGCAGGATCAGCGTGGTCGCCCCGTTGCGCCTCACGGTTCCAGTCGTCGCGAAGGGCCCAGCGACGAAGCGATACACCACTGGCACCAGCAGCTACCCGCCTACGAACCCGACGGGGCACGTTCTCTCCGCTCGCATTCGGCCGCGAGAAGGTAATCGGCACCACCCCGGGCAAGCTGTTCGGCCACGGCCTCAGCGCCGGCATCGACAACGGCTACCGCTTCCTGGTGCAGTACTATCGCCCCGGCGACCGCATGTGTCTGGTCGCCGGAGAAGTATGAGTCAGCCGGAAGATTGTCCGGATGGTTTCTGATTCCGGAGCTCCAGCGCGCCGACGAAGCTCGGCGTGGGCAGCGTGAGGGGCCCGGCCAGGCTGCGGGAGGTAATGTTGGTCACCATTTCGCGGATCGCACCGTAGACCAGGGCCGCCCCGTACTCGCAGGCGAGGGTTTCGTGCTTCTCGGCGGGGTATTCATCCGATACCGAAACGATGCCCACCGCCTGAACATCCAGCACATACGGGCAGCGCGCTTCGCCATCCATTGGTTGAGTCCCGAACCCCACGGCTACCCACCAGCTGCCATCTTCGTCGTTTTGCCCATGGTCCAGCCCCCAGCTCAGGGTTGTACCGTCGAAGTCAAATTGATCCGCACGCCGGATTTCCGATTCCAGGTCGGCCTCCACATGGACCCGGACGAACTCGATACCGTGCAGGGTAAGCGGGCTCGGCTTCATGCCGCGGACTTCCGCCAGCGTTGGATATCCACCACCGAGGCATGGCCGCGGACCGGATCGCGGGGCTCTTTTGCGGCCTGGCCGGATGCAATCTGCCGTTGCAGGGCGCTCTTGATGGCCGAGATGCGCTCCCCGGTCAGGCTCCCGCCATGGGGGCGAACGGACGTATTCGCCGGCAGAGGCACCCCCTTGTGAGAGGCAAGCCACGACAGGGTTTCCGGCTGGGCGAGGCAGACTTTCACCAGACTGTCCATCGCCTCGCTTTGCGCAATGTCATCATTCTCGTATCGCGAGAACGCCACCTTGCCGCCCCCGAACAACTGCGCCGCCTGGCTCTGCGTGAGATGCAGGGCACGCCGCGCCTCGCGCATTTCCCGCCCCGTCAGCAGACCTTCCGCATGCTTGCGGAACGCAATCATCGCCCGCTTGTTGGCGCGCGCCTCATCCGCCTCGGCAACCTCCGACCCGCACACATCGCACACGGCGTAATGCAGCGGAATCGTCCCTTCCACACCGGCATGCTCCACCTGTTGAGTGGCCTCCCGCGCTTCCAGCCGGCCCTCGCCACAGGCCGGACAAACGCGCTCCGTGCTTGCAGTCGTTTGGCTCATGTCAGGTTCCCTCCGGGTGATTGGAGACCAAGAGCAACAGGCATCCGGTCTTCGCGATACAGAACTTCAGATAATAGGTCACGGGCATGTTCCGGCGCGCAGTTTCCAGCCATTCTTCGACGGTGACGGTATAGGCATCACACGCGGCCCAAGGCCCATTCGGCTTCTGGATACACCACTCGGAGCCCCGGTACCGTCCTTGCCGCACTGCGCACTCAATCAGACGTGCCACATCCGCAACGTCAAGGCTCCACTTTGCGGCATCCCGGATGGCCCCCGCGCTCCACAACGTCACCTGGCCTTCGCCTGCCAGCGCCGCAAGGTCGTCCGGGGCGTACAACCGGCCGCCAGCAATCCTGCGGTCACCACCTTCCTCCGGCGGGCTACCTTTGTAGGCGCTGACGTTGCGTAATTTACTTATCACGATGATATGCCATCCATGGTGAAGCCTCAATCGGCCGACCGCTTCCTTGTCGAAGACCCGGCCCCGGAACCAAGACGGGACCCAATTGGTTTTCTCACGCCCGGCGTGATGACGGGCGGCCGGGCCGGCGGCGCTCAATGCGGCAGCCGATGATCTGCTCCACCTCGTCCACGAAGCTCTGGTTGCCCGTGAGCTGCCCGCGCTGTAGCGCCTCGCGCATCAGCGACAGCTCCTGCTCCGGAACGCCCCGTTCCACGAACCGGGCGTATCGCGCGCGCCGGTCAGTTTCGCGGTGCGCCAGGTCCAGGTACGCCGGATCCAGATCGATCCATTGCTCCTCCTCGCCCATACGCTGGCGGAAACTGGACCAGGAGTAGTCACCGGCCGCTGGCACCATCCTCGCCCGGACCGGGTTGAGTTCGATGTAACGCGTGCAGGCCAGCAAGTACGTCTCCGTCTGCACCGGGCTGGACTTGTAGCGTCCTTCCCACAGCGTACCGGAGCGGCCCTCCAACCGAT
Source organism: Thioalkalivibrio sp. ALE22 (assembly GCF_000381445.1). NCBI lineage: Bacteria > Pseudomonadati > Pseudomonadota > Gammaproteobacteria > Chromatiales > Ectothiorhodospiraceae > Thioalkalivibrio > Thioalkalivibrio sp. ALE22. Next base: position 103,725 of record NZ_KB906504.1, read on the forward strand.
TGCGATACCGGGTGGCTCGCGCGGCCAGCGCCTTCATCAAACGCCCCATCGCCGCGATCTCCTCGCCCGGCCCCAGCAACAGGTGCACATGGTTGGTCATCAGGCAGTACGCATACACTCGAATATCCAGCGCACTGCTCAACTCGCGAAGATCCTCCAGGTACCGCTCGTAATCATCGGGCCCGGCAAACACCACCTGCCGGTTATGTCCCCGCTGCACCACATGGTGCGGTATATGAGGCAACACCACTCGCGCCATCCTTGGCATTCCGTCCCTCCCAAATCATCCCGCCCGCTCCCTGCGGAGAAAATCAATCTGTCCCAGTTTTTCGCTCATACCGCGTCGCACGCGCCGCCAGGGCCTTCATCAGCTGCCCCATCGCCGCCACCTCCTCGCCCGGCCCCAGCAACAGGTGCACATGGTTGGTCATCAGGCAGTAGACATACACCCGAATCTCCAGCGCACTGCTCAGCTCGCGCAGGTCCTCCAGGTACCGCTCGTAATCATCGGGCCCGGCAAACACCACCTGCCGGTTATGTCCCCGCTGCACCACATGGTGCGGTATATGGGGCAACACCACTCGCGCCATCCTTGGCATTCCGTCCCTCCCAAATCATCCCGCCCGCTCCCTGCGGAGAAAATCAATCTGTCCCAGTTTTTCGCTATCAATCACCTACCTGCCGGCTCCCTGAAGCGAAAATAAATCTGTCCCCGTTTCATGCTCGTCCGCACCCGCACCCTGAACTACAATCGTCCCGGACGGCACATCCCGGAGGGACCCATGCCCCGGAACACCGACTTCTGCCGCGTCGCTCTGTGGAAGCGGGCTCGCCCGCGAAAGCGGCAACGGCCTGGGTTCATCTCGTTATTCGCGGGCAAGCCCGCTCCCACAGAATTCCCGCGCCCTGTAGGAACGGCCTTGGCCGCGAACAGCGTACAAAAAGGGCACAGCCCCATTTATCCCGACACAACCTCCCCAACCCTGTCCCAGCCCAGCACCCGCACAGCCTTCCGCTGGTGCTCGCCCTCGCCCCCGTAAATAAGCGTCGGCGAACGAGCCATATCGCCGGCCAGCGCGGTCCAGCGCTCGAGCCCGGTGAAAAAATCCCGATTCAACGTCTGGCCGGACTTGATCTCCACCGGCATCAGGCCACCCGCCCACTCGATCAGCAGGTCGACTTCATTGCCATTACTGTCGCGCCAGAAGTGGAAGAGCGGCGGCTCGCCGCGATTGAGAAAGGCCTTGCGCAGCTCCGAAATCACGTACGTCTCGAACACCTGTCCGCGTAGCGGATGCACCACCAGCTGTTCCGGCGTCTGCACCCCCAGCAGCCAGCACAACAGCCCGGTGTCGTGGAAATACAGCTTCGGCGACTTGATCAGCCGCTTGTTGAAATTCGCATGGTGCGGCCGCAGGAGAAACAGCACATAGCTGGCCTCCAGCACCGAGATCCACGCTTTGGCCGTGTTGTGGGTAATACCGCAATCGGCCGCAAGCGATGACAGATTCAACACCTGACCACTGCGCCCAGCACACAGCCGAACAAAGCGCTGAAAGGCGTCCAGATCCTGCACCTGGAGCAATTGCCGCACATCCCGCTCCACGTACGCCGTCACATACGCCGGAAACCAGTGCCGTGGAGCCAGCGGCCGGTCATACAATGCCGGATAACCACCGGTAAACATCATCGCATCCAGAGCCGTTGGTGCCTGCCTGGCCTCCACCAACTCGGCATGGCTCAACGGCAGCAACTCCACAAACGCCGAACGCCCGGCCAGCGACTGCGAAATCCCGGACATCAACCCGAACTGCTGCGACCCCGTAAGCAGAAACCGCCCCATGCGTCCATCGCCGTCCACATGCGTCTGCAGATAGGAGAACAACTCCGGTGCCCGCTGAACCTCGTCCAGCACCGCCCCATCGGGGCACTGCGACAGAAACCCGCGCGGATCATCCAGCGCCAGCGCACGCACATCCGGATCTTCCAGGGAACGATAAGGACGGTCCGCCATCACCGTGCGTGCCAGCGTTGTCTTTCCGGACTGGCGCGGCCCCGTGATCGTGACGATGGGAAAGCCGCTCAACAGCTCCCGGACCAGTGTTTCGGCAGTGCGCGGTATCATGCGCACACCCTACCGCGACTTATGCCGATTGGCAATGGCCTTTACAATTTCCATACACCCGTCATTCGCGGGCGAGCCCGCTCACACAGGGGGCAGGATTTGGCGTGGGAGGCCAGCCCTCTGGCCGATGGGGTTGGCTGGCGTGGGTTATCGGCCAGGGGGCTGGCCTCCCACGGGGGGGGGGGGGGTTGTGCGGTGGTGGTCCGGGCCCGGGGTTCTGTGGGAGCGGGCTCGCCCGCGAAGCCCCCGCCAGTGAAGTGGATCCCGAAAGTGATCATCCCTGGAGCGAGGTTTGACGCGCAGGACCAAGGCACAACGTACCGGAGCGCCCCTCAAGCCGATTGCGATACCGCGTAACCCGCTCCGCCAGGGCCTTCATCAACCACCCCATCGCCGAGCCCTCCTCTCCCGGCTCCAGCAGCAGGTGCACATGGTTGGCCATCAGGCAGTAGGCATACACGCGAATCTCCAGCGCACTGCTCAGCTCGCGCAGGTCCTCCAGGTACCGTTCGTAATCCTCGTCCCCGGCAAGCCCTACCTGCCGATCAATCACCTACCTGCCGGCTCCCTGAAGCGAAAATAAATCTGTCCCCGTTTTCGCAGAGCACCGGTGGCTGCGGTTTGCGCGAAACGGGCTCTTCCGCGATTCTCCGCCACAGAAAAAGCAATGTTGGCCGCGAATTGCCTAAATCGAGTACCGGTCATTTCAATCGGCCGACGGCTCTAGCGATCAACCGCCCATATTCCGAGCCCCAATGCTGCGTCCCAAAGTGCACCCGCGCATACGCGGAAGCGCGTTGTCCAACTTCGTCCAGCTCCTTCCGGTTCTCCAGACACCACCGAATCCGTTCCGCCCAGTCTCCCGGTCGATCCTCGTCCAGAAGCCACCCGGTATCCCCGTCTGTTACTACTTCCGGATTGCCTCCAACCCCGCTTACCAACACGGGGACACCAATGGCCATAGCCTCCTGAACTGTGTTCGGCACACCTTCATCTCGAGAGGGCATAACCAGAAGGTCCGCATCCATCATAAGTTCGTGGATATCGGCCCGCCAACCTAAAAACTCGATTTCGCTGTCAAGGCCCTCCGCTCCGACCTTACGCTTCAACGAGTCGGCATACTCCTCATCAAACGCCCCCCCAGCAAACATTACTCGAATGGCATCATTCAGACGTACGCGCCGTAATTGTACAAGTGCATCAATCAAGAGCCTCTGGTTTTTCCGGTCGCAGATGGATCCAGCCTGAAGAATGACAAACGGCTCCCCCTCACGCTGCTCCTTCGCCAATCTTCTCGCCCGGAAAACCTCCACCGCCGCTAGGTCGATACCCGGAACCATCGCATGGAACTTGTGCCGATAGCGGGCGGCGAGTTCAGCACCAAAAATCGCGTCCGGTGCCGCCGAGTACTGAAAGACGACATCTACGGCTGCCCAAAGGCCCAAACGATGCAACCAGCGCACCAGACCTCGAGACGGGAGCTCGTAATCTACGTCCCACACAAGGGGACGCCGACTTAGCCACGCCCCTAGGCCACCAAAAGCAATACCCTTGCTTTCACGAATCCACACAACGTCCGCGCCTTGGCTCCGAATACTCTTGGCTACCCGAATGTTCTGAACCAACAAACAGGCAAGCGCTTTCAGGCGAAACACCACACCCCCCGCAAACAACGCGCCGTGCCGCGTACCAAGCACTCCCACCGGATCCAATTCCACGGTGGGTAACCCCATATCCTTCGCCGCCCTGAACAGCTCACTGTCACTAGGCGTCGCGATACACATTTCGATACCTTCCTCACGCAGGACAGAAGCCAGCGTCAGCAAGCGCCGGGGCGCACCCGTAAGCCCGCCCGGAGTCGCCATGTATGCAAAAACCTTCAAGCTATCATCCTCCGTCCATCGACTCCCGATTCTCCATTCATGCCACGCCAGTCGTTTCATCACATTCACTCTGTAAGGCCATAGCCCAGATAGGGCTCACCGATGTTTCTCAGAATGAACTCGGTGGTCAGGCCACCATAAATCGAGATAAATCCTAGTCTTCTGTAGAGCGACAGGGAAAGTCCTGCTATCAGGACAAACCAAATTCCCGCATCCAAGAACCGCCGCGAATAGGGAAATACCCAGTAGGCCCCCAAATAAAGAGCCAAAAACCCTATGGCCAAGGCGTGTCGACGCACGAACGCTCTACCTTCAGACAAAAGAATCAGCAAGATAACGCCCATCACGGCGAACAGGCCGCCACCCACGTCCACCTCCCCCTGATACCTCTCGACTTGCCGCGCAACTCCGCCGTCCAAGTGCCCCAAGGCCGCAATCATTAACAACGCCCCCCCCGCAATCCCTCCCACGAGCAGAATGCGACGCTCACGGAAGCGATTCACCATGCGAACAAAAATGTAAATTCCTACGAATAGGAAGAAACCAACATGGATAAACGGCGCCACCATCAAAAATGCCAACCGGCGCCCAGATCCAGCCGTGTGCAGCGCGACCAAAAACACACTGAGCGCCAAACCAAACCGTAAATGATGGACATGGTTCGTCAAAAAAATGGGATAAATCGACAAGAATAGAAATACAACCGCATAGCGTGGATTTGCTCGAAACGCAAGGAAGTAGACGACAAAGGATGGGAAAAATATCAGCGTACGAACTATGGCCTCAGGCGGCAAGAACGTGCTCAAAAACCAGTTTCCGTAGAGCCACAGTGGTTCGTTAAGAAGCAACGTAAGCAACGAATCCGACAAATACCGTTCGATCAGCTCCGGACTCCGCCAATCCGCGTACGCAAGATAGTTCGCTCGATCCGGAAACTGGTCGATCGGCAGCGATGCCAAAACAGCCGCAGACACAAACGCTAGAATGGCTGCCACGCCGTCCGTCTTGGTTTCCATCCGGAAATCACGCCCTCCCATCGAACCCCATCCCCTCCACGCCCAGCACCGTGCTGCCCCGGATTAGACACACTTTAGGACTCCACATCGTTCACAGGCTCCAGGCGATCCACAACAACCTCCTAGACTCCACCGCCACCAAGATGTAGTGGTCAAGTGATTTCGGACACCTCGATCGGTGTTTCGGCTGTCCATTTTCGCTCGTAGGCGTTGGGCGACAGATAGCCCAGGGTCGAGTGCCTTCGGCGCTCGTTGTAGAAGCCGACGATGTAGTCGGTGACGTCTCGGGTTGCCTCACCGTGGTTGGCGTAGTCCCGTCGCCAGACGCGCTCCATCTTCAGGTTGAGGAAGAAGCGCTCGGCCACCGCATTGTCGCAGCAGTTGCCCCGACGGCTCCTGCTGGCCCGGCCGCCGTGCGTCGCTTGTGTACTGACAGCTCTAGTCGGAGGGGACCAGCAGCCCCGGCTCGGGTTGCCGGCTCTGTAGCGCCATGCGCAGGGCACTGGAGGCCAACTCGGCGTCCATCGGACGCGCCATGGACCAGCCCACTACCTTGCAGTGGAACAGGTCCAGCACCGCCGCCAGATACGTCCAGCCGGTACGGGTCCAGATGTAGGTGATGCTTCTCACCCAGGCCTCGTTCGGACACGAGGGTTGGAACTGCCGGTCCAGGTGGTTCGCCACCTTCGGCGCAGCCTCATCCCGCTGCTTCGTGACCACGAACGCCCGCTTCCAGACCGGGCGCAGCCCCTATTCCGCCATCAGGCGGCGGACCCGGTAACGGCCGACCTCAACGCCATCGGAGCGAAGCACCGCCAGAACACGGCAACTATCGTAGGTCCACCCTGACTGTTCGAACGCCTCCTTAACACAAGGCCGGCGCGGGCGCCGGCCGCGCGTCTGCGCCGCATAGTAGCCCGACCGGCTCGCCTCCAGCAGATCGCAGACCCGCTGCACCGAAGCCTTCTTCGTCAGGGCCGTGATGCAGCGATTCATCACTTCAGTGCCCGGCCGAAGAAGACCGAGGCCTTTTTAGGATGGCCTTATCCTCCCGCAGCCGGCGATTCTCTTCCTCCAGCTCGCGGATCCCCCGTTGCTCCGGTGTGAGGGGCCGACAATCGCCGGCCGTCCAGGACCGATCCGCCCTGAGTTGCTCAACCCAGCGCCGAACGGCGGTCTCGCCGACCCCGCTGTCCCGCACCACTTGCGGCACACCCTGGCCCTCGTCCACCACCATATGGGCCACCCAAAGCTTGTACTCCGCATCAAAACGCCTGCGTCCCATATGCCCTCCTCGACCAGATCCCAATCATTCCTACGATCGAGGTGTCCACCAAAATTAGACGAGAACAACGGCTAAAACTCCGACTTTAACACTCCCACCGGAATTACTGATCTCAGCGAACCCGTCGCACCCCAACCACTTATGCGCACTCACGTGCCGTCAACGCCCTTAACCGAACACTCAATCACAGCTCGTATCTGACCCCGAATTTGATCATCTGAGAATCTCTTCAAACTCTCCAGCAGATCCTTCGGCGGAATCTCCCGCCGCAACACATCGAGGATCTTTACTGCTACATCCTCCGGGTCTCCAACGTTTGCTAGCGCACCCGTCTTCCCGTCCGCGATTACATCTGCTGGACCAGTTGGACAATCCGTCGACACCACCGGAACACCGTGCGCGATAGACTCCAGAAGAACGTTCGGAAATCCCTCATATCTTGATGTGAGGACGAGCACATCCGCGCCATAGAACAAAGATGCCGTATCATCGACATGCCCAAGAAAGTCTACCCGCTCTACAAGCCCAAGCGTCTTCGCCAAATCCTGCAGGCGCGCTAACTCTGGCCCCGCACCCGCAATCCGTAGGCGGCTAGCGCGGGTCTCAAGCACTCGATGAAACGCACGGAGCAGTGTGGCAACGTCTTTCTGCGCCGTTAAGCGCCCCACATACAGCAGGACGGGCTCGGCGGAACGCGTGCGCGGCGTTTTATATTTTCTATCTAGCGCTACGCCATTGGGCACGACTGACACCCTGTCATCCGGTACTTTCCAATAACCCCGAAACTCTCTGGCCATATCCTCGGTTAGGGCAATGACTGCGTTTACTTTTGAATACGAATACCGTAACATCAGCCGCCTGATTATGGCTTTGCGCCATGGGTATGAATTCAACAATCCGCTCGGTGAATTCGTTTCACGCAGGATAACTCGCCAGCTGTCCCTAGCAAGAGTCTTACAAAGCAGGACCGTCAAAAGGTTACTGGCCCCGATGGCAATAACCGCTTGCGGCTTTTCCTTTTGAAGTAGCCTGTAAAGTGGCGCCACAGCATCCCAATTCGTCGTAGCAGAAAGGCTGACTCGAATATAGTCGCACGACGCGCTCTTATGCACCGACCTGGTCGGATCTCTCCCATACGCCAGGGTGACACGATACCCTAGGTTCGCCGCCTCCTCCGCATACTTGATCGCGTTCTTCCCAGCGCCACCTCCCAAACTCAACGTATAAATTATGAGTCCCGACACATCTTCTCCATTACGGAACGACCGAAGTTTGTTTCTCGCCAGGCCAGCTTCCGTTCGTCAACACACCCAATTCTAGAGCGAACTTCCATAACTAACCGCCGTTACGAGTTTTTGACCTGCGGCCACATAACATATCGCGCAGCTTGTTCTTGACATCCGGCGGCAACAGGAAAACTCGGACCAACGCATACACGTTCTGCCAAGTGAGGCGGCGCTCCCGAACGAGTTCCCGAAAAATTCTCACGATGCCCTTGAGGCACCTATCAACTGCGGCCCGCCGCGCTACGATTTGCAGCAGAGCAGTCACTCTCGCCTCTGGCTCTATAAGACACTTATTACGAACATACCATCTCCAAGCTGCTTCATAATCGCCGCTTCGACTGAGTCTCGCACCTTCACTATACCCCCTCTCAACGATTACGGCCGGCACCACGAGCATCTGTAAGCTACGCCCTATATTCAGAAGCCATTCGGTGTCCTCAAGCAAATTCTCAGTCTCATTGAAACGTACTTCCTTGCAGACCTGGGCAGGGACGAGCAACGTCGATGTGCTGACGTCTCCCCGTCCAGAGAGGATTGCCCGACTGACACTTGCCACTTCAGCCGTCTGGGTGCGAGGGCGCAAACGACTAGAACCATCCCACAGACACGTACGTTCCACACCCGCTAGTACTAGCTGGGTACAACCTGACCCACGTAATGCGCGGAACTGCCTTTCGAGCTTTTCTTCCAACCACCAGTCATCATCATCAAGTAACGCTACCCAAGTCCCTTTGGCATGTGCAATTCCGAAGTTACGGGTCGCTCCGGCCGACCCATGCCACTGCGCCTCGAGGTATCGCAACCGTTCATCGTTGATATCGCGGAGCAACCGCCTCTTTTTAGGATCAGGGCCGTCATTGACAACAATGACCTCGACTGGGGCCAACGTCTGGCCTAAAGCGCTTTGCGCAGCACGCAAGACCTCCGTGTGGCGCCTATACGAAGGAATGATGACTGAGACCGCCGGAAAAGCTTCCCCGGAATCTTCTTGAAACTGGTTGGGCTTGTCTTCCGTCATATTGAATCGTCATGAGATCGAGGTTACGAAAACAACAAGAACACGAGTGTTCCATTTTATTAATTGCCGGCGACGACGCTACGGTGCTCTACCTAACGTTCGTTAACTAGGAACTCACTGGCTCCCCCACGGCCGCACGTTTCGCCCCACACACCCGAGACTCTACACCCCATGCCCCCAAACTCAGTATGACATTCAATAGAATCCCAACGGCCAAAAGGATTAGCGTCCTCCAGTAGCGGAGGCGCCTGCGTCGCGGCCTCTTCACAAACGAAAAACTACACCGACAACCCCCAGCCCGACGCTCTCCCAACGCACATACACCATCCCAACGATGAGGCCAAAGCGATTGGTGACGCAACGACGAAGGCTCGATCCGGACTCCCCCCTTTACCTGAAAGCCGAGGAGCTTCAAATCACGTTAAATCCAATATACCCAGCCGCTCCAAAGACCTTCCCGAGGACAAACCACGCGCCGCGAGCCTTAAAAGCATCTCGAACCCCGCCTTCGCGGCAAACGCAGTCCAAGCTGCCAGCCAACCTACCCCCTAGCCTTCACGCTGGAGGACGTACTTGTCGAGGAAGTACTTTGAATCGCGAACATGTCTCTCCATCAACTGGCGGACCGATGCCCAGTCCACGCCCTTTAGGCGACTCACGGGATCGCGTTCACAATCCGCCGGGTAGATCAAAGCGCCCTTGAGCCCGAACCGGTTACACGCATCCTCCAACCTCGGAACGGCCTTCTCATCTCCTGGCACGACAAGTACGGGCACGCCGGACCTCAGGGAAAACATGGTTCCATGAAACGATTTTGTAACGACAAACCTTGCTTGCTGGATTGCCGAAATCCACTCTTTTGGGCCCACAGAAGAGAGGTTCACCTCCGCGCTAGATTCACGATGATTATCCTCCATGGCTATCGAGACAACTGGAAGGCCATACTCTTCGGACAGAGATCTCGAAACCCTATCACCATTCTCGGAAAATCCATAGTACAAGATGTAATCTTCGGGAACGCCTAGATCACTCTTGCTTATACCGAAGGAAAGCTCATTCAAGAGGGATGGATCGACGACAACCTCAACAGCAGTGTCCGATACCCCCGCTACTTTATCTCTTGTGAACCCGTCTCGAACACTGATACCGGAAAACCGGGAAAGACCGTCCTCATAACGTTCAAACTCCGCCGATCCCCGTCCGACCCCATACGAACAAGCAGCGTACGCAACCTTATTGATCGAGTCAGGAACGGACATGAGCAGGTAGGTCTCCATCGCCTTTTTTCCGAACCGTGGGGCCCAGACCTGATCACTACCTACCACGATTGACGTTAAGTCGGATGCTGAATTCAAATATCGGTTTAGGTTGTAGATTCTTCTCGTCAAATGCAGATGTTCTTTACGAAACGAATCAAACAAACGCTGTTTTTCGCCGGCCTTAAGCAACCCAGCTTGATTCAATATATGGAGCGCCTTTCTGGAGATACGCCCCCCTATGAGCAATCTCAGTCGGATATCTCGTAAAAGGGCGAATATCCAGAACCGCAACCCGCCCCCCTTTTTCTTTTAAATACTCTTGCAGAGCGTAAGTCTGCATCACCGCTCCATAATTGTAAACGTGATGAAATGTTAATATACCAATCATAGAAGTGCTCTTTTAAGATCAAAAAATAGTCAGAAATTGATACCACAGCACCAAGCACTGGCTATACCCCCCGGCAAGGATCTAGAATGAACCAAGCCAAGGCTCTGCTCGAAGATAACTAGCCAAGAAGATTGGGCACAAAGTGAAAAGGACATCTTAAGACACTTCTCTTTCCGATAAGAAACTGCTTCAATTAACAGAACTCATCCCAGACTTTAGTGTAAGTATGCGGCTGCACTTGTCGAGCGTAGTGAGGCGATGCGCGATAATGACCACGGTCTTTTTCAAAGCCAGAAGGTGGATGCCTTGCATTACTTCATTTTCAGTTACATTATCTAATGCGCTTGTTGCCTCATCCAAAACGAGGACCGGAGGGTCGTGATACAGGGCTCTAGCAATCCCGAGCCGCTGGCGCTGCCCCCCAGACAGCCGGACACCACGCTCGCCGACCACAGTGCTGTAGCCCTGCGGCATCTCGCTGACGATGAAGTCGTGCGCCTGCGCCATGCGGGCACAGCGCTCCACCTGTTGATGGTCGATCTCGTCGGTCGGTACACCCAGTGCGATATTCTCGGCCACCGTGGAGTCGGTCAGGAAGATGTCCTGTGGAACGTAACCCAGCGCCTGCTGCCAGGCGCGCAGGTTGGCATCGGTGATGGGCTGGCCGTCTACAAAAATGTCACCTTCGGTGGGGCGCAGCAAGCCCAGCAGCAGGTCCACCAGGGTGGTCTTGCCGGCGCCGGAGGCTCCAATGATGCCCACGGAGCTGCCCACGGGGATTTCGAGGTTGATTCCCTGCAGCGCCGGGCGCTCCGCATTCGGGTATGTGTAGTGGATGTTCTTCAACGTGATGGTCTGCTTGGGATTCAGCGGCTGCGGGGCACGCGTGTACAACTCGGCCAGCGCGGCCCGCTGGTGCAGGTCGTTGTAGACACCATCCACGGCGGCGGCGCCGAAACGCAGCTTGGCAAGGCCCTTGTATATGTGCTGGGCGGCCGGAAGCAGGCGGTATGCACCAAAGGCGTAGAGGCCTAGGATCGGCAGGATTTCGCCCAAGGCATTACTGTCGGTACCGCCCTGCGTAGCGAGGAGGACCAGGGTAAGCGCTATGACGCCACCAAAGCCGACAGCCTCGATGATGAACTTCGGGACCTCGCCAAGCGTCTGGTTGGTGGCCTGGTGGCGCGCCTGCCGTTTGGAGGGGCCATCGAATCGGGAGAGGTAGGCGTGCTCGCGGCCGAGGAGCTTGATGTCCTTGATACCGCCCAGTGCCTCGCTGGCGGCAGTAAAACGCTCCTGGTTGGCACGGGCACGGTCGCTCCCCACCCGGCCGAGGAGGCCGTGCACGGTGCCAAAGATGAGCGCATACATTCCGCCAATTACCAACGCCACACCTAGGGCCAGCCATGGGTCCACCACGATCAGCAGGATGACCATCGCTAGGACAACGACGCTGTAGGCAACCATCTGCACGCCGGGTCGGTACACTTGCGTAACGAGCAGATCCACCTCGGAGAGGATATTCTTGGCCATGTCGCCGCTGTGGCGGTCGAGGAAAAAGGCATAGGGCTGACGTAGGTAGGTCTCCAGCAGCCGCTTGCCGATGCTGTGGCGGCGCATCTCGACAAAGCGGTTCATCGCGTAGTGCGTGAGCGAGCGGAAGAAGGCGGAGAACAGGATAAGCCCGAAGGCGGCCGCACCCAGCGCGAGGATGAAGGCATCCACCGAGGTGAAGCCGAGGCCCTCGTAGACGGTGTTGAGCACCGGGTTGGTCTGCACCACTTCGGGGTTGCCCAGCACGCTCAGAAACGGCATGACCGAGGCGACGCCGGCGGTTTCCAGCACGGCCATGACGATGACCATGCCGAGCACGAGGCCGCCGCGGCGTTTTTCCTTGGGGGTTAGGAGGGCCAGGGCTTTGCGGTAGGTGCTGAACATTGCTGGGTACTGGATTCCGGGTTCTGGGTGCTGCAGGGGGCAGCGCGTGCGAGAGGTGGTATGGCTCGCCTGGGTTTTCGCGTGCGAGCACGCTCCTACAGGGGTGTGTTCAGCGGTTGAACGCGGATTGGACCATGGTTGCGGGGTTCGCCTCAAGGCTTGGGGATGGCTCAACACCGCAGGCAGCCCGCCCCCAGGCCTACTGGAGTATGTGTCGCGCCGCTTTTCGCGGGGCTGCGCTCCCACAACCGGTTACGAGGCGCCTCGCTCAGGAGCCTTTACCTTGCGGGCCTGTCCAGCGGTTTGGTCGAGTTTCGCGATCAGCCAGAACCCTTGAATAGAGCTGGTGATAGTGGTGGGCCACTGTGTCCATTTCGAAACGTTCGATAACACGCTGACGGGCTGCGCGGCCCAACCGTTGTCGCTCGCATGGCGACAATTTCAGCATTGCTGAAAGCCCCTTGGTCAGCGCTTCGTCGTCGCTGGCCGGCACAGCGATGCCGGTGCCGGCCAGCATGGCCGAGGTATCACCCACGTCGGTCGCTACGCAAGGGACGCCGGAAGCCATTGCCTCGCCAAGCGCATTGGGAAAAGCTTCCGACCGCGAGCTTTGACAAAAGACATCCATCATCTGCAACAGATGCGGGACATCGGCGCGCTCGCCAAGGAGCCGGAAGCGTTTGCGCATTCTTGACGGGATGTGTTCCTGCAACGCGGCATTCCTGCCGTCCGTCCCCCGTCCTACCATCAGGAAGGTGGCGTTGGGCCAGGTGTTCCCCAAACGCACTGCCGCACGCAGAAAGTTGGCGTGGTCCTTGATTGGGTGGTAGCGCGCCACGTGCCCGATGACGAGTGCATCGCCGGGTATGTGCAAACGGCGACGCATGCTTGCCCCTTCATCTGCTGCAGGACGGAATGCCGCCGGGTCGAACCCGCTCGGGATGACGTGGCCCGACCGGGGTGCAAAGCCGAAGGCCTCATGCTGTTCTCGGGATGCATGCCCGTTATAGATGAGCGCGTCCACCATTGGGGAGAGGGTGCGTCCGATACGGAGGGCCCAACGGGTTGAGGCTTTTTCGCCGGGCAAGTCATGAAGGCAGTGCATGACATTCCACGCCGCCGCCGGCGAAAGGCCCGGCAGGAGAGCCGTGAGGACGCTCGCTGCAAGGTTCCCATGGTACATCCACCCCTGGATAATCTGCGGTCTGAATGCGCGGCCGGCCTGCCACAGCGCACGCAGGGACCTTGGGGAGGGCCAGGGGCCACGAATATCCAACGCCTGCAGGGGCAAATCCTTGGCCTTGATCAGACGTCCGAAGGTCCCTTCATCGCGCAGCGATATGACTGCGGACTCGTAATGCTCACGATAGGAGTCATGCACCAGCAGGTTATAGAGGGAGCGCTCCGCCCCGCCAGTGCTCAGCCCTGTGATGATGTGAAGCACGCGCGCACGAGCCCGTTGGGAGGGGCGATTTTTAGCCGCCTCTGGGGCACTGTGTGCCGCCACCTGTGTCACAGCCATTTACCCAAGATTTGCCTCCAAAGTTCTGCGACACGCTCCACCGAGTAGTCCCGGCGCACCAGTTCCCGGCCGACAACACCCATGCGGTAGGCTGCCGTCGGGTCCAGAAGAAGTCCGCAAATCGCCTCGTACCAGTCCCGCTCTGTCCTTGCCGGCAGCCCGACTTCTGCCTCGCCCAGCAGGGTGCGATTCATGCCCACCGGAGAAGCGATCGCAGGCACCCCGGCCGCAAGGTACTGCAAGATTTTGAAGGCACACTTGCCCCGTTCCCATTCACCATCTGCCAGTGGCATCAAGCCGATACGCCATGATTGAATGCGTTCATATTCGATGCCGGGCCGCCATGGAACCAAGTCTGCCCAATGTTTCCATTGATCCGGGATCTTGGCCTCACCATCGGTGATGATCTCAACTCGGGCGCGACCCTCCGAACGGCAAACACGCTCCAGCGGCGCCGCGATATCCGCGAGATACTTGAGGTTTCCGGGACTGCCGATCCATCCAATGACGGGCAGGTCATCGCTGCCCCGTCGGCTCGGATCCGCCGCTATCTGGTACGCCTCCACATCGACACCAGTGGGAACAACGGCAACATTAGAGGTCCACTTCGAGTACCAATCCGCGAGATACTCGTTGCCACACACAACCCCTGCACAGGCGGAAGCGATCGACCGTGCCGCCCAGCCTCTGCGATAGAGATGAATTGCATCATCTACATCCAGGATACGCGGCAAACGGAACCACGTTTCCACAGTGGGTAGTGTCGAGACGAGCTCGCGCTGGAATACGACCGCGTCGTGAGCATCCAGCCTTCTGGACATTCCAATCCGCTCGACAAGCGCACGTACCAACCAAAGAGGACGCATCATCCGGTCCTTGGGCGGATAGGACGAAATCCGGGGAACAACCTCTTCCACCTCGACGCCTCGACGTGCAAGAGGGTCAACCAGCTGCGCAATCCTGTACCGACGGGAAGGGTCATCAGCAGAAGAAGTAATCGCAGCGATCTTCATCTATCAGGATGCTCCTGAAGCACAGTCTCCCAAAGATCGAAATCCGCCGCATAGTAGTTCTCGACAAACTCCCGAACCTGTTGGGAATGCAGGATGCTGCTCAGCTTGTTGTCTCTCGGTGTCATCAACACCCCTTTGCCCCACCTCGCAATCCATGGCCATCGTTGCGACACACCTAGCGAGCGAAAACCGGCGCGCAGCAACTCTCCCCCTGCCCGGTACATTGCGTTGCGGTACACATGGCTCTCGTTCTCCTTAATGCGCCCGCCCCCGTTCAACCCGCTCGCTACGTCACCCCCCACAACCTTCGAGATCTCTCGGAAGAACTCGCGGAGCCGCGCAATCGGATACAGATTCTCCACGAGCCGACTACCTCCAAGACAGACGTAGTCTGTCTGCCTCTGGAAGTGCACAAATTGCCTGGGGAGCGGTTCCGCCTCATCGGCATGCCGAGATAGATATGCAACCGCGGTATCCACCGCCTTCCCGATCTCATCCCGACTCATGGTTTCGATCCGTTTCTCCCCATGCATATTCACGTACTGCGAAAATGCCGACCGAAACCGGTCTTCCGGATCCCTCACAAGGGCGAAAGCCGGATAGGCTGCCACCTTCCCGAAGGCCTCCGGGAAATGCTTCTGTAGCACGCTTAACGGCAGATGCGCCGAGTCCACGACGCCAAGGACCGGGTGTTTCAGTGTGGGGTTCGAAAACCTGCCGCCCGTCTCGTCCCACGCGGACAATGCCTTGCGCACCGTTGTTCCGGCACATTTTGGGACGTGCAGAAAGACAAAACGCTTTTTGTCGCTGATAATCACGGGTTCTCCCGATGCAACGAAGTCCTGTCAGAGCCTACCTCCAGGTAGCGACCCATCACCCACGGAGCAACAAAACAATGGGTTTCCACCGCGCTACAAAACGAGTTCTTCGCACCGCCGGACGTTGCCTGGGGTTCATCGCCCAGGCACCTTACATGCGAAGGAAACCACAGGTCGATCCAGCCCCGAACGTTGCGCATGGGCACTGGCTCCCCTACCTGGTCGCTCAATTCGACCGCCCCGGCGCGGAAATTCTGGAAATCGGGTCCAGAAACGTCACCGGCCTATCCCCTCGCTCAAGCTTTCATCACGCCAGTTACACCGGGTTCGACTTCTATGAGGGTGATAACGTCGATGTTCAGGGAGACGCCCATCGCCTTTCGGAGTATTTCGCCGACAGCCAGCAATTTGACCTCGTGTTCTGTAACGCTGTCTTTGAGCACCTGCACATGCCCTGGCTTGTGGTATCTGAAATCAACAATTTATTACGACCCGGCGGTCACGTCTTTGTCGAGACCCACTTCTCGTTCCCAAGTCACGAAAGACCGTGGCATTTTTTTCACTTTACCGACATGGGCTTGAGAGCATTGTTCAACAGTGCTGTCGGCTTCGAGGTGCTGGAGAGTGGAATGTCCAATCCGTTAATCGGTCACTACCGTCGGGGGGCGAGCACGCGCCTGCGCTATCGGCCTCTCCTGGAAATGTACGCCCATAGCGAGATCCTGGCACGAAAGGTAGCGGATGCGCCGGCGACTGTCTGGAACCAAGCGCAGCTCGACCCGATCGTAGGCCACACACGCTATCCCGAACCCAGCTCGGTCCAGAAACACACTGACTAGTCAACGCGCCCTTCAGCGTATCCGCTCGATTACGACGGGAAGCCCATAAAGGAGGGCGTTCGCGCCGAGGCGGCGACATCCGCTGCCGCATCAGGGGAACTTCGTCGCATCGGCAAAGGCTGGCGCACCGCCATCTTTTTCCGATAACAGCGGACAGCCCTGTAAGGGCCAGTCAATTTTCAGGTCGGGGTCATTCCAGAGAATCGTAGCTTCGCAGTCAGGAGTGTAGAAATCCGTGCATTTATACTGTACTTCGGCCACATCACTCGTTGTCAGGAATCCGTGCGCAAAGCCAGGTGGGACCCAAAGCTGCTTCAAGTTATCGGCAGATAGCCTTACACCTACCCATTGGCCGAACGTCGGCGACCCTTCCCGGATGTCCACGGCTACATCGAACACCTCGCCCACCGTTACCCGCACCAGCTTGCCCTGAGGATGCGGGGGGAGCTGGTAGTGCAGCCCGCGCAATGTGCCCCGCACCGACCGGCTGTGATTATCCTGGACGAAGGTGACGACCTTACCGACTGCTTCATTGAGTTCTTTTTGGTTATAGCTCTCGTAAAAGAAGCCACGATCATCTTCGAAAAGGGCCGGCTCGAAGGTCAGGATATCCGGGATCCTGTGTTTGCAGATCCTCATCGAGAACCCTTCTCGTTAAGAACCTGCATAAGGTAGCGCCCGTATCCGTTGCCAATGAAGGAGTGTGCCAGTACTTCCATATCCCCGGCGCTGATCCAACCCGAACGATAGGCGACTTCTTCGGGACAGGCGACTTTCAGACCCTGACGCTGTTCGAGCGTGGCGATGAACTGGCTCGCATCGAGAAGGGATTCGTGCGTGCCCGTATCCAGCCAGGCATACCCTCGGCTCATGATGTCGACATTCAAACGTCCAGCCGCCATGTAGCACGAATTGATGTCGGTGATCTCGAATTCGCCCCGCGCAGACCGGACGAGACCCCTGGCCATCTGGATCACGTCGTTGTCGTAAAAATAAAGACCCGTTACAGCGTAGTTGGATTTTGGCTGCTCTGGCTTCTCCTCAAGGGAGAGCGGAATTCCATCGACACCTAGCTCAACAACACCATAACACTTAGGATCGTGAACATGATAAGCGAAAATAGAGGCCCCCTGATCGCGACTGCTGGCATGCAGAAGCAATTCGTCCAAGTGATGTCCATGAAAGATGTTATCACCGAGAACCAGGGCACAAGGGTCGCCGCCGATGAAGTCCTCTCCAATAAGAAAGGCCTGCGCAATTCCATCGGGTAATGGTTGCACGGCGTATTGAAAGTTGAGCCCCCACTGTTCGCCATCCCCCAACAGCTGTTCGAAGCGTGGGGTGTCCTGCGGCGTGGAGATGATCAGGATGTCGCGAATGCCCGCGAGCATCAGGGTGCTCAGCGGGTAGTAGATCATTGGCTTGTCGTAGACCGGCAGCAACTGCTTGCTGATCGACAGGGTGGCCGGATGCAGGCGAGTGCCGGAGCCGCCGGCGAGGATGATGCCCTTGCGCCGCATTAGCCCCTGCCTCCCGTTGCCTCGCAGGCGAGGATCTCGTCGAGGGCTCGTAGCGCACCGCCGCGCCAGTCCGGCAGTTGCAGGTCGAAAGTGCCCTCCAGCTTTGAGCAGTTCAGGCGGGAATTGCCTGGGCGGCGTGCCGCCGTGGGAAACGCCTCCGTGGATACGGCCTGGATGGCCTGGTCGGCAACCCGGACGGGCCAGCCAGCATCGCGGGCGGTGGTGAGAACCAAGCGGGCAAACCCATGCCAGGTCGTCTCGCCCGCGGCGGCCAGATGATAAAGACCGGCGATCTCCGCTCGATCCAGTGGTTGCGACAGGATCTGTGCGGCGGTGTCTGCGATGAGCTCCGCGCCAGTGGGGGCACCGAACTGATCGTCGATCACCTGTAGCGCATCGCGCTCGGCGGCCAGGCGCAGCATGGTGCGGATGAAGTTCCGCCCCCGGGAGGCATAGACCCAGCTGGTTCGGAAGATGAGATGCCGACAGCCACTGGCCTGGATGGCGGCTTCTCCTTCCCGTTTGGTCTGTCCATAGACGTTCAGCGGGCCAGTGGTGTCGTCCTCGCACCACGGATCGGCTCCGGTGCCATCAAACACGTAATCAGTCGAATAGTGGACCAACCAGGCTCCAAGCGCATTTGCTTCGGCGGCCAGGATCTCCGGCGCAGTCCCGTTGATGGCATGGGCCAGCTCCGGTTCCGACTCCGCTTGATCCACTGCAGTGTAAGCGGCAGCGTTGACGATCACGTCCGGTGCTACCTTTCGCACTGTGGCTGCCAACCGATCCGGTCGCGTGAGGTCGCCACACAACCCGCCCTCTTCCGTGCGTGTCGGCGCCGTGATTTCGCCCAGGGGAGCGAGCGCGCGTTGCAACTCCCAGCCCACCTGGCCGTTGCGTCCGAGAAGGAGGATCTTCATACAGCACGCCCTCGCTGGGCGTAATTCGCGTCGATCCACTCGCGGTAGGCGCCGGAGCGCACGCGTTCGATCCATTCCGGGTTTTCGAGGTACCACTGCACGGTTTTGCTCAGACCCGTCTCGAAGCTCTCCGTCGGCTGCCAGCCCAGTTCATTCGCGAGGCGGGTGTCGTCGATGGCGTAGCGACGGTCGTGTCCGGGGCGATCCCTCACGAACTCGATCAGGCGTGCGTAGGGGCCCTGCTCGTCCGGTACGAGTTGGTCCAGGACCGCGCATAGCGCGTGAACGACCTCCAGATTGGTGCGCTCGCAACGCCCTCCGATGTTGTAGGTCCTCCCGCTTGCGCCGTGGGCCAGCACGTGGCGGAGGGCCCGTGCGTGGTCCTCGACATACAGCCAGTCGCGGACGTTGTCCCCTCGCCCGTAAACCGGCAGCGGTCTGCCGTCCAGGGCATTAAGGACCATCAGGGGAATCAGCTTTTCCGGGAACTGGTAGGGCCCGTAGTTGTTCGAGCAGTTGGTGATCACGACCGGCAGCCCATAGGTGCGATGCCATGCACGCACCAGATGGTCGCTTGCCGCCTTGCTGGCTGAGTAGGGCGAACTCGGGGCATACGGCGTGTCCTCCGTAAAGGCCGGATCTTCCGGCCCGAGATCCCCGTACACCTCGTCCGTGGACACATGATGGAAGCGGAAGCGTTCTTTCGCTTCACCCTCAAGCGCCGACCAGTAACTGCGCGCGGCCTCCAGCATGTTGTGCGTTCCGGTTACGTTCGACTGCAAGAACGCGGCAGGCCCCTCAATCGAGCGATCGACATGCGTCTCGGCTGCCAGATGCAAGACCGCATCCGGGCGGTGTTGCCGGAAAACGCGATCCAGCACAGCGCGGTCCGCTATATCAGCGTGTTCGAACCGGTGGCGCGAATGCTCGCGAGCTGCGCCCAGTGAGTTGAGGTTTCCCGCATAGGTAAGCGCATCAAGATTGATAACTGTGGCATCAGACTCTTCGATGTATTGCCGCACCACTGCCGAGCCAATAAACCCCGCTCCCCCCGTAACGAGTACACGCATCACGCCCCCAATGACGACCGCTACTACCCATATCCAGGATGCCGGCCATCACGAGAGGATACTTTCTTCGTAGAGGCCATTCGGCTCGGGGCTCGAAAAACCCCTCTAGGTTTGCCTGTCGGCTTGGCACCTCGCCCCGGTCCAAGCTCTTCTCCGCCAGAATGCCCAGCGTCCCCATAAACGCATGGTATCTAAGCTAACAGCCCCTACCCCTATGTTCCAGCAGAGCCAGCGACGGCCCGCCACGCCTTGCACACAGAGGACAGATTTTCTGTACTACCGGGAGCGAATATGGACTTGGGCGTAGTGCCATAACGTGTCCCATGACGCACAAGGGCCACATCGCGCAGGGGGCTGCGCTCCTACAGGCCGGAATGCCTCAAAGACCGTACGAGGCCAGCCCCTGGCCTATGGGGCCTATCCAACACCCAAATCGGCCAGAGGGCTGGCCTCCTGCGTTTTCGGTCCGCATGCGGCCGGACAGGCGTTTACGCGTCAACGTGGAATTGGGTGGACATGCAGGCCCGGTACCTTTTGAAAGTCGCCATCGCCTGTCACGAAGGCGCCTTGCGGGTCGGCCGCGAGCAGGGACGCGGCCTCGATGGCGTCGGGTGTGCGCAGGCCATGGTGTGCACGCAGTTCCGTCGCCTTGTCCAGAACGGCCGTATCCAGCGCGATGACCGACAACCCCGGGTCGCCGAAAAACGCATCCAGCTGTTCCAGAACCGGGGTGTTCGCTTCGCGCAGCGGGCGTACGCGGCATTCCAGACGACTCAAGGCGGACACCGCCAGCGCGGGAGGGCCGTCGCCCTGCTCCAGATTCCTGAGTACCTGTCGGACCGACGCTCGGGTACGGGTATCACCCTCCAGGAGGTAGATGATGGCACTGGCATCCAGAAACGCCAGCATCAATCGGACCAGCCTTCGCGTTCGGCTTGCAATTCACGGTCCAGCTCCGCCCGGCTTCGGGGTGCGGCGGGCGATGCATCGTCTTCCAGCAATCGGTGCCACAACCGTCCCCTGGCCTCGGTACCCTCGGCCAAACGCTGGTAGGATTCCTCGCTCAGGATCACGTAACGCGGACGATTGCGCTGGATCACGTGCACCGGCCCCTTCTCCAGCGCCCGATCCACCGCGCTAATGCCGCGCCGCTTGATCTCCTGCGCCGAAATCACGTTCTCCATAAGTCCTCCGGTACTGATTTGAGAACCGATTATAGCACCCCGTAGGAGACCAGCCCCCTGGCCGATTAGGCATCACCAATGCCCCATCGCGCAGAGGGCTGCGCTCCTACAGGCGGGAATGCCCCAAGATCCGTAGGAGGCCCGCCCCCTGGCCGATTCGGGCAGCACCAGCGCCCCATCGCGCAGAGGGCTGCGCTCCTACAGGCGGGAATGCCCCAGATCCGTAGGAGGCCAGCCCTCTGGCCGATGGGGCGTTCGGCGCAACCCCACCGGTCAAAGCCAGATCGCATCCCAGTGAGGATAGTCACCCAGATTGCGCACCAGCCCGGCACGCAAGGGATTGGCGGCGATATAGCGGGCCCGCGACGCGAGGTCTTCTTCGCGGCGTACCGCGTGATCATGAAAGCCCTGCTGCCAAAGGGCCCGCCCGAGCCTGCGGGCGGTGACCGCCTTGACCGACCGCACGACAGTAGACAGGGACATCCCGTCGCCTAGCGTCATCAGCCAGTGCAGATGGTCCGGCATCACCACGTACGCCAGCGTATCCGCATGCCCAAGTGCTTGCGCGTGGCGCAGCGTAGTGACCAGGGCACGCGCGGCGACGAAGTCGCGGAACACCGGTGTGCGGTCCCGCGTGACGGTGGTGATGTGGTAGGTGCGCCCGGGCTCGGAATAACGGCCGCGGCGAAGGGCCTGGGCGTGAGGTTTGCCGTCCATGGCATCGCTCCCGGTGTCGGATTGGTGTGTCCGCCGAGGGGCGGAAGGGTGTCGTCTGCTCTTCTTCGGCTGGCAATGAATTAGATTCTGGCCGTTGGGGCTTTGTTCGGCTTCCTATCGCGCAGGGGGCTGCGCTCTTGTAGGAGGCCAGCCCCCTGGCCGATTCGGGCGCTAGCCATACCCCCAATCGGCCAGAGGGCTGGCCTCCTACAGGTGAGGTTTGCCTCTCTGGGCTACGGGAATCAAGCGGCTCTGGAGCGCAGAAGCGGCCATGCACCCTGTTTGGATGCTTCGAGGATCACGACTTCGACGATCGTTCCGTCCTGTGCGTAGCTCACATGGGTATTCCAGTCCTGCGAGCATTCGCGCGTGATCGGCTTGTCCGAGAGGTGGAGCACCAGAGTGTCGTCCGCTTCGTCATATGTGGTCCGCATCGTCACTCTCTCCAGTCCAAGTGGTGCATAACGGTTTTGACCACCAACTGCTCCTTAAGGAAACACTGATTAATGTACACTCTCGCGTTGGTACCCCAGGTTTTCCGAGACAAGGCGCGTCGTGCAGCGGGTAGTGGTTCTACCCGCAAGCGGCGCAACGCAGGATCGGGGAACCTGGGGTGCCAACCCCGAAGGGGCTCGGCCGATTTTGCGCGGGAACAGCGTTGCGGCTCCTTTGTGCAGAGTGACTGCACGGCAGTCACCGCGCCTTGTTCGCACGCAAAAGCGACTCGAGCGCGAGCGTGTACATTAATCAGTGTTTCCTTAAGGATCACGGCTGCACAGACGAGATTGTCGGACCGCTCCTCGAAGTGTTTCGCCACCCAAAGCCGTATCTCATCCTTGTAACGCAAGTCGCCGCGCTCAAGCAATTCCAGGAGGTCGGCTTCGGAGATACCGCGCTGCTTCATGCGTTCTTGCGCGTGGCGAGTTACGGTCACCCGTCGTTCAAATCGCTGGGAATGCATTCCGTTGCCTTCGGTCAAGTCTTCTGTAGGAGGCCAGCCCTCTGGCCGATCGGGGGTATGTTCAGCGCCCCATCGGTCAGGGGGCTGGCCTCCTACACACGCCGTAGCCCCGGACCCGTAGGAGCCGAGCCCTCTCGGCGATTGGGGCGTTGGCTGGCTCCTATCGAGCTTGCGGCGAACCTCAAGGGTTGGGAAGCCAATCTTCGTGTGCGTGGCGCACCCGGAGAATATAGACGTCGCCAACCGGATCCAGGATGTAAACGACGATATGCGCCTGAAACGGGTGGATACGTACAGGCGGATCGATTTCGGCGCGTTCGCGGGCCACCAGCGGGTTCTCCGCCAGGAACCGGAACTGGCGCTCCAGCGCTGCGTGATACCGCCCTGCTTGGTCAAGACCGAACTCTGCTGCACCCTGGACGAAGATGGAGATGACATCCTCCTCCGCCTTTTCGCTCAGGTAAAAGGGCATTACCTACCAGGTCAGGAACCGGAACATTGGCGCGCCGCCCGCTCACGGAGCTCTTCCATACTGTGCTGGCCGGGACCGCTCTCCAGCGCTTCCGTGACGAACGTCTGGATGCGCTCGATCTTCTCGGCACGCTCCTGGTCGTGACGGATCAGATCGCGCACGTAATCGCTGACGTTGCTGTACCGACCGGATTCGGCCTGCTTTTCGACCCAGTTCTTCATCGGGTCGGGAAGCGATACGTTCATGGTCGCCATAGCCTCAAAAACCTCCAACCTTGATTGGCAATCTTTGCCATAATGGCAATGATAGCCATCCCGAACCCATTGTGCGACTGCACCCCCGGATCCCGGAAACCGCATCCCTACCCCGTCATCCACGAAGCCCCGGAGCCGTTATTGGGGATTTCCGGGATGACCGTCTACGTACCGTAGCCCCGAACCTGTAGGAGCCGAGCCTCTCGGCGATTGCGACGTTGGACAGGCCCCATCGCCCAGGTGGTTGGGCCCCTACGGGTATATGGCCCGGTGCTGTTTACGGGTTGCGGATGAAGCCCATGGCTTCGAGTTTGAGCAGGATGCGGTGGGCGGCTTCGTCCGGGGTCATCTCGCGGGTGTCGAGGCGCAGCTCGGGGTTTTGCGGCTCCTGGTAGGGGTCGTCGATCCCGGTGAATTCCTTGATGAGGCCGGCGCGGGCCTTGGCGTAGAGGCCCTTGCGGTCGCGGGCCTCGCAGGTTTCCAGCGGCGTGGCGACGTGGACCTCGATAAAGCCCCCTACTCGCTCGATCCGTTCGCGCACGCGGCGGCGCATATCGGTGTACGGGGCGATGGGGGCGCAGATGGCGCAGCCGCCATTCTTGGTGATTTCGCTCGCCACATAGCCGATGCGCTGGACGTTGATGTCGCGGTGCTCCTTCGAAAACCCCAGCTCGCTGGAGAGCTCTTTGCGCACGATGTCGCCATCCAGCAGCGTGACGGCGCGCCCGCCCAGTTCCATCAGCTTGACCCGCAGGGCGTTGGCCATGGTGGACTTGCCGGAACCGGACAGGCCGGTGAAGAACACGGTGAAACCCTGGCGGTCGCGCGGCGGGAAGCTGCGGCGAAGCTCCTGCACGACTTCCGGATAGGAGAACCACTCGGGGATCTCCAGGCCTTCTCGCAGGCGGCGGCGGAACTCCGAGCTGGGGAGGCTGAGGGTGTGTTCGCCCTCGCGCACTTCATTAGCCGGTACGACGTCCGCCCGGTCCTGCACGTAGGTCATCGCCTGGAACGGGACCATCTCGATGCCGATCTCTTCGGCATGGCGCTGGATCAGTTCCTGTGCCTCATAGGGGCCGTAGAAGGTCTGGTCGTCCGGGCCTGCTGCATCGGGGCTGGCATGGTCGCGGCCTACGATCAGGTGCGTACAGCCGTAGTTGCGGCGGATGATCGCGTGCCACAGGGCCTCGCGCGGGCCGGCCATGCGCATCGCCAGCGGCAGAAGGCTCAGCTGGGTGGTCTGCTCCGGGGCCTGGCGCAGCACATGCTCGTAGCAGCGCACGCGGGCGTAATGATCCACGTCTCCCGGGGCGGTCACGCCCACCACCGGATGGATCAGCAGGTTGGCTTCGGTCTGGCGCACGGCGCGGCGGGTGATCTCCACCTGGGCACGATGCATGGGGTTGCGCGTCTGGAAGGCGACCACGCGCTTCCAGCCGAGCTTCTGGAAGTACTCTCGCAACTCTCTCGGGCTGTAGCGGTAGGTGCGAAAGTCGTGGTGGACCGGGGCCTCCAGGCCATGCAGCGTGCCGCCCAGATAGACGGGGCCCGTGCGATGCAGCAGCTCGTTGACGCCCGGGTGCGCGGTATCGGTGGTGCCAAACACCTGTTGCGCCTCGCGAGTGCGATCGGGCGTCCAGCGATGCTCCACGTCCATCGCCGCGATGAGCATGCCCTCCGCGTCGCGCAGGGCGATGCGGCTGCCCTCCTCCACCTGCGCGGCGAAGGCTTCGGTCACGTCCAGCGTGATCGGCATCGGCCACACCGTGCCATCGGCCAGACGCATGTTCTCGAGCACGCCGTCGTAATCCGCCGGGCCCATGAAGCCCGTCAGCGGGGAAAAGCCGCCATTCAGCAGCAGCTCGGCGTCGCACTGCTGGCGCTCCGTCAGATCCCAGGAGGGCATATCCCGCGCCGCTTCATTCAATTCGCGGGCCGTCGCCTCGTCCACATAACGCTCGCAGAGCGTGCCGCCATACGGCGTAATCAATTCCATTCCGTCATCCGTCGTCGTCTCGCCTTCTGTAGGAGGCCAGCCCCCTGGCCGATTGGGCATCACCCGCGCCCCATCGCGCAGGGGGGCTGCGCTCCTACAGGGACATGCCACCGCCATACGAGCAGCCAGCGCGCGGGCCGCCACGGCGTGATCCATTCCATTTCGTCATCCGTCGTCGTCTCGCCTTCTGTAGGAGGCCAGCCCTCTGGCCGATTGGGCATCACCAGAACCCCATCGCTCAGAGGGCTCAGCGCCTACAGGGGAGATTTTTCATGGTCCTGGAGCTCGGCGCGGAGTTGTTCGATTTCGGCCATCAGGGTTTCGTGTTCGACGCGCTTGCGCTGGAGCAGGCGGTAGGCCAAGCGGGCCTTTTCGTGAAGCCCGCTCGGGGTGAGTTTGTACAGATAGGCCGAGCGGTTGTCGGAGCGGCGGAAGTTCTGTGCCTTGACCCACCCTCGATCCAGCACGGCCTTGAGGGCGTAGTGCGTCTTGCCGACCGACAGGCCCAGCGCTCGCGCAAGCTGGCGCTGGCTCATGTCCGGTTCGCGCTCCAGCAAGCGGAGCACTGCCAGATGAAGATCCTCGTCAATCAATGAATCATCCTGCCAGCCGGTAGCGTGTGGGAACGGTACGAGACAGCGCGACGCGACCGGGCTTTCGCATGCCCGGCCCGTCGCCACTTGGGTTGGGCCTGGCGTTCACGGGGTGAACAATTTCCGGATTCGATCACATCCGGGCGTCACATCGCAACGAGGCGCGGGCGCAAACCGTGAGCGCGCGCCTACCCTTCAAGCTCTGGGATGACGAATCCGCGCAACCGGTGGATCAGTTCGTCTCCGGCCGGCGGCTGCGAGCGTTGCTGACGAACTCCCAGAAAAACGCCGCGAAGAGCCCCAGCATTCCCCCAAGCACCACAGACAGCGCGACGATTAGCGAGCGGCCAGGGCCCACTGGACTGTCAGACTCCCTGGCAACGAAGGTTTCTTCCATCTCGCGGCTCATCGCCTGGATCGTCTCGGCCTTCGATCGTGCATCCACTCGTTGTTTGCGCAACTCGGCAAGCTCCCTCCGGATATCGCTAACGCGCTGCGCCATAATCAGACCGGCTACGTCTTCCCTTTCGTCAAGACGCTCACGCAATTCATCGAGGTCGTCCTGCAAGATGGCAATCTGTTCATCAAGTAGTTCCATGCGGCTGTAATGGGGCCTCAGACTCGCTGCCAGGCTTTCGTCAAAGCGCACACCCAGCCACTCACTCAAGGCCGCAACCACCTGACGATGCAGGTCTGCCACTTGGTTCGCGCGATCGCGCGTACTCTTCGAGGTCAGCGTCAGGCTGTACTCGGAGCCCTCTGCAGAAACACGAACCGCTGGGGCACCTTGCTGCCCGTGATCGAGCGCTGCGCGTTGCTGCGGGATCAATACATCCTCAAGCCTTTCAATCACCTTCCCCCTCGAGACCACATCAACGGTCCCGGGAGAAGCCTCATTGGCCAACTCCGAGTAGACCCCCGGAAGATCGACACCGGACCTGTATTCGTACTCAACCGGCTGCATAAATGCGTACACCGCACCCAAAACAACCGTGAGTACAGCCACACCCAGGATCAACAGCAAACGACGCATCACCACGTCGTACAGGTCATAAAGGCTGATTTCGTCGTCGTAGGGGCGGGCTTGTGGCCCTGCGGAATCCGTCATGAGTACGTTCCTGTGTAGTCAATCATCCAGTAGCAAGCCGCTTACGCGTCTTAGGGGGCCACCCGGAATTCGGCCGCCCCAGGCTTCAGTGCATGGGGGCTCATGCGGCCAGGCGTTCCCGTATCGCCGGAATCGCCACCCTGACAACAACCACCTGCAAGCAACGAGCGCCGGGATTGGACCACGCACCATCCCTACCCGCAAGCCAAACCCGGCAGGCGAACGCTCCTGCCCGCGTAGGGGCGGGCAGGGCTGCGTGGCAAGGGCTGGCTTTGGGGGGCTTCGCGCCGCATCGCGCAGGGGCTACGCTCCTACAGGATGTCCAGGACCCATTGTAGGAGGCCAGCCCCCTGGCCGATGGGCCTGTCCAACACCCAATCGGCCAGAGGGCTGGCCTCCTACAAGGGCGGGGGGCGTGGAAACCGATCAGTCGCTGTTGAAGAGGTCGCGGGTGTAGATTTTGTCGGTCTGGTCGCGGATGTCATCGGTGATGCGGTTGGCGACGATGACGTCGCTGATGCGCTTGAACTCGTCGAGGTCGCGGATGACGCGGGAGCGGTAGAAGTCGTCGTCCGGGAGTTCCGGCTCGTAGACGACGACCTCGATACCCTTGGCCTTGATGCGCTTCATCACGCCCTGGACGGCGGAGGCACGGAAGTTGTCGGAGCCGCTCTTCATCACCAGCCGGTAGACCCCGACCACCCTGGGCTGGCGCTTGATGATCGCATCCGCGATGAAGTCCTTGCGCGTCCGGTTGGCGTCCACAATGGCCTTGATGATGTTGTTGGGCACCTCGTCGTAGTTCGCCAGGAGCTGCTTGGTATCCTTCGGCAGGCAGTAGCCGCCAAAGCCGAACGACGGGTTGTTGTAGTGGCTTCCGATACGCGGGTCCAGACAGACGCCATCGATGATCTGGCGGGTGTCCAGACCGTTGGCCTCGGCGTAGCTGTCCAGTTCGTTGAAATAGGCCACCCGCATGGCCAGGTAGGTGTTGGCGAACAGCTTGATCGCCTCGGCCTCGGTGGAGTCGGTGAAGACCATGGGGATAGCGTCGTCGACCGCGCCTTCCGCCAGCAGGTTGGCGAATGCCTTGGCCCGGTCGGACCGCTCGCCGACGATGATGCGGGAGGGGTGCAGGTTGTCGTACAGGGCCCGGCCCTCGCGCAGGAATTCCGGCGAGAACAGGATGTTGTCGGTTTCCATCTGCGCGCGGATCTCGCGCGTGTAGCCGACCGGCACGGTGGATTTGATGACCATCGTGGCGTGCGGGTTAATGGTCAGCACGTCGCGGATCACGGATTCGACGGTGCTGGTGTTGAAGTAGTTGGTCTGCGGGTCGTAGTCCGTGGGCGTGGCGATGATGATGAAGTCCGCGCCCTCGTAGGCCGCCTGCTTGTCCAGCGTCGCCTTGAGGTTCAGCGCGCGATTCTCGAGGAAATCCTGGATCTCGGCATCGATGATCGGGGACTGCCGGCGGTTGATCTGTTCGACCTTCTCCGGCACCACGTCCAGCGCGAGCACCTCGTGGTGCTGCGCGAGCAGGACGGCGTTGGAAAGCCCGACATAGCCGGTTCCGGCGACTGCGATTTTCATCCCTTGCTTCCTTTCAGTCTGGATCTTTGTGTCTGCGTTTGCGGTTGCCCCGAACCCGTAGGAGCCGCCTTGGCGGCGAAGCCCCTGCCAGGGTCCGGCTTTGGCAGGGGCTTCGCCTGCGAGCAGCCTCCTACGGGGGGCTGGCCCACCGCACGCGATTATTCAGGGCCCGAGGATACTGAGGCGCCATGAACAATGATGCGATCGGAGGCACGAAAGGCTAACGCTGCCCTTACCCCGCGAACCGTTCTTGCGGCGGGTGGTCGGCCGGGGCGTATTCGCGCACGACTGCCCGGATCGTGTGGCAGGCGCGCTCGGTATCCATCTCGCGGTCGGCCTGGTCCAGCTGGGTCAGGGCCGCCTGCAGGTCCTGTGGCGCGACACAGTCCTCGCGTGCGCGCATGATCCGGGCATGCGCGGTGGGCTCGACGTTGTCGCCGATCAGCAACTCCTCGTAGAGCTTCTCGCCCGGGCGCAGGCCGGTGAAGACGACCTCGACCCCGTCCTCGGGCATGCCGCCTTCCTTCACCTGGCGCCCGTGCAGGCGGATCATGCGCCGGGCGAGGTCGATGATCCTGACCGGCTCGCCCATGTCCAGCACATAGACCTCGCCGCCCTCGGCCATGGCACCGGCCTGGATGACCAGCTCGGCCGCCTCGGGGATGGACATGAAATAGCGCGTGATCTCCGGGTGGGTCACCGTGACCGGCCCGCCATCGCGGATCTGCTGGTGGAACAGCGGCACCACGGAGCCGGAGGACCCGAGCACGTTGCCGAAGCGCACCATGCTGAAGATCGTACCGCGCCGCTCGCGGGCCCGATCCTGCAGGACCATCTCGGCCAGACGCTTGGTGGCCCCCATCACGTTGGTGGGGCGCACGGCCTTGTCGGTGGAGATCAGGATGAAGCGTTCCACACCCGCGTTCAGCGCGGCTTCCGCCAGAACGGCGGTGCCAAAGACGTTGTTGCGCACGCCCTCGATCAGGTTGGACTCGACGATCGGCACGTGCTTGTAGGCGGCCGCGTGATAGAGGGTCTGCACGCCGTGCTCTTCCAGCACCGCGGCCACGCGCCGCGCATTGGCGACAGAGCCCAGGACGGCGTGGATCGCCGGGTACTGCTCCAGCTGTGCCGCAACCTCCTGCATCTCGCGCTCGATGCTGTAGAGCGCGAACTCGTTGCGCTCGAACAGGATCAGCGCGGCCGGCTCCAGGCGGATAATGCGCCGGCAAAGCTCCGACCCGATGGAACCGCCCGCCCCGGTCACCATCACCACCCGGCCGCGCACGCTGCGGGTGAGCAGCTCCGGGTCCGGCGGAACCGGATCCCGGCCCAGCAGATCGGCGATGTCGACGTCCTCCAGCTGCTCGAGGCTCGCGTGTCCGGAGACCACTGCCTCCATCGACGGCACGGTCTGCACGTACACCGGGAGCGGTTCCAGCTGCTCGAGGATGCGGCGGCGCTCCTGGCGCGTCGCGGACGGGATGGCCAGTAGCACCCGACCGACCCGGAAGCGATTGACCAGACGCGCGAGGTGAGCCGGCTTGTGGACCGGAATCCCGTCGATCGAGCTGCCCTGCAGGCTGCGGTCCTCGTCCACGAACGCGACCACGCGGAAGCGCCCCCCGGCCTTGAGCCCGGACAGCAACTGCACACCGGCCTCGCCAGCCCCGAACACGACAACCGGTTCGGCACCCGCCGATGCCTCGATGATGGAGCGATACCAGGTCCGCACAAGGAACCGGCTGCCACCGACGTAGAGGAAGGCCACGATCGCGAAGTTGATCGGCACCGAACGCGGGAAGCCTTCCACCTGCGCCAGGGTTGCCGCAGCCCACAACACCAGCGCCAGGATCACCACACCGGATCCCACGGACCAGATCGTGCGCGACCCCATGAAGCGCACCACCGCCCGGTAAAGCCCCAGCTTCACAAAGAGCGGGATACCCACCAGGACCACCAGCGGGAACAGCCACCAGGTCTCCAGCATGATCGGCGGGAACGGCTCGGCCAGGCGGATGGCGAAGCCGGACCACAGCGCCAGCGGCAGCATCACGACATCCGCCAGCACCATGAGCCAGCGCTTCTGCGAGCGCGGCAGGTTGAGCAACCTTTCCAGGCTCCTGCTCAGCATGAGCTGCAACACCCTTTACGCATTGGCCGTCCGGCTCCGATCTCCACCAAGACCACCCGGATACAGTACATCAAGCGCACATCCCGAGGGCCACCGCGATCCGTCACGGCCCGCGGAGCATAAGCAACCCCTGATAAAAATGCACCCCGACTGCGTGATACACACTGTGGGAGCCTGCTCGCAGGCGAAGCCCCCGCCCAAGCTGGAACTTACCTCCGGGCAAAAGCTTCGCCGCCAAGGCGGCTCCTACAGGAGCCGCCCAAGCGCGCGATCATAACCCTCGCTGGCAGGGGCTTCGCGGGCAAGCCCGCTCCCACAGTTGACAGAACCCAGGGTGCCGCTGTGGGAGCGGCCTTGGCCGCGAAGCCCCTGCCACAGTCGGTTCAGCCCCTCACTCCAACCAGATCGCATCCCACAGCGGATATTGGCCCAGATTACTCACCAGCCCAGCCCGTAGAGGATTAGCCACCACGTAACGCGCGACGGCCTGGAGGTCCTCCTCCCGGCGCAAAGCGCGGTCATGGAAACCCGGCTGCCAAACCCGGCAAGGTCGTCCACTCAACTGCCCGATTCGACGAGTCGTGGAACTCTTCACCTTCTGTACGGTGCGGGACAATTCCCCATCGTCAAGTTGCATCAGCCAATGGACATGGTCGGGCATGACCACGAAGCAGAGTGTAGTCGCCGTCCCTTCCACCTCACGCAACGCCTGAACCACGCAGCGACCGTGATCGAGCGCGCCAAACCAGGCATGCCGATCGGCACATACCGCCGTGACCAGGTAAATCCTTCCGTGCTCGCTGACCCGCCCAAGCCGCAACCGGTGGGATCGTGCCTTCCGTGGCATTCGAGCCTCCCGAGATTGTTACCACTCCATAGTTCTGTGGGAGCGGGCTTGCCCGCGAAGCCCCTGCCCGGGTCCGACTTTGGCGGGGGCTTCGCGGCCAAGGCCGCTCCCACGGTGCACACCCACCAAACAAACCGTCTCGCCAGAGTTCGAGCTAGGTGCGTTGTTCAGCCCAATGAGCGAACTGGGTGTACACCTGAAGGGCTGGCGTGACAGCGCCGATGACCCGCTCCAGATCGATCGTGTCGTACAGGTGTGTGAGGCCGTTGCGCATCGCGCAGGCATCCATCAACTGCTCGGTCAGTGTCTCCTCGATATCAAGATGATCGCGAAGCGTCTCGAAAACGTCGCGGCGAGGCGATAGCCATCGCGGCGCAACAGCTGCAGACCGATGTCCGCAGAAGACTCGCACAGGAGTTGCAAAAGGCGCTCGATGGCATAGTGTTCGCGACGCTGCTGGCGGGGTTCCAGGGCACGGTATTGCTCAAGGTCCGACAGGAACTGGCGCAACATCGACAACTTGCGCTGCATCACCTCGGAAGTATCAGGCGACATCCGAACCCTCTGACTGGTGGCGCTGGAACAGGACGGAATCCGCGTGCAGGAAAAACGCACGGTCCTGCTCCGCATGGAATCGCCCTTCACGCTCCTCGAACAGACATTCGCCATCGCGGAACACCTCGAAGCGGGTGACGGGCGACACACGATCCGAAAGGAGCAGAAGATCGACCGGGTCGGGCTCGAAGATTTCTTCCAGTTCCCGTTGCCACCGTCCCTGCGTCATAAGGTCCGGCATCGCCTGCGGTTCGACGGCCAGATCCACATCCCGCCCGTGCCCTTCCCGGGCTACGGACCCGAACAGGATCACCAGTCGCCAGTGGTGCCGGGCGGCGAGTTCATTGATGCGGCTGATCCGTTCCGGCTGAAGCATGGGAATCACGATTCGAGGCTAAGTCGTATCGTCAGAGTAGCAAAGGCGCGGTCGCTTATCCTCGGCGTTGCCGTGATGAGCCTTGTGGGGGCAGTTTTTTCAGACCAGATCTGTGGCATCTATCCCGTGGGAGCGGCCTTGGCCGCGAAGCTCCTGCCCGGGTCCGACTTTGGCAGGGGCTTCGCGGCCAAGGCCGCTCCCACAAAACAACCCCCACAAATCCACTCCGACCAGACTACTTCCTCCAGCCCAATCCTACAGGTGGGCTGATCAGGCGAGGAGCTGGGCGAGGTCGTCGGGGCCGAGGATGGGGATTTCAAGAGATTCGGCCTTGGTGACCTTGGAGCCGGGGTCGGCGCCGGCGATGACGGCGGTGGTCTTTTTGGAGACGGAGCCGGTGACCTTGGCGCCGCGGGCCTCGAGGGCGGCCTTGGCTTCGTCGCGGGTCATGGTGTCGAAGCTGCCGGTGAGGACGTAGGTGTTGCCGGCCAGCGGGGCCGAGTCGCCCGACTCTGCCGCTTGTGGCCGGGGCGGATCGGGCCAGTGGACGCCGGCGTCGCGCAGGGCCTGGATCACGTCGCGGTTGTGCGGCTCCGCGAAGAAATTGGCGATGTGTTCGGCGACGATGGGGCCGACGTCGGGGACCTCCTGCAGGGCCTCGGCATCGGCCTGCATCAGTGCGTCGAGATTGCCGTAGTACGTGGCCAGGTTGCGGGCGGTGACCTCGCCCACCTCGCGGATGCCGAGGGCGAAGATGAACCGCGCCAGGGTCGTCTCGCGCGCCTGTTCCAGGGCGTTGACGAGGTTCTCGGCAAGCTTGGGGCCGACCCGCTCCAGAGCCTCCAGGCGCTCGGCGTCCAGCGCGAACAGATCCGCCGGGCTTTGCACGATGCCGCCGTCGGCCAGTTGCTCGATGATCTTTTCGCCGAAGCCTTCGATGTCCATCGCGCGGCGCGAGACGAAGTGCTTCAGCGCCTCGCGCCGCTGTGCGGGGCAGACCAGCCCGCCGGTGCAGCGGGCCACGGCCTCGCCCTCCGGGCGTTCGATGTGCGAGTCGCACTCGGGGCAGCTCACGGGCATCTCGATCGCGCGGGTGTCCGCGGGGCGTTCGCCGCCGGCACGGCCGACCACCTCGGGGATCACGTCGCCGGCGCGGCGCACGATCACGCGGTCGCCGATGCGCACATCCTTGCGCGCGATCTCGTCCATGTTGTGCAGGGTGGCGTTGCTGACCATCACGCCGCCCACCAGCACCGGCTCCAGGCGCGCCACCGGCGTCAGCGCGCCGGTGCGGCCGACACGGAACTCGACATTGCGCAGCGTGGTGGTGCGTTCCTCCGCCGGGAACTTGTGGGCGATGGCCCAGCGCGGCGCGCGCGAGACGAAGCCCAGCGCCTGCTGGTCGGCCAGGGCATCCACCTTGTACACGATGCCGTCAATCTCGTAGTCCAGCCCCGCGCGCCGGGCGGCGAGCCGTTCGTAGTAGTCGAGACAGGCCTCTACACCCTCCAGCACCTCCCGCTCCGGGCAGGCCGGGAAGCCGAGCTCCCGCAACCAGTCCAGCGTGCCGGACTGGGTGTCCGGCAGGGTGCCGCCTTCCACGAAGCCCACGGAGTAGGCGAAAAAGCTGAGCGGCCGGCGCGCGGTCACCTGCGGGTCCAGCTGGCGCAGGCTGCCGGCGGCGGCGTTACGCGGGTTCATGAATCCGCGCTGGCCGTCGGCCTCCAGGCCGGCGTTCAGGCGCTCGAAGTCGGCGCGGCGCATGAACACCTCGCCGCGCACCTCCAGCACGCCCGGCGCGTCGTCGGTAAAGCGGTCGCCCAGGTGCAGCGGGATCGGACGCACGGTGCGCACGTTGGCGGTCACATCCTCGCCGGTCTCGCCGTCCCCGCGGGTGGCGGCCTGGACCAGGCGACCGTTCTCGTAGATCAGGCTGATGGCGAGCCCGTCCAGCTTGGGCTCGGCCATATAGGTGACGGCGGCCTCGAGGCGTGCCGGGTCGCCGGTCTGCTTCGCCAGGCGTTCGCGCACGCGGCGGTCGAAGTCGCGGATCTCGTCCGCCTCGAAACCATTGGCCAGTGACAGCATCGGCAGACGGTGGCGCACCGTGGCAAAGCCCTCGGCGGGGGTGGCGCCGACGCGCTGAGTGGGCGAATCGGGGGTGACGAGCGCCGGGTGCTCGGCCTCCAGCTGCTCCAGCTCGCGCATCAGGGCATCGAACTCGGCGTCCGATACCTCGGGGTCATCGAGGACGTAGTAGCGGTAGTTGTGATGCTCGATCTGCCGGCGCAGCGCGTCGATGCGCGTCTTCGGAGAATCCGTCGAGCCAGCCTGCGAGGCAGGCGAACCCGACCGGCTCACCGCGTACTCCGCCGGCGCAGCACGTCCGGCCGGTGGCGGCGCAGCCAGTCGTTCAGATCCTCGCGCATGTAGGCCAGCGTCTGGTTGGTCGCGGTGGATTGCTGCGCATCCAGAATGCTGCCCCCCAGATCGCGTGCCAGCACGTGGGCGTGCTCCAGCAGCGCCTCGAAGGCCCTCTGCGGCTCGGCGCTGCGGTGTACCTGGGTAAACAGCGTGACACCGGGCGTCATCATGTCGGCCAGGTCTTCCTCGCGCAGAGTGCCGGGCGGGACCATGTTGGCCGCGGAGAACAGCGGGACACGATTATCCGTTTCCGGCTCATGGAAGTGGTAGATGTCCATCTCGCCGGGGGTCATGCCGGCGCGCTGCATCGCCGCGCCCAGGGCCACGCCGGTAAAGGGCTTGTTGCGCGGGGCCACCACGTGCAGCAGCAGGATCTTCTCGTCCGTCGCGCGGCGCTCGGCCTTCGGATTGCGACCAACAACACGCGGCTCCGAGACATACTCGCCCAGCGTCTCCATGTCCGGGGCCGGCTTCTCGACCAGATCCGGGTCTACCTCGTGATCCGGGTGCAGTTGCTCGCCGAGGGTGTCGTCGGCGCGCGGCGGCTTGAACCGCTCCGGGCGCACCCGGTCCAGGCCGGCACGCAGGCGGGCACCCACGTCGCCAAGCACCGCCCGCACGCGGTCCACCGAAGCGTTCGCCGAACCCTGGCGCCGCGCCCGAACCGGGCGATCCTCCGGTGACGGCTCGAAGGCGCCGTGCGGCGGGGGCGGTGTGGGCTCGTCATCGTTGTCCAGGACGCCGTAAATGTCCTGGGCGCGTTCGCCCCGGCGACCGTAGTCGGGCTCCAGATCCGGCTCGTCGTCGCTGGCGGTCACACCCAGATGCGGTTCGTGGCGTTCCTCGCGGGCCGCGGCGGGAATGCGCGGCTCGTCGAACCCGGGTTCACGCGCCCCGCCCGTGCCGGCACTGCGGCCGGTATCCAACGGGTCGCCCCAGCCGGCCTCCGGCTCGGGGGAAGCATTGGGGTCCACCGGCTCGTACCAGCGCTTCTCGCCCGGCTGCTCGCCGGCGCGGATGTGCACGGCCTCGTCGCCCCAGTCCGCGGCATCGTCCTCCATGTCGCGCGAAACCGAACGCGTGCGCAGGCGATGGGCGAGCCAGATCCCCGCGATCAGGACAATCCCCAGTATGACCAGACTGATGCGCATCCAATCCACGCGGTACCTCGTTTAATTGCGGTTTTGTGCCGTGGTTTTGCCGGGCGCCGGGGTTCCGATGGAACCCGTTGTGCCATCCCCTGGAGATTGCCGCGGCCCCCAGGGAAACACTGATTAATGTACACGCTCGCGCTCGAGTCGCTTTTGCGTGCGAACAAGGCGCGGTGACCGCCGTGCAGTCATTCTGCACAAGGGAACCGCAACGCCGTGCGCGCGCAAAAGAGGCCGAGCCCCTTCTTTCATTAAATTGTGGGGTCGGTACCCCAGGTTCCCCGATCCTGCGTTGCGGCCCGACTCAGTCAAAAACGGGCCGGTAGAACCGCTACCGGCTGCGCACCGCGCCTTGTCTCGGAAAACCTGGGGTACCAACGCGAATCTGTACATTAATCAGTGTTTCCCTAGGGCCTCGCAATGACGAGGGGGTACGCTCAGGCCTCCGCCAGCTCCACGGCCTCGTCGATATCCACGCTCACCAGGCGCGAGACCCCTGGTTCGTGCATGGTAACGCCAATGAGCTGCTCGGCCATGGCCATGGTCGCCTTGTTGTGCGTGATGAAGATGAACTGGATCTGCTCCGACATCTCGCGCAGCAGGTCGCAGAAGCGACCCACATTGGCTTCGTCCAGCGGCGCGTCCACCTCGTCCAGCATGCAGAACGGCGCCGGGTTCAGCTCGAAGATCGCGAACACCAGTGCCGAGGCCGTGAGCGCCTTCTCGCCCCCGGACATCAGGTGGATGGTCGAGAGACGCTTGCCGGGCGGGCGCGCCATGATGGTGACACCGGTATCCAGCAGGTCGTCGCCGGTCATCTCCAGGCGCGCCTCGCCACCGCCGAACAGGCGCTGGAACTTGTGCCCCAGCCCGGCGTTGACCTGATCGAAAGTCTGCTTGAACAGCGCGCGCGTCTCGCGGTCGATGCGGTGCATCGCCGCCTCCAGGGTCTCCAGTGCCTCGATCAGGTCGGCGTGCTGTTCTTCCAGGTAGCGCGAGCGTTCCTCCAGGCTGCGTGCCTCGTCGATGGCCGCGAGGTTGATTGGCCCCAGCTTTTCGATCTTGCGGTCCAGTTCGCCGATCGCCTGCTCCCAGGCCGGGACCGTGGCGTCCTCCGGTAGCTCGGGCGCAAGGGCCTCGGCGGCAAAGCCGGATTCCTGGAACTGGGTCTTCAGTTGCTCGATCTGTACCGAGCGCTCGCGCAGGTCCAGGCGCAGCTCCTCGCAGGTCGAGCGCTGCGCCTCCACGCGATTGCCCAGCTCGGTGCTGGCACCGGCCAGTTCGCGCAGCCGCGCGTCGCAGGCCTCCAGGTCGGCGCGCGCCCGGGTCAGGCGTGCCTCGGCCTCCTGGCGTTGTTCCGCGGCGGTCTGCAGGTCCGCGCGCCACTGCTCCAGCGGGCCCTGGCGCTCGTGCAGCCCCTGTGCGAGGCGCTCGCGGCGCTGGGCATCGTCCTCGCGCTGGCGCTCCAGGCGTTCGCGCTCGTTGTGTTCGCGCTCCAGGCGGTGGCGCGCCTCCTGTTCGGACATGCGCGCCTGGTTGGCCGCGTCGCGTGCCGCGCGCAGCGCATCCCGGGCCTCGGACTGCGCGGCGCGGGCCGCCTCGACGCGTGCCTCCAGCGCCGCGCGGTCGGCCTCCAGGGTCTCGATGCGCGCCAGCGCCTCGTTGCGCTCGGCCTCCGCGGTCGCGAACTGCTCGCGGGCACGCGCGGCCTCCTCGTCCAGCTCGCCGGCCTCGCGGTCGATGCGTTCCTGCTGCTGCTCGAGCTGCCGGGCCTGGTCACGCAGGCGCTGCACGCGGCGCTCGCGGTCGTCGATCTGGGCCTGCTGCTCGCGGATCTGCCCGTCCAGCGCCTCGCGCCGGGCGCGGGTGGCCGCGAGGGTCTCGTTGCGCTCTTCCAGCGCGGCTTGCAGGCGGTTCATATCTGTCGCGAGCTCCTCCTGACGCTCCTGCAGCTCGCGCGCCAGACGCACCCGCGCGACCGCGCCGCTGGCCCCGCCCTCCAGCGTGCGATGCGCGACCCAGCCCGGCCCCAGCCAGGTTCCATCCGGGGTGATCACGCTCTCGCCCGGACCCAGCGTCGCCACCCGGGCGCGGGCGGTTGCGAGATCGTCCGCGCAGTGCACCGCGGCCAGCCAGGCGGTGACCACCGGCGAGCCCTGCACGCGGGCGGCCAGGCTGCCGGCCGGCGCCTGCGCGCCCTGCGGCACGTCGGTACCGACCAGGCGCAGCATGGCGTCGGGCAGGTCCGGCGCGGCTTCCGGGGTGTCGGTCACGGCGGCCTCCAGCCAGGCCCCCAGGACCATCTCCACGGCGGTGTCCCAGCCCTCGGCCACCTCCAGCTGCCGCACCAGCGGGCGCGACAGATCCAGCCCGTGTTCGCGCGCCCAGGCGTCGCGCCGGGCGCGGGTCTCCTGCGGGTCGTCCTCGCCGGCAAAGTGCTCCAGCCCCGCCAGACGCCCGGCGACCTCGCGCGCCTCGCGTTCGGTGGCGTGCAGGCGGTCCTGCTCCTCGCGCTGGGCCTGTTCCAGTTCGGTCAGCGCACTCTGCTGCTGTTCGCGATCGCCCTGCAGGGCCTGCAGCCGCTCGCGCAGGCCGCCCAGTTCCGTATCCAGGCGATCGGCCTCGGTACCCGGGTGGGTTTGTGGCAGGGCCGCGCGCTCGGCCTCAAGGCGTTCCCGCCGCTGGGCGACCCGCTTGAGCAGGTGCTCGGCGTTGTCCATGCGCGAACGCGCGAGCTGCGCGTTCTGGCGCGGCTCCGCCAGCGAGCGTTCCCATTCGGTGAGGGCCTCGCGCGCGGCTTGGTATTCGGTCTCGGCCTCTTCCGCGGCCGCCTCCAGACGCTCGCGCTCGGCCTCGGCGCTGGCAGTGGCCTGCTGGCGTTGCGCGCTCTCCTGCTCGGCCTGAGCGATGCGCGCCTCCACCGCCTGATGCTCGCCGGCGGCGGCCTCGATGCGGCTGTCCAGCTGGCGCAGCTCGGCCTGTTCGCGCGCCAGTTCGTCCTCGGCATGGCGAATGGACTGCTCCAGCCGCGAGACCTCGGCGGCGCAATCGTAGTAGGCACTCTGCGCCTGGGTGGTGGCGGCCTCCAGCTCGAGGCGCTCCTGACGCGCCTGTTCGGTGCCGGTCTGCGCCTTCTGGGCCTCGGCCTGCGCCTGGGCCAGCGCGGTCTCCGCATCGTTGAGCCGGGTGCGGCTGGCCTCCATCTCGTGTTCCTGTGCCTGCAGGCGCAGGAGGATGGCCTCGGCGCGCTTTTGCCGGCGTTCGGCCGCCAGGGCCTGGTAGCGCTCGGCGGTGGCGGCCTGGCGATTCAGGCGCTCGGCCTGCTTGGCCACCTCGTCGCGCACGTCGTCCAGGCGCTCGAGGTTCTCGCGGGTGTGGCGTACGCGGTTCTCGGTCTCGCGCCGGCGCTCCTTGTACTTGGAGATGCCGGCCGCCTCCTCCAGGTACACGCGCAGCTCCTCCGGCCGCGCCTCGATCAGGCGCGCGATCATGCCCTGCTCGATGATGGCGTAGCTGCGCGGCCCCAGGCCCGTGCCGAGGAACAGGTCTACCACGTCGCGCTTGCGCGCACGCTGGCCGTTGAGGAAGTACTTGGACTGGCCGTCGCGGGTCAGCGCGCGTTTGACGGCGATCTCGCCATAGCCGCTGTACTCGCCGCCCAGGCGGCCGTCGGAGTTGTCGAAGACGAGCTCGATGGAGGCCTGCCCCACCGGCTTGCGGCTGGAGGAGCCGTTGAAGATCACGTCCTCGCTGGAGTCCCCGCGCAGGTGCTTGGCCGAGGACTCGCCCATCACCCAGCGCACGGCGTCGATGGTGTTGGACTTGCCACAGCCGTTCGGCCCGACCACGCCCACCCGATTACCGGGCAGGACGAGGGTGGTCGGGTCCACGAACGACTTGAAGCCGGCCAGCTTGATTCGGGCGAGTCGCACGTTCGGCGCTATCCGCGGTCAGGGAACTCGGGGTTAGAATGGTACACGCTTACACCCTCAGAGTGACCCGCC
The DNA here is from genome assembly GCF_000381445.1 of Thioalkalivibrio sp. ALE22. Lineage (NCBI taxonomy): Bacteria > Pseudomonadati > Pseudomonadota > Gammaproteobacteria > Chromatiales > Ectothiorhodospiraceae > Thioalkalivibrio > Thioalkalivibrio sp. ALE22. Next base: position 143,994 of record NZ_KB906504.1, read on the forward strand.
CCCGAGCACCTGGCACCTGTCCCGCTGTAGGAGCCTGCTTGCAGGCGAAGCCCTGCACGTGCCCGGCTTTGGCAGGGGCTTCGCCTGCGAGCAGGCTCCCACAGGGGGCTGTCACACGCAGGGGCCACCCATTCAACGACGAGAGACGTAGATGCCCAGCCAGCCGAGCAAGACCCTGGAGACCTTCGACAATCCGGCGCCGGAGAACGACTTTGCGATCTATATCCGCGTACCGGAATTCACCTGCCTGTGCCCCGCGACCGGACAACCGGACTTCGCCGAGCTGCACATCCAGTATGTGGCGGACCAGAAATGTGTGGAGCTGAAGTCGCTGAAGAACTACATGTGGTCCTACCGGGATGAGGGGGCCTTCCACGAGGCCGTGACCAACCGCATCCTGGCCGATCTGGTGGCGGCGACCGACCCGCGCTACATGCGCCTGACCTCGTACTTCAACGTGCGCGGTGGCGTCTATACCACCGTGGTGGCGGAACACCGCAAGCCCGGCTGGACCCCGCCGGAGCCGGTGCAACTGCCCTCGCCCACGCGCAGCCCGCTCGACATGAACGGCTGAGCTCGCGCGCGATGCACGCCATCGGCATCGACCTCGGCACCTCCGGGATCCGGCTCGTGCTGCTGGACCCGGCGGGCGAGCGCATCCATGCCGCGCAGCGGGCGCTGCCGGCCTCGGTCGGTGGCGATGAGCAGCGCGCGGAGCAGAACCCGGCCCTTTGGTGGTCCCATGTACGCGAGCTCCTGCGCGAGGCCGCTACGCATCTGGACGGCGAGCCGGCGGCAATCGCGGTGGACGGGACCTCGGCCACCCTGCTGCGCCTGGACGCCGATGGACGCCCGACCCACCCGGCATTGATGTACAACGATGCCCGGGCCACCGACATGCTGCCCGTCCTGGCCGGGGTGGCCCCGGCCGCTTCCGCCGTGCACAGCCCCAGTTCCTCGGCCGCGAAACTGCTGTGGCTGCGTCGCCACGAGGGGCTCTCGGGCGTGCGCCGCGTCCTGCACCAGGCCGACTGGATCGCCGGGCGCCTGCGCGGGCGCTTCGACCACATGGACGAAAACAACGCCCTGAAACTGGGCTACGACGCCCTTTGGGGGGGCTGGCCGAACTGGCTGCAGGAAACCCTCGGGACCGACGCCACCCTGCTGCCGGAGGTGGTCCCCGCCGGCACCGTGCTGGGCCCAGTGGACCCGCAGGTGGCGGAGGCACTGCACCTGAACCCGGCCTGCCGGGTGGTGGCCGGCACCACCGACAGCATCGCCGGATTCCTCGCCTCCGGCGTCGCCGATGACACCACCGGGGTCACCAGCCTGGGCTCGACGCTGGTACTCAAGCAGCTGGCACCGGAGCCGATCTACGCCCCGGAACTGGGCATCTACAGCCACCGCTTGCTGGGACGCTGGCTGGTCGGTGGCGCCTCCAACAGTGGCGGCGCCGTACTGCGCCAGTACTTCGACGACGCGGCGCTGGAGCGACTGAGCGACACCATCGACTCGGAGAACGACAGCGGGCTGGACTACCGGCCCCTGCCCCGAACCGGCGAGCGCTTCCCGGTCAACGATCCCGAACTGGAGCCGCGTCTCGCCCCCCGCCCCGATGACGACGCGCGCTTCTTGCAAGGGCTGTTCGAGGGGATCGCCCGCATCGAGCGCGACGGCTACCGCCGCCTGACCGAACTGGGCGCCCCGCGCGTGGAGCACGTGGTCTCGCTCGGCGGCGGCGCCCGAAACCCCGTATGGACCCGCATCCGCAGCCGCATCCTCGAATGCCCGGTCACCCCGGCCGCGGATGACGACGCGGCGCGCGGAGCCGCCCGCCTCGCGCGCATCGGCGTGGGCCTGGAACCCGGCTTCACGGACTGACCGTCTCCTGTGCCGACAAGACCCATGTAGGAGGCCAGCCCTCTGGCCGATGGGGGGCATCACCAGCATCCCATCGGCCAGAGGGCTGGCCTCCTACAGGAAATCCGGGGGCAGGGCCTAATGGTGGTGATCGATGCTACATTCCGAAGGGAACACCACAACAAAGGGATACGACATGCACTGGACGCGAGTTCTCGGGATTGCCCTGCTGGTGGGCGGGATCATTCTGCTGGTGATGGGCTATAACGCGACCGAAAGCCTGGGCGAGGAGCTGCACCAGGAATTCATGGGGCGCTACACGGACGAGACGCGCTGGTACCTGATCGCGGGCGGCGTGATGTCCGTCGTTGGGCTGGTGCTGGCGATCTTCGGGGTGCGCCGCTGAGCCCACCGTGCCGGCCCGTTCGCTCCGCCTGACCCCGCTGTTCGCGTTCCTGGCACCCTTTCGCGGGCTTTCGCGCGTATTCGAGCCGGGCCTGCGGGGCCTGGTGATCGGGCCCCTGATCATCAACATCGTGGTGGTGATCGGGCTTGCGGCGGCGGCCGCACTTGGCTTCGAGGCGCTGCTGGCCGCGTGGCTCCCGAGTGGCTGGGACTGGCTGGCCTGGCTGCTATGGCCGTTGTTCGCCCTGGCGCTGCTGGTGGCCTTTGCGGTATCGGCAGTAGCCCTGGCCGCGATCATCGCCAGCCCGTTCTCCGGCCCGCTGGCCTACCGTACCGCCCGCGGCCTGGGCCACGAACCGCGCCAGCCGGCGCGCTCGTTTCTCGGCGAGATGGGTCACGCGAGCATCACCGCGCTGCGCAAAACCGGGTACTACGCCCTGCTGTTCATCCCGGTCCTGGTGATCACGGTGATCCCCGGGCTGAACCTGCTGGCCGGACTGGCGTGGTTCCTGTTCGGCAGCTGGGTCCTGGCCGTCGAATTCATGGAAGCCCCGCTGGCGAACGACGGCCTGGAGTTTGCGGCGGTCCGCCAGACCCTGCGCGCCCACCGGCTGGAGACGCTCAGCTTCGGGGCCGGCACCACGCTGCTGGCGATGGTGCCGGTGGTGAACCTGCTGCTGGTCCCGGCCGCCGTAATCGGCGCAACCCACCTGCGCGTGCGCCTGCCCGACCCCCGGGGCAACGCCTAAGGCATTTTTCACCACAGAGAGCGCGGAGGGCACAGAGAACTGCAAAAGCCGGGTTACAGGAAGTAGGGAAGGACGCTGGAATGAATAACGATGGCCGGGTCCATTCCTCCGGAATCATCGATCTCGGATGCAGACCTTCCGGGGCAAAGCGACTCACCGAAACCCTGCGAGCCCCAGGCCCTCCAGCCCATCATCCCTTCCAACCTTCAAACCTTCCTGTAAACCGCCCTTGAATTTCTCCGTGGCCTCTGTGTGCTCTGTGGTGAAAACGCCCTTCCGCCCTTAAGGAGACGCTGATTGAATCGCACGTTCGCGCTCGAGTCGCTTTTGCGTGCGAACAAGGCGCGGTGACTGCCGTGCAGTCATTCTGCACAAGGGAACCGCAACGCTGTGCGCGCGCCCGTTTTTGATAACAACGGGCGGCCGAGCCCCTGCTTTCAATGGCTTGTGGGGTTGGTGCCCCCTGTTCCCCGATCCTGCGTTGCGCCGCTTGCGGGTAGAACCACTACCCGCTGCACGACGCGCCTTGTCTCGGAACGTTTGTCTCGAACAACTGGGGGGCACCAACGCGGACGTGCGATT
>NZ_KB906505.1:0-147050 GCF_000381445.1 Thioalkalivibrio sp. ALE22
CGCTTGAGCTCGCGGTTCTCCCGCTCCAGCGCCTTCAGGCGTGCCCGTTCGTTATCCGACAACGCCGAGGCATCGTCCCGCTCGCGCTCCGCGCGGCGGACCCACAGCCGCAGCGTCTCGCCCGTGCAGCCAATCTTCGGTGCAATCGACTGGATCGCCGCATGCTGCGACGAATACTCCTCCTGGTGTTCCCACACCAGCCGCACCGCCCGTTCCCGGACCTCCGGGCTATACCGTGTCGTCTCACTCATCGCTCTATCCTCCCAAGGATCAGAGCCTCCGGAAAAGTCGGTACGGTTCAGGGCCTTTTTTGTGTTTGAGGCTGGTGGGTTCGCCACCTGCGAACCCACGGGGTCAAACCTTGGGAACCCCAGGGGTCAAACCTTGCCTTTTGCCCGGCTGGCTGGTGGGCGGCGGTGCTCGGCTTGTCGGCGCGGTCGGCTTTAGGGTGTACTAGCGGGGGTCAGGGACAAGACGAAGAGAGCAGGGATGGCTCGATCGGTGCGGTTGGAGTATCCGTGGGCGCTGTATCACGTGACGGCGCGCGGCAATCGGCGGGACTGGATCTATCTGGATGACGTTGACCATCGGCGCTTCGAAGAAACGCTGGCGCAGGCGGTCGAGCGCTTCAAATGGGTGGTCTTTGCGTACTGCCTGATGGGCAACCACTATCACCTTCTGGTAGAGACGCCGGATGCGAACCTGGGCCGGGGGATGCAGTGGCTGAACGGCGTTTACACGCAGCGGTTCAACCGCCGTCACCGGCGTGTGGGTCATGTGCTTCAAGGCCGGTACAAGGCGATCCTGGTCGAGCGCGAGTCGTATCTTCTGGAATTGGCGCGCTACATCGTCCTCAATCCGGTGCGTGCGCATCTGATCGACGATCCTGCGGACTGGGAGTGGAGCAGCTACCGGCCCACCGCGGGCCTTTCGGACGCCGTCTCGTGGCTATCGACGGATCGCGTGCTGGACGAATTCGGCCCGGCCGCCTCCCGACAGCAGGCCTATCGGCGGTTTGTCCATGAGGGAATCGGACGTACCTCCCCCTGGAATGATCTGCATGCGCAGCTATTTCTTGGCTCCGAGGCCTTTGTCGAGGCGCGGCTGGCAGGTCAGTCCGGCAGGCAGGACTTGGACCCGGAATACCCCAGGGCCCAGCAGCGGCCTGTGCCGCCGACGCTCGAAGTCCTGGAGGCCAGCTTCCCGAGGAATGAAGCCATTCGGCGCGCGTATGCGTCCGGTGGCTACACGCTGAAAGCTATCGGTGACCATTTCGGTCTGCATTATTCGCGAGTGAGTCGAATCGTGTCCGCGGGGGCAAAAGGCAAGGTTTGACCCCGTCGGCTCCTCGTCGGTTCCGGGGGCAAAAGGCAAGGTTTGAACATCCCTCTCGGATTTTCAAGGCTTGGGCGTCTCGAATGTGGGGAGGCGGTGGTACTCCCGTCCTTGACGGAGCATCGTCCAGATCATTCGGATCAAGTGACGGCCGAGGGCTCGTACCGCTTGATTGTGCGTCTTGCCTTGAGCACGTTTGCGGTCATAGTACGCGCGGGACTCGGGCACATGGGCCATGTGCCGTGCCACGCAGGTCATCAGTGCATTCTGGCATCGGGTATTAACGGAGCGGGGGCGTTTACCCCGATCGCGAACGCCCGAACTGTTCGCTAGCGGGGCCATCCCCACATAGACGGCCAGCCCCGATTCCTTGGTGAACCGATCCAGTGTGCCGATCTCGCCCACTAACTCCGCAACACCCGTCGGGCCGAAACCGGGGATGGATCGCAGGAGCCGAGCCGGTTGGCTCTCGCACGCCAAGCGTTCGAGCTCGGTGTCCAACTCCGTGATCCGCTCACTCAGCGTCAGGATCGATCGTGCATCGGTGACCACATCCATATCGCCGAAGGCGATATCCGGGCCAAATTGTGCGGTCGGCTGCCATGCCTGGATCTTGGCGAGATAAGCGCGCCCAATACCCCGTATCCTTAACAGCGTCGAGGCGCGTACTCGTGGCAACGCCGTGAGGCGGTCTCGGCAGGTCAGGAAGCGGAGGAACCACCGGTTGTCGATCGAACCCGTGATCGACAGCAAGCCCGGGCAAAGCGCCTGTAGATCGCAGTTCAGCCGCGTCAGACGCCCAGCCCGCTCCTGTACCAGCACCCGCCGCCGGCGCGTCAGATACTTCAGATGGCGGTGCGCCTTTGGGATCAGCGTCACCCGCTGTAGGGCATTGCGGGCCACCCCGGGTTGCTGATCCAGCGCGAATAGCTCGAGCATGCGGCGCGAGTCGATCGCGTCCGTCTTGGCAGGAGCCGGAAAGATCTCCTTATACCGTGCTAGCTTCAAGTTATTGACGTTGTACAGCGCCCAACCGCGGGCCAGGGTCTGGCTATCCAGCGGGCGTGCCCAGCCGTTGTAACCTTCCATCGCCACCTGGACCCTCTGGTCCGGCGACCGACGATGGCGTTCCACTCGTTCGAAGAACGCTGTAAATCCAGACGGTTCGTGATCGATGCGGAACTCGTCCAGCACATGTCCCGTACCATCGCCGACCGCCACTTGGTGGAAACGACTGCCGACATCCACGGCTACAAGAAGAGGGGTATCCATAGCGGTGACCTCCAGGCAAGATCCGACGCCAAAACTCATCCGGCGTCTCGTCTACCTTTCAGCCATCACTCCAGAGGAGTGGGCACCATCCACGTGGGACGCTCCGGATGATGCAGGGGCGGCGAAGGCGGTATTTCAGAACCGAGCACGTCCAAGCGGAGTGCGGACCCCACAAGCCACACCTCCGCCGCCGCCTCGAGTCTAGAACACCTCAACACCCTTCGCCGGCCTGCGAAATCCAAAGGTAGACCCCGTCGGTTCGGACCCCGTCGGTTCGTGCGCGGGGGCAAAAGGCAAGGTTTGACTCCGTCGGTTCCCCGCTAGGCGGGATCGGGGCAGAGTTCGAGGATCTGGTTGAGGACCGCGCAGGCTTCCTGATAGGTCCCCTGCGGCACTTGTCCGGCTGGATGGGGTGTCGCGTTGCGTTGGCGCCAGTCGAAGGACTTTACCTGGTGGCAGAGGATGTAGCTGGTTCTTGCATCCGGCGTCGTGCCCGCCACCACGGCGAAGGGGTTGGTCGCATTGTAATCGGCAGTGGTCATGGGGAGCCCCAGAACCAGCGAGGTGCGGGCGTTGAATTGGGTCGGCGACAGGACGAGGAAGGGGTGAATATCTCGCATTTCCCGCCCGGCCTGAGGGTTGCAGTCTATCCAGATGACGTCACGGCGCCGGGGTACCCAGTCCTTGGGTGCTGCACGCTTTACCATCGTTCATTTCCAATCACGTCCGTGCACATGGCCTCGCCGCTATGCTTGTCCGGGTCGAATCCTTTCAGGCGTTCCTCCAGGCTCATGGATGGAGTGGTTTCCGGACGGATTACGATCTGGTTGCCTTCGACGGAGACGATCACGGATTGGTCCGCCTCCAGGTGCGCTGCGCGCGCGATGGCCGCAGGAAGCCGGACGCCCAGATTGTTGCCCCAGCGCTTGATGTTCAGTCGTGTCTCGGCCATTGCTCCACCCGCAAGATGTATAGACATTGTTTAAACGACTGTATCACCACGGTGTGGGGGCGTGCCAGAGGGGTATGTTCGGGCGGGCGGGGGACATCCCGGATAACCGCGTTGCGGTTTCCGGGACGATGATCGGGTGTGTCGGCGTGCCATCTGGCGGGTTTGGTCGAAGGGGTGGCTCCCGCCGTTGTGGGTGCGTTTCGTGGGGTCAACGCACCCTACGGGCAGTGCTATTCCGTAGGATGCCGATGAGCGAAGCGAATCGCATCATGGGAGCGGGCTAGCGGGCGGGATCGACGCGAATTTCGAGGGTGAGGGTGTCGCGGTCGCGGGTGGTGCGGCGGGAGGCGAGGCCGCGTTCCGTGACGTCGGTTTCGGTGTGGACGCCGCCCAGGGTGTGCCAGGTGCCCGGCTCCAGCGTGAGTTGCGTGTCGATGGCGTCGCGGTCCACGGCGCCGCGGGGGAGGGGGCCTTCGTGGAGCTGGGAGATGGCGATGCGGATGCGGCCGTCGGGCTGGACCTGGGGGCGGACGCGGAAGCCACGGGCGGTGTCCTGCAGCAGGGGTTCGATGCCGACGCCGGCGCGGCCGTGGAGGATGCGGAAGCCGGCGGCGCGGGTCTCGCCGACCAGGATGATGGCCTCGGTGCCTTCCCGCAGGCGCAGGTGCTGGGTCTGGTCGTCGCGGCGGGTGGTGCGCAGCCGCTGGCTGGAGATGCGGCCCTCGGTGCCCTCCGGGCCGCTCTCGAACTCGAGGCCGGTGCCGCGTTCGGTGCGCGGGGCGTCGCGGTGGCGGCGTACGGAGAGGACGAGGTCCTGGGCCGGCGTGTCGAGTTCGGCGACGACTTCGCGGATCTGTTGCAGGGTGCGGGCGTCGGCGCGTACCAGCAGCCGGAAGCCGTCGCCGCGCAGGGTGGCGGTGTCGCCGAACAGGGCCTGCAGCTCGGGTAGCAGGCTGTTCGCCGGTCGGTGTTGCAGCGGCAGCACGGCGACCTCGGCGTGGGTGTCGCGTGCACCGGCGAGGCCGGGGAGCAGGGTGCCAGCCGCCAGCGCGAGGGCGGCTCGCAGGAGGTAACGCCGCTCGGTCATGTCGGGCGGCTCAGACGAGGAGGCGGCGGAGTTCGACGGCTTCATCGCTGAGACTCCAGTTGGCCTCGAAGTCCTGGACGGCGCGCTGGGTGCCCGGCCGATCGTCGACGTCGCCGCGCAGTATGCGGCGCCCGCCGGCCTGGGTGAGCTGCATCCAGCCGCTGTGGTCGGCAATCGCGGTGACGGTCAGCGGGCTTTCCTCGGCGGCCTCCAGGCGGCGCACCGAGACTGCGCTGGGCAGGCGCTTGATGCTCTCCACCAGGCTCGGAAGCTGCTCCTTGAGCGCCAGGTCGTCGTCGACCAGCAGGCGGATATCGGTATGCCGGTGGCGGCGTGCGATCCCGGCCAGTTCCGCGCCCAGGTCGGGCCCGGCGATCTCGGCCAGCAGGGCGACGCGGGCATGCAGCCAGAGGCGTCGGCGGGTGGCGGCCAGGAGTTCGGCCAGCAGGGCCTCGGCGTCAATCAGGGTCGGGTCGCGTTCGGGGGCGGTCATCGGGGTCTCGCTCGGGTTGACGGTCTTTCCCTCAGCATAGGGGAGTGGGGGTGGGTTCGCATCATTGCGCGGGGTCGGTTCCCCCCGGGGGTTAGGGGAGCGTTTCGGGCGCGAATCAGAGATATGAGTACGGTGGCAGAGGCGGATAGGCAAGATCTGTGAGATCCGTGCATATCCCCTGTAGGAGCCGGCTCGCCGGCGAAGCTCCTGCCAAAGTCGGGCGCGGGCAGGGGCTTCGCCGGCAAGCCGGCTCCTACGGGGCGCCAGCGGAGTTACAGTGACTGGGCCGCGTGGGTGTGGGTGGCATGGGAATAGGGTGCCGCCGGGCGCGGGATTGGGGTGTGGATGCGGTGGAGCATGCGGCGGTGGGGGATGCCGGCGTCCTCGAAGGTGTCGCTGATGACGAAGAAGTCGTGGCGGGCGTAGAAGCCGATACGGCTGTTCTGGGCGTTCAGCCAGACCTCGCGCCAGCCGTGGCGGGCGGCGGCCTGGATGGCGCAGTCCAGCAGGCGCGAGCCGATGCCGTGCCCGCGCCAGGGTTTGCGCACGGCCATGCGGCCGATCTGGCCGGAGGGCAGCAGGCGCAGGGTGCCGACCGGTTCACCCTCCGGCCCGGTCGCCAGCCAGTGCAGGGCGGCGGCGTCCAGGCCATCGAATTCCAGGGCCTCGGGTACGCCCTGCTCCTCGACGAAGACCTCGCGGCGGATCAGGGACAGTGCGTCGGCGTCGGCAGGCCAGGTGGCCTCCCGCAAGGTGATGCGATGTTGCATGGGTATCCTCCTCCGGCATGCCGTAAAGGAGAGCCGCGCCCGCGTGTGCCAGCAATCCGATTGCGTGGCTGGCTCCCCGGCCGTCCTGACCCTGGCCCCGGACGGAAGAGTCTAGTTCAGGTTGGGGGAATCTTCCTGTGAAGGGTTTCTCGGAACGGTGGGTGTTCGATGCCGGGCTTGGCCGGCAGGAGGGCGGGGTACTGCGGGCCCTGCGTGGTGACCGGTATTTTGTCGTGAGGCACCGCGAGGCGATCGCCACGGCGCATGGTGCCTCGCGTTGACGGGCACGGCATGGGCGCGGTGCCAGAGGCTGGGCGATTGCCGCGGCGCTTCGCGCCTCGCAATGACTGGTCGTTGCTGTTCGGCGATCAGCGTGCGCCGATCAGGGTGTCGCGGAAGCGGCGCGACAGGGGTTCTTCCGGGTGCAGCCAGATGCCGAAATAGGCCTCGGCGAAGTCGTGGCCGGGGACCTCGACCAGCGGGGTACCGTTTTGCAGCAGGCGGGTGCCGTGGCCCGGGCGGTATTCCAGGGCGTAGCGGTCGCCGGCCTCCATGTCGCGGTAGGCGGCGTTGAAGGTGTCGAGCCGGTCGGCCAGCGCCGCCAGTGTTTCCGCGTCCTGCTGGTCCTCGAGCAGGCTGTTACCGCTGCGGCGGAAGTCGTCGGCGCTGATCGCGCGCAGGTATTCGAGGTCCAGGCGCTTGGGCACGTCGGCGGTCAGGACATCCTCCGGAGCGACTTCTTCGGGTACGTAGAGCGCGCCGACGTAGACGCGGAACACTGTGTAGCGATAGAGCCGGCCCGCACGCAGGGGCACTGTGGTGTTGTCGATGGTGACCGATTCGGCGAAGCGCACGCCGTCGATCTCGGTGGCGGCCGCGGCCGGGGCGGCGAGCGACAGGGTCAGCAACACGGTGGCCAGAAGCGAGGCCACGAAACGGGAGGGTCGGATACGGTGGATCATGGGTGGGTGCCTCCGGGCTGGGCGGGGATGGTGGCTTGTTCGCGCGCGTGGATGCGTTCGCGCAGGGTGTGCTGGGCGTCGGCGTCGATGGGGAAGCGCCAGATCAGGGCCATTGCCGCGAGCTTGAACAGGACCGGCAGGCCGGCGTAGGCCAGGGCCAGGACGAGCAGGGCGGTGGGGCTGTTGTCGCCATCGGCCGAGAATCCGGCCGCACCCAGTAGCGGGAAGCTGAGGCCGACGGCCAGCGCGAGGGCCAGCTTGGTCGCCATGCCCCACAGACCGAAGAACAGCCCGGCGCGCTCGCCGCCGCCGTCGGCGGTGTCCTGGTCGATCACATCGGCCTGCATCGCGGCCGGCAGGGCGAGATCGACCCCGAGGCTGAGCCCGGTCAGTACGGTGATGGCGTAGAACGCCAGCACGTCACCGGCGCTGAGGAACGGCACCCAGATGAAGAAGCTGGAGGCCAGCAGCATCGAGAGTGTCCAGACCCGATGTTTGGGCAGGCGCCGCGCCAGGCGCAGCCACAGCGGCAGGGCGAGGATGCCGGTGGCGAAGTAAACCAGCAGCAGCGGCCCGGCATGGCCTGGCGCCTCCAGCACGTGGGTGATGAACAGCAGGAAGAGCGTGGCGGGGATCGCGTTGGCGGTGCCGTTCAGGATCCACGCCAGGATCAGTCGGCGGAAGGGGCGGTTGCCCAGCAGCAGGCCCCAGCCAGCGCGCCACGGCACGGGCGCGAGCCTTCCGGGGCGTTCCGGCACGCGCCACAGCAGGATCAGGAAGGCGACCGGCAGCAGCACCCACAGCAGCACCGCGAGGGCTGCGAGCGCGGCCCCGGCATCGTCCTGCAGGCCGAGGACCGCCGGCAGTGCCGCGGCCGTGACCGTACCCAGTACGACGAAGCCCTCGCGCGCGGCGGTGATGCGCGAGCGTTCGTGGTAGTCGCCGGAGAGCTCCGCGCCCCAGGCCGCATAGGGCAGGGCGACCAGCGTCCAGCCCAGATAGACCAGGGTGCTGAACAGCAGCAGGTATCCCGCGCCGGCCTCGGCCGGCGGGCGGAACAGGAACGGCGCGGCGAGCAACAGCAGCGGCACGCCGGCCAGCATCACCGCGCGCCGGCGCCAGGCCCCGGGGATGCGATCGGACAGGTGGCCGACCAGCGGGTCGGTCACGACATCCAGCAGCCGCGCCGCAAGAAGGAGCAGACCGACCAGGGTGACGCCCAGGCCGGTGTGCTCGGCGTAATGCGCGGGCAGGAAGACGTACAGCGGCAGACCGAGCACGGCCAGGGGCATACCCAGACCGCCGTAGGCGAACAGCCGCGGCCAGCGCAGGGTGTTCACTTCATCGAGTCGCGGGGGCATTGCTGCCCGAGGCGGTGGCATCGGCGGGGTTTTGCAGGACGGCCTGCATCAGGTTCACGCGGGCGGTGTCGAAGCCGACTTCGCAGTACGCCAGGTAGTAGCGCCACATGCGCAGGAAGGATTGTGAATAGCCGAGCGCCTCGATCACCGGCTCCGCCTGGCGCACCTCCTGGTGCCAGTGGCGCAGGGTGCGCGCGTAGTCCGCGCCAAAGAAGGCCTGGTCCGTCACGGCGAGCCCGGCCCGTTCGGCCTCCGCGTTGAAGCGCGGGACCGAGGGCAGCATCCCGCCGGGGAAGATGTAGAGCTGGATGAAGTCGGCATTGCGGCGGTAGTGCTCGAAGGCGTGCTCGGCAATGGTGATCACCTGCAGCGCCGCGCGGCCGCCGGGGCGCAGGCAGGCGCGCACTTTGTCGAAGTAGGTCGCCCACCACTGCTCGCCCACCGCCTCGAACATCTCGATGGAGACCACGTGGTCGAAGGTCCCGTCGAGGTCGCGGTAGTCCTGCAGGCGCAGTTCCACGCGATCGCTCAGGCCGGCGCGTTCGATCCGCTCGCGGGCGTAGTCGAGCTGCTCCTGCGACAGGGTGACGCCGGTCACGCGATAACCGCGCCGGGCCGCCATCTCGGCGAAGCCACCCCAGCCGCAGCCGATCTCCAGGATATGCGCGCCCGGTTCGGCGTCCAGTTGATCCAGCAGGCGGGCATACTTCTGCGTCTGGGCCTGTTCCAGGGCCTCGTCGCCGCGGGTGAACAGGGCCGACGAGTAGCTCATCGTGCGGTCCAGCCACAGGTCGTAGAAGTCGTTGCCGAGATCGTAGTGGAAGCGGATGTTGGCGCGGCTGCCGCGCCGGCTGTTGCGGTGCCGCCAGTGACGCAGGCGGTCGAGGCCGCGCTGCCAGGCCGGACGATCCGCCAGGGGCGCGAGGGCGGGCTCGTTGTCGGTGGCGAAGCGCAGCAGGCTTGGCAGGTCCGGGGTGATCCAGTCGCCGCTGATGAAGCCCTCGGCAAAGCCGATGTCGCCGTGGCGCAGCAGGCGCAGGATCGCGCGCCACGGTCGGCGGAAGTGCCAGACGGCCTCGGCTCCGGCCTTGCGCCCGCGCAGGGTGATGCGGTCGCCCGACGGGCCGATCAGGGTGATCTGCCCGGTGTCGATGTCCTTCAGTGCGCGCGAGATCAGGCGCAGGGCCCAGTCCGGCCGGGTGGTTTCGTCCTGCGGGGTGTCGAGGTGGTTGAGGGCCATTAGTCGATCTCCTGTGCGGGGGGTGCCGGCCGCGGGTGGTAGCGCCCGCCACGCCACCAGATCTTCAGCGCCTGCCAGTGGATCAGCGGCAGGACCTTGAGGGTCATCCAGGGTTGTTTCAGGAAGGCGCCCAGCAGGGTGCGGTCGCTGAACGGGCGCAGGCGGCCATGCTGTGTGGCCGTCAGCATCAGGTCCTGATCCTGGTATTCGTTGATCGCGATCCGCAGGGATGCCCCGACCTGCGCACGCGGCGGCGTCAGGCTGAAGGCGTAGCGCGCGTGCATGTCGATGAAGGGCGATACGTGAAAGGCCTTCTGCTTCTCCTGGCGCACGGGACCGGCCATGGGCGCGCCGTGCTCGTGCAGCAGGTAGTGGTGGTGCTCGCCAAAGGTGTTGCGCACCTCCAGCAGGATCGCGCGCAGGTCACCGTCGGCGTGCCAGGCATACCAGACGCTCAGCGGGTTGAAGGCATGCCCGAGGACGCGCGGCATGGCCAGCAGATAGATCGGACCGCCGGCCAGGTCGATGCCGTAATCGGCCAGATGCGCCTCGATCCAGGGCCGCCAGGGGCGGCCGTCGCGCGGCCCGTGGTCCCGGGTGCGCAGGCTGAACAGGTTGAAGCCGTCCCGCGAGAACAAGCGGCAGCGCCGGGTGGTCTCGGCGAGGCGGTCGATATCGAACAGCGCGCTGATGACCGGGTAGCGAAAGCGGTACTGCTGCGGGAAGAACCGCTGATGCAGCACCGTGCCGTGTACGAGGGCGGCGTCCATTCAGGCGGCCCTGGAGCGTGCGGCCGAAGCGCCTGCTGCGGGTGCGGGGGCGTCGCCGTGCGCCGCGGGTTGCGGCGCGGATTCGCCGGCGGCGTGCAACGGCCGCGACCAGGGCGGTTCGATGCCCATAGCCTGACCGACGTGCACGGCCGAGCGCAGCCCGTCTTCGTGGAAGCCATAGCCCATCCAGGCCCCGGCGAAATACAGGCCATCCTCGCCCTGAGTCGCCGCAAGACGCTGGCGGGCGGTCTCCGCCGCGGTATCCATGACCGGGTGTTCCCAGTGCTGCTCGCCGAGCACATGGGTCGGATGCGGGTCGCGCCAGGGATTCAGGCTGATGATGTAGTCCTGGCGGCGCTCCAGGCGATGCAGGCGATTCATCCAGTAGGACACCGAGACGCGGTCCCGGGCTTGCGTGGTCCGCCCGGAGAGGTAGTTCCAGGAAGACCAGACCCGGCGCGAGCGGGGCATCAGGGCCGGGTCCGTATGCAGGATGGCGTGGTTGGCCTGGAAGCGGCAGGCGGACAGGAGCCGGTCGCGCGCCGGGACCGCGCCGTTCAGGAGCCCGCGCGCGGTGTCGGCGTGGCAGGCGAACACCACTGCGTCGAACCCGGTGCCCTGGGCATCGGTCAGGACGCGCCACTGACCGGACTCCGGCATCACCGCGCGCACAGGCTGGTGGACAACGCAGCCCGGTTCGAGGCGCTGCGCGAGACGCTCTACGTATTCGCGACTGCCGCCGACCACGGTGCGCCACTGCGGGCGGTCGCGCAGATCCAGCAGCCCATGATTGTGGAAGAATTGCAGGAAGCTGGCGGCCGGGAATTCGCGGATCGCCTCCGGCGGGCAGGACCAGATCGCGGCGGCCATCGGCAGCAGGTAGTCCTCGGTGAAGCCGCGCCCCAGACGGTGCCGGTCGAGGAAGGCCCCGAGCGTGCCTTCCGGGCTCTCGTGACGTTCGAACAGGCCCTTGCCCAGGCGGTTGAACCGCAGGATATCGCCCGCCATGCGCAGGAAGCGCGGGCGCACCAGATTGCGGCGCTGGGCGAACAGGGTGTTCAGGTCGGAGCCGGCATATTCGACCCCGTCGGGCTGGCGCGAGTAGCCGAAGGACATGTCGGTGTCCTGCGTGGCGACGCCCAGGTCCGTGAACAGCCGGGTCAGCAGCGGGTAGTTGCGCTCGTTATAGACGACGAACCCGGTGTCGATGGGTGTGGGACCCTGCGGGTCGGGAACCGCTACGGTGTGCGCATGACCGCCGAGCTCCGGTCCCGACTCGAACAGCTGAACCTGGTGACGGGTCTGCAGAATCCAGGCGGCGGACAGGCCGGCGATGCCTCCACCGATGACGGCGATGCGCGAGCGTTTCATGGTGGTGCTTCTCCGGACCCGAAAGGTGATGTACAACTTATACAATAGCTGTACAATCTTTGTAAATGGTGACGGTCGAAAGTTCCCGGGGTTCCAGTGCCGGGGACGCTTCGCCAGGCAACCGGCAGCAATGGAGACACGGACCGTGAAGACAGACGACATGACACAGGCAGGCGCCCCCGAATGGCCGCCGGAGGTGCGAGAGGCCCTGGCCACCCACGAGATCGTGGGCATTACGTCCGGCCTCTCGGACTTCCGCGATGCCGAGGCGTTGCTGGAGGCGACGGCTCCGGGCCGCTGGCAGCGGCTGGAGTGGGGCATGGGGTCGGCACACAATCGCGAGCAGTTCCACGCGCTGCAACAGGCCACCGGCGCGGCTGTGCTGCCGCTGTTCATCGCGCGCGAGGGCGTGATCGGCGGGCTGCCCGAGTTGCGCGAGTACCTGGGGCACCGGGCGTTGCAGGCGCGTGGCGACGGACCGCGACCGGACGCGCCGGCTCCGGCCTTGCAGGTTCTCGGAGTGGGGGGGCTGCTACCCTTCGCATTCTTCGGGGTGGAGGCATGGATGGCCCAGCCCGAATGGCAGGCTTTCGCGCTGGAGGCCCTGGCGCTCTATGGTGCGGTGATCCTGTCGTTCCTGGGGGCGATCCACTGGGGGATCTTCCTCGCGGATCGGCAGCACCGGGTAGGCCCGCTCGCGGCCCCGGTATGGGCGGTGGTGCCGTCCATCCTGGCCTGGCTGGCGGTGCTGCAGCCGCTGCCGGAGGCGCTGATGACCCTGACGGTGCTGTTTCTCGGGGTGCTGTGGGTAGACCGGCTGAGCCTGTATCGCCGCGCATTGCCCCGGGGGTACCTGGGCCTGCGCCTGGTGCTGACCGCCGGGGCGATGCTGGCGCTGGCCTCCGGCTTCGCGGTCACGCTGACGGCCTGAGCCGGGAGCCGGGACAGAGGAAAACGCAAGAATGAGCGAACACAAGGATTCGATGATGGATGCAGACGCCCGGACGGCCGACGAGCCAACGGCCACCAATTCCACGGGCCAGCCGCTGGCGGCCCCGGAACAGCTCGCCGAGCGCTACCGCGACATCCTCGCCGGCCTGGGCGAGAACCCGCAGCGCGAGGGCCTGCTGGATACTCCGATGCGCGCCGCCAAGGCGATGCAGTATCTCACCCGCGGTTATCACCAGGACCTGAACAGTATCGTCAACGGGGCCCTGTTCTCGTCGGACAACGACGAGATGGTGCTCCTGCGCGACATCGAGCTGTACTCCCTGTGCGAGCATCACCTGTTGCCGATCATCGGCAAGGTGCACGTGGCCTACCTGCCCAATGGCAAGGTGATCGGGCTGTCCAAGATCGCCCGCATCGTCGACATGTTCGCGGCGCGCCTGCAGATCCAGGAGAGCCTGACACGCCAGATCGCCGAGGCCCTGATGCAGGTGACGAATGCCAAGGGGGTCGGCGTGGTAGTGGACGCCAGGCACATGTGCATGACCATGCGCGGGGTGGAGAAGCAGCATTCCTCGATGGCGACCTCGGTGATGCTGGGCGCCTTCCGCGAGGACGGCCGGACCCGGCGCGAGTTCCTCAACCTGATCGGCCCCACGGGCAACTGACCGCTGCCGGGCGGCGCAGCCAAACAAAAAAATGGCCCGGCGCAAAGGCCGGGCCAAAGATCGTCCGGACACCCGTGTGATGGAGGGTTCTGGTCCGAACGGCGGATTGCCGACTGCCGTTGCCACGAGCCGGCAATTTCCGCAACTTGTATACGTGGACAGGGACTGTGGGAACAGGTTCCTGGCACTCGTCGAAAGAATGTGGCGGGCATCACATTTCCCTGTCCCCGGGAGCCTCGATGCGCGGTCTTGAACAGATCCCCTGGTTGTACGACGGCCTGATGGCCGGTGCCGAGCTGCTGGGCCTGCGTCGCTGGCGGCGGCGCCTGGTGGCGGGCGCGAACGGCCGGGTGTTGGAGGTGGGCTGTGGTACCGGGCGCGACCTGCCGCTGTACGCGGACCCGCAACGGGTCATCGGCATGGACCCGGACCTGGCGGCCCTGCGCCGGGCTCGCCGGCGGGCGCCTTCCGTGCCGTTGGTAGTGGCGCGGGCCGAGGCCCTGCCGTTCGCGGACGGGGCCTTCGATACCGTGGTCTCCGGACTGGTGTTCTGCAGCGTGCAGGATCCGTCACGGGCACTCGGCGAGGTGCGCCGGGTGCTGGCGGAGGCGGGCGAACTGCGCATGCTGGAGCATGTGCGCCATAAGCGGCCGCTGCTGGCGCGTGCCCAGGACCGCGTACAGCCGGCCTGGACCTGCATCACCGGCGGCTGCCACCCGAACCGCGATACCGAGGCCGCGGTGGAACAGGCCGGCTTCTGCATCGAGCCCGAGGGTCGAGTGGCGCGGGGCGTGATGCGGCGCTTCGCCGCGCGGGTCTGCCGTGCGCCCGCGGATGCGTCCGGGCGGAATGCCGGGGATCAGGGCTGAAGGGCAAGGGCGCTTTTTTCACCACGAAGGGCACGAAGATACGAAGGAAGGGCAAGGGCGTGTAACCACAGAGGTCACGGAGGACACGGAGAAATTCGGGAGCGGGGATGCGGGACGCGCTGCTATCCTGGTGAAAATCGTTGCCTTGAAAAAATCCGGTTCGAGGGCTCAAGTCTGCGAGGATTCAGCCGTCACCGGGGGCAGGTTCGTACCGTGTTGAGCGCATGCGGGCCTGTACATTCAGATTCTGGGAGTAGCGTGATGGACGCAAGCGCAATTGCCGCGATGGCCACGCAGAACAGCCAGCAGCAGCTGGCGATGCAAAAGGATGTGGCTGTTCAGAAGAAGGCGATGGAATCGCAGGAAATGGCCGCCCAGTCCCTGCTGCAGGCGATGCCCGACATCGGCGAGATGCAGGCCGCCACTCAGGGCCTGCCGGACAACGTGGGTACCAACATCAACACCACGGCCTGACACGTTCCGTACCGTCGATCCAGGAAGGCCCCGGCGCAATCATGCCCGGGGCCTTCTCGTTACTGGGTTATCGCCCGACTTTTCAATTTCCTACGCAAGGGTTTTCCCACGGATCCCGTTCGAATTCCTCCGTGTCCTCTGTGCCCTCTGTGGTGCAATCCGCCCTGGCCCTTCTTCGTGCCTTCGTGTGCTTCGTGGTGAATACATTCAGTCCGCCGGCCTTTACTGGCGCTGGGCCTCGAACTCGATGATCAGCTCGATCTCGTCGCCGACGATGTCGCGGGTCAGGCCGTAGGTCATGCCGAAGTCGGAGCGGTCGAAGCTGCCGCGCATGGACGCACCGAGCACGTACGGCCGCCCGAACAGGCCGCCGAGCGGGAACGGGTAGCGCCCGACCTTGTTGATGGTCACGTCGAGGTGGATGGTCCGGGTCTCGCCCAGCAGCTCGAGCCCGCCGCTCAGGCGCCCTGTGTTCTCCCCGGTCGGCTCGTAGCGCGTGGCGGTGAAGCGCATCTCCGGGTATTCCTCGACGTTCAGGAAGTCCTCGTTGCGCAGGTGGTCGTCGCGCTCGGCGTGGTTGGTGAACACGCTGTCGGTCTGGATGACGAAATGGCCGTCGCCCAGCTCGCCCGTGTCGGGGTCGAAGACGAACTCGCCCTCGGCTTCCAGGAACATGCCCAGGACCTTGGCATAGCCGGCATGATCGACCAGGAAGCCGACCGCGAAGTGGTCGGGGTCGATGACCCAGCGGTCGGCATCGGCCAGGGCCTGCGCGGGCAGCGCCAGGGCCGTGGCCAGCAGGCCACCCAGCAGCAGGCGGCGCAGGCGGGCGGGGCGGCGGTTGTTGCGGGCGTCAGTCATGACACACCTCCGGTCGGTGGCGGTACAGCCAGTGGATATCCACGGCAAAGGACAGGCCCAGAGCCAGCAGGCCGGCCAGGGCGATGGTGATGGCGGCGGGTGCGGGCAGGCCGGGGATCAGGACCAGTAGCAGGACCACGGTCTGCAACACGCAGACGGCCTGGCGGCGCCGGCTGGGCGGCAGCGGCGCGGCCAGCCAGGGCAGGGGGCGGGCGGCCAGCACGAAGGCGTAGCGCATCAGGCCGATCAGGATCACCCAGGGCCCCACCGCCGTCATCTGCCAGACGAGGATCGACAGGGCGAGGATCATGGCGGCGTCCAGCTCCATGTCGAAGCGGGCGCCGAACGCGGTGGCGCTGTCCGTGCGGCGCGCGACGGCCCCGTCCACCCCGTCCAGCACCAGTGCCAGGCCCGCGAGGGCGATCACCCACAGCGCCAGCACCGGTTCGTCCGGGGTGGGGGCGGCCAGGACCAGGCCGCCGAGCGGGGCGGTCAGCGCGGCGCGCAGGAGCGTGACCCGGTTGGCCGGGCCAGGGCCGCGCCCGGCAGACGCCACTCCGGCCGCCGGCGTGCGGCTGGCGAGGATGGCACCCAGCACCAGCCAGAGCGTGACGAAACCGGCGACGGTTGGCAGGCCCGCGTGCGCGTGCCAAACCAGCGCACCGGTTACGGCGAGGCCGGCCAGGCCCGCGAGCAGCCAGTCGGTCGCCCAGACCCGCAGGCCGGCCTGCAGGCGCAACGGGGAAGGCTTGGCAGGGGAAGACTCCATGCGGGGATTGTAGCGCTCCGTTGGCGATGGTCCTGGGGGCGCGCGGGTGGCACTCCCTGGTCTTGCGACCATGCGGGGCACCGGGAGTTGCCGCTTGCTGCGCCCTTCGCCCACACTGCGCGGATGATCGCGTGGCAGCGCACCCCGTTTCCGGGACCCTCCCGGTGAGCACGGCCGGCTCCGAACAGGCCTTCTGGGTCACCGGCCCGGGCACGGGCGCGTTGCGTCCGGAGGCACTGGCGGAGCCGGGCCCGGACGCGGTGCGGGTGCGCACGCAGTTCTCGGCGATCAGCCGCGGGACCGAGTCGCTGGTGTTCCACGGTCGGGTGCCGGAGAGCCAGTATCAGGCGATGCGCGCGCCGTTCCAGGCCGGCGAATTCCCGTGGCCTGTGAAGTACGGCTACATCAGCGTCGGCACCGTTGAGGCGGGTGGCGCGGCGCACGGGCTGGACGGGCAGCGAGTGTTCTGCCTGTATCCGCATCAAAGCGCCTACACGGTGCCGGCCGCCGCGGTGGTGCCGATACCGGATGCCGTGCCTTCGGGGCGCGCGGTGCTGGCGGCCAACATGGAGACGGCCATCAACGCGGTCTGGGACTTGCAGCCCGGTCCGGGGGATCGCCTCGCGGTGATCGGCGCCGGCGTGGTGGGCCTGCTGGTGGCCGGGTTGCTGCGGGCGATCCCGGGCGCCGAGGTCACGCTGATCGACCCCAATCCCGCCCGCGAACCCGTGGCGGCGGCGCTGGGATTGTCGCTCTGTACGCCGGAGGCGGCGCGGGGGAACCCGGAGCTGCAGGGGCTGGACGGGGTGGTGCATGCCAGCGGCAACCCGGCCGGGCTGGCGCAGGCCCTGGACCTGGCCGGGGTCGAGGCGCGGGTGGTGGAGATGAGCTGGTACGGCGACCAGCCGGTGCCGGCACCGCTGGGCGAGGCGTTCCATTCGCGGCGGCTTACGCTGCGCAGTTCACAGGTGGGCCGCATCCCGCCGGAGCGCGCGGCGCGCTGGGATTACCGTCGCCGCCTGGCGCTTGCATTGTCCCTGCTGGCCGATCCCGCACTCGACGCGCTGATCACTGGCGAGGATGCCTTCGCCAACCTGCCCGCGGCGATGGCCCGCGTCACGGGGCCCGAGGCCGCCCGCACCCTTTGCCACCGCGTCCGCTACTGATCTTTTATTTCTCAAGACGGGGAACCACCCGATGTACAGCCTGAACGTGCGTGACCACTTCATGATTGCCCACAGCTTCGCCGGCGAGACCTTTGGTCCGGCGCAGAAGCTGCACGGCGCGACCTACGTGGTCGATGTCACCTTCCGCCGCCGGGCGCTGGACGCGGACGGACTGGTGGTCGATATCGGCCGCGCCAGCGAGGTCGTAAAGGCCCTCCTGGCGGATCTCAATTACCAGAACCTGGACGAGCGCGAGGAGTTTCGCGGCCAGAACACGACCACCGAGTTTCTGGCCCACGCGCTGCACCAGCGCGTGGCAAGCGCCATCCATGCCGGCGAGCTGGGCGAGTCCGCGCGCGAGCTGGATGCGGTGTGCGTAACGCTGAACGAGTCGCATATTGCCTGGGCCAGCTACGAGGCCGCGCCCTGAGCGGAATGCGCGAACAAGGGAAACACTGATTAATGTGCACGCTCGCGTTGGTACCCCAGGTTTTCCGAGACAAGGCGCGGTGCGCAGCCGGTAGTGGTTCTACCGGCAAGCGTCGCAACGCAGGATCGGGGAATCTGGGGTACCAACCCCACAAGGCAGTAAAAGCGGGGGCTCGGCCGCCCGTTGCTATCAAAAACGGGCGCGCGCACAGCGTTGCGGCTCCCTTGTGCAGAATGACTGCACGGCGGTCACCGCGCATTAAACGCACACAAAAGCGACTCGAGCGCGAGCGGGCACATTGATCAGTGTTTCCCTAGCGTTCGTGGTCCCGGGGGCGCTGGATCAGCGCACAGGGGGCTATCGCTACGACGCGCGCATGGTCGCGGGTCTGCGGGCGCGAGGCTGGCGGGTCGCGGTCCACGAACTGGACGGTTGCTTCCCGGGGCCGGATCCCGAGGCCGCGGCGGCGCTGGATACCGCGCTTGCGGGCATTCCCGATGCCGGGGGCGTACTGCTGGACGGGCTGGCGGCGGGGGCCTTTCCCGAGGTGCTGGCCCGACATGCCGCGCGCTTGCGCCTGATCTACCTGCTGCATCATCCGCTGGGGTTGGAGACCGGCCTGGCGCCGGCGCGGTCGGAGGACCTGCTCGCGCGGGAGCGCGCTGCCCTCGGGCATGTCCAGGGTGTGGTCGCGACCAGTGCCTTTACCGCCGCGCAGGTGGCCGCCTGGGGCATGCCCCGGAAGCGGCTGCAGGCAATCCCGCCCGGCGTCGAGCCGCGCCCGCCCGCCACCGGTCCGGCGCCCGGCGCGTCGCCACTGTTGCTCTGCGTGGGGACGGTGGTCCCGCGCAAGGGGCAGCTGGAACTGGTGCAGGCCCTGGCCCGGCTCGACGCCGAGAACTGGCGGGTGGTGCTGGTGGGTGCGCGCGATCGGGATGCGGCGTATGCCCGGCGGGTGGAGACGGCGATCGCGGCGGCCGGGCTGGAGGGTCGCATCGAATGGGCCGGCGAGTGCGACGATGCGATGCTGGAGGGCTGGTACGCGCAGGCGTCGGTGTTCGTCCTGCCCAGTGTCTACGAGGGTTTTGGCATGGCCTACACCGAGGCCATGGCCCGGGGACTTCCGGTGATCGGGACCACTGGTGGTGCGATCCCGGGGACCGTCCCCGAGGCGGCCGGACGTCTGGTGCCGCCGGGCGATAGCGAGGCGCTGGCTGGGGCCATCGAGGGATTGTTGCGCGACCCGCGGGGGCGCGAACGGATGGGCCAGGAGGCGCGCGCGGCCATGACGGAACGACCGGACTGGGACGGTGCGGTGGCCGCGCTGGAGCGAACGCTGGAGGACTGGCTGCGATGACCGAGACCTTCGACGCCGACTGGCTCGCCCTGCGCGAACCCGTGGATCACGCGGCGCGCCCGGACGCGCTGGTTGCGACACTGGGCGCGGTACTGGCCGGCCGGATGACGGGGGGTGCCCTGAGGGCCACCGATCTCGGCAGCGGGACCGGCTCCAACCTGCGCTATCTCGCGCCCCGGCTGCCGACCCCGCAACACTGGCGGCTGGTGGATCACGATAAGGGGTTGCTGCAGCGCGCGGCGGCCCCGGGCCCCGGGGTCGCGCTCGAGCGGCGGGTGACCGATCTGGCGGCGGGTCCGGCGGCGGCGCTCGCGGGGGACGAGACGCTGGTGACGGGGGCGGCGTTGCTGGATCTGGTGTCCGAAGCCTGGCTTGCCCGGCTGCTGGAGGGCTGTGCCCGCCAGGGGACGGCGGTCCTGTTCGCGCTGAGCTATGACGGGCGGATCCGCTGGTCAGATCCGCAGCCCCTGGATGCCGAGCTGGGGGATGCGGTGAATCGGCATCAGCGTTCGGACAAGGGCCTGGGGCCGGCGCTGGGCCCGACGGCCGCGTCGGTCTGCGCGGCCCGGCTCGAGGCGCACGGGTATCGCGTGGAAACGCGCGCGAGCGACTGGCGCCTGGATGCCGGGCAGGCGAAGCTGGGGGCGGCCCTGATCGACGGCTGGGTGGATGCGGCCTGCGAGGTCGTGCCGCACCGCGCGGCCGCGTTGCGGGCCTGGGGCGAGTCGCGGGCGCGTGCCCTTGCCCGGGGCGAGGTCGAGCTGGTGGTCGGTCACCAGGACGTGCTGGGATTGCCGCCGGCTTGGGCGCGCGGGTGAATCGCGGGGTTCGGCAGGAAATCCCGGTACCCGTTTCGCTGGACGTTGAACCCGTGCAGGATAGAATCGGACGGGGATAACCGGAAAAGGTGAGGCATGGAACAGGCAGATAAAAAGCAGAGAAGTTTCCTGAGTCGCTGGTGGATCCTGATCGTGATCGTGCTGTGGCTGATCGCCTGGTCGGCGCGGGACGTGCTGGCGCCCAGCGTGGAGGCGGTGCCGGAGGACGAAGACGTCGAGGCCGTGGCCGTGGCGGAGGATGACCCGGCGGCCGAGGCGCGCACGCCCGCGAGCCCGCCGCGCGAGGGCCGCCTGTCGGAGGGCGATATGGACCCGATGACCGGCGAGGCCTACGAGCGCGACGACGACACCGGCATGCATCGGCCGATTCCGGACCCGCGGGAGCAGCCGCGCACCACGGCCGACGGCGAGCCGGTGAGCGAGGAGCAGGTCGCGCGCCAGGTGCAGGAGGCGCTGGAGAACGGTCGCGCCGCGTACTGGAGTGACGGGCCGGAGGCCGCGGCCGCTGTCCTGCGGACCGCGCTGGCGGACATTCCGGCGACGGCCGCTCAGCGTGCCGACCTCTACGGCGAGCTGGGCAACGCCCTCTATGCTGCGGGGGATGCCCGCGGGGCCATGCGGGCCTGGGACAGCGCCCTGGACCTGCTGCCCGCCGGCGAGCGACGCGTGATGGTCGAGCGCCTGGCGCCGGTGTATGACCGTCACCACCGGGACGGGGCGCGTCACCTGCGCCAGTTCCGGTAGTAGCGATCCCGGGCCGCCGTGCCCGGGCGATCAAAAAGGCCCCGGAGATGCACATCTCCGGGGCCTTTTGTCGTGTGGAGGCGCCGCGTCCGGCTGGTGCTCCTCAAACCAACTGGTAGCGGTGCAGCTTGCGCCACAGGGTACTGCGATCCATGCCGAGGGCGCGCGCGGTCTGCGAGCGGTTGCCGGCATGGGCCACCAGCGCCTCGCGCAGGCGCCGCGCCTCGGGATGTTCGCTGGCCTGGGTGCCATTGGCGCCAAGACTATTCGGCTCGGCACTGGCGGTGCGGCCGTCGTCATGCCCGTTGGTACGCGGGGCATGGATCGTGTCGCCCATGTCTGCATCCACCCGGATCGGCTGGGGCAGGGGGAAGTCGTCGACCTGGCCATCCCGGGCGTGCAGGGTCAGGCATTCGAAGACGTTCTCCAGTTCGCGGAAGTTGCCCGGCCAGGGGTGTTCCTGCAGCTTTTCCTTCAGATGGGGCGCGATGCGGATGCCGTGATGCACCTCGTAGGCCTGCAGCGTGGCCGCGAGATCGCGGGGACGATCGCGCAGCGGCGGGATGTCCACCGTCGCGACGGCCAGTCGGTAGAAGAGGTCGGTGCGGAATTCGCCGGCCTCCACCTGGCTGCGCAGATCCTGGTTCGACGCGGCGAGAATGCGCACGTCCACCTGCCGGGTGGTGTTCTCCCCCACGCGTTCGAAGGCGCCGTCCTGTACGGCGCGCAGCAGCTTGGCCTGCAGCCGCTGACTCATCTCCCCGATCTCGTCGAGAAACAGCGTGCCGCCGTCGGCGGACTCGAAGCGCCCGATGCGGTCACTGACCGCCCCGGAGAAGGCACCCCGGGTATGACCGAAGAGCTCGGATTCGAGCAGTTCCTCGGGGATCGCCGCGCAGTTGATCTCCACAAACGGCGCCTCGGCGCGGCGGCTGGCCTGGTGGATGGCGCGGGCCAGGCGGGTCTTGCCGGTGCCGGATTCGCCCAGCAGCATCACGCGCACATCGCTGGCGGCGACCCGCCGCGCGAACTGCAGGGTGGGGCGGCAATGGGCGTCATGAGAGTGGAAGTGGCTGTCATCGAGTCCGTCCCGACCATCCTCGCTCACGGTCTCCACCGAGGTGGTGCGCCGGCGCTGCGGCTGCAGGGTGATCAGGCGCAGCGCGCGGGCGTCGTCGTTCAGGCGCAGGGGCTGGCTGATGACCTCCAGTGGCAGGGTCTCGTCCTCCAGTTCGGCCATCAGCGAGAAGTGCAGGGCGTGCGGGGTGCGGTTGGCGTCGGCGTCGTCGTCGCCGGCGGCGACGGCGGCCTCTTTCAGATGTGCCTCGAGATTCAGCGACCCGAGCTGGTCCAGGGTCAGGGGGGTATCCGGGGGGATTTGCAGGGTCTGGTGAAAGGCCGGGTTGGCGAACAGGACCCGGCCCCGGGTATCGCTGATGAGGTGTGGATCCCGACTGTGTCGGATGCAGATCTCGGCCAGTTCGGTTGTGGTCATCCCGCCTCCTTTTTCTTGTTGGAGGGGCCGGCGGCAGCGGGACGGTGTTGCAACACCCGGGGCCTCCTGCAACACCCGGGAATCCCCCGTTTCGCCAATCCCTGTCTCGGTTATAGCGCGAAACGGGGGTGTTGCAACAGGTATGCCCTGAATATCAGTAAATCAGAATCAAGTGATTGATTTATAAGAATGTCACAATACTGGCATATACGTTGCTTGTAGTTGGGCATGAGTTCTTCTACATACTGGGATATGGATACCCGCTTCGGTGGTCATCCGGCTGACACCGGTCGCCGGACCAGGCTCGTTGCCGTTTCCCCCGGCAGTCGGTCGGCTGCGGCCCATCGTTTGCCCGGGCCCCGGCGCGTGCAGGCGCGCAGGCCCGGTACCCCCTCTCTCATCGCGGCATTCGGCGCGAGGTAGGACGATCATGATTGCTCGAGTCTCCCGACGCCTTCTGGCTCGGACCCTGCTGGGTGCGGCACTGGCACTGCCTCTGTGGGGCCTGTCGGTGGTGCATGCCTCCGGCCCCGTCCTCACGGTGGAGCCGGATCAGGCGGCCACCCAGTCGGTCAGTGGCACGGTGATTCCCTTCCGCGAGGTCACGCTGACGGCGCAATCCTCCGGGCGCGTGGTCGACGTAGCCGGTGCCGAGGGCGACCGTTTCGAACAGGGAGCCGTGCTGGTGGCGATCAGCGATGACCGGCTGCGCGCCCAGCGCCAGGCGGCCGAGGCCGAGATGCGTACCGCCGAGGCTGCGATCCGCGAGGCCCAGATGCAGTACGGCCGCGAGATGATTTCGCCGCAGTCGCGCAACATCGGGCAGATGCCCGGCATGGGCGTGCCATCGATGTTCGACCAGATGTTTACCCAGCCGATGGGCCAGTTCATGGGTATGGGCGACCCCGCGCTGGACCGACGCACGGATCTCTACTCCCGCTACATCGGCGTGGACCAGGCCCAGGCGCGCTGGGAACAGGCCCGGGCCCGCGTGGCCGAGCTGGACGCCGCCATTCGCGACACCCGCTCCGAGGCCCCCTTTGACGGCCTGGTGATGCACAAGCACGTCGAAGAAGGCGACACCGTGCAGCCCGGGCAGCCGCTCGTCAGCTTCGGCCATGTCGAGTTCCTGCGCATCGAGGCCCAGGTGCCGGTGCGGCTGGTAAGCAGCCTGCAGGAAGACGACTACGTGCAGGTGCGGCTGGATACCGGCGACGAGGTGGAGGCCCGGGTCGCCCGGATCTTCCCCCTGGCCGATCCCCAGCGCCATACCGTGACCGTCAAGTTCGATCTGCCCCAGGGCGTGCGCGGCGGGCCGGGCATGCATGCGGCGGTGCATCTGCCGCAGGCCGGTACGCCGGGCAACCGCGTGGTGATCCCGCGTTCCGCCCTGATCCCGGGGGGCGCCTTGCCGCGTGTGGCCGTGCTGGACGGCGAGGGCCATGTGCGGGTGCGCATGGTGCGTCTTGGGGGGTCGCGCGGGGACCAGGTGGTAGTGACCTCCGGGCTGGAGCCGGGCATGCAGATTCTCGCGCGGCCGGATGCCGGCGTGCGCTCCGGCCAGCCGGTCGGTGGACGCTCTCCGGATGCGGGCGCCGGGCGCCGCGGGGGTGACGCCGATCCCTGGAGCCGCATGTAGGGACGCCTCTCCGGCCCAAAACCGGATTCACAGCACCGGCAGGCGCCCCTGGCAGGCGCACCGGTGGCAAGGCGCCGCCCCTGGCGGTGCCCGGGACGCCAGACCGACAACAGGACCGTTCAAGCTCGATGGCCGAAGACGACAGACAATCCGAGACCGGTTTCCGGCAGAAGCACGGCGACCCCGGCATTGCCGGGCGCATGGCGGCGGCGTTTATCCATTCGCCGCTGTCGCCGCTGCTGCTGCTGGCCAGTATCGCGATCGGCATCCTCGGCCTGATGGTGACGCCGCGCCAGGAGGATCCGCAGATCTCCGTGCCGATGGTGGACATCATGGTGTCCTACCCGGGCGTGCCGTCGGAGCAGGTGGCGAGCCTGGCGGCAAGGCCGCTGGAGCGGCTGATGAGCGAGCTCTCCGGTGTCGACAACGTCTACTCCGTATCGCATCGCGGCGAGGCGATGGTGACCGTGCAGTTCGATGTAGGCGAGGACATGGAGTCCTCGATCGTCAAGGTGCACGACAAGCTGTTTGCCAATCGTGACCTGATGCCGCCGGGTGTGAGCGAGCCGATGGTCAAGGCCAAGGGCGCGGATGATGTGCCGGTGGTGAACCTGACTTTCTGGTCGCACGAGGTGGATGATGCCCTGCTGCGCCAAATCGCGCTGGATGCGCAGCAACAGCTGAACGAGGTCCCCGATACCAGTCAGAGCTTCGTGGTCAGCGGGCGCGAGGAGCGCCTGCGCATCGAGGTGCAGCCGGAGCGCCTGGCCGGGTTCGATGTCAGTCTGGACCAGATCGCACAGGCCGTGCAGTCCGCGAACGTCGAGGGCGCCGCCGGACGCATCGAGAGCGATGGCCTGAGCACCGCGGTGTACACCGGGCGGTTCTTTACCGGGGCGGCGGATCTGGAGCAGCTGCTGGTGGCGGTCAGTGACGGTCAGCCGGTGTATCTGCGTGACGTGGCGGAGGTGACCTACGGACCGGGCGAGGTGGACCGCTTCGTGCGGCACTACTCCGGGCCGGCCGCCGTGGATCCGGACGCGGCGCCGGAGGGCGCGGCGGCGGTGACCCTGGCGATCGCCAAGAAGCCCGGCAGCAACGGCGTGACCGTGGCCAACAATGTCCTCGAACGTCTCGAACGCCTGAAGGGCAGTGTGATCCCGGACAACGTCGAGGTCGCGGTCTCGCGCGACTACGGCAAGACCGCCAACGAGAAGGTCAACGAACTGATCTTCAAGCTGTTCATCGCGACCTTCGCGGTGACCATCCTGGTCGGGCTGTTCCTCGGGATCCGCGCCGCGCTGGTGGTGCTGATCGTGATTCCGGTGGTGATCCTGTTCACCGTGTTCAGCGCCTGGGTCCTGGGCTATACCATCGATCGCGTCAGCCTGTTCGCGCTGATCTTCTCCATCGGCATCCTGGTGGACGACGCCATCGTGGTGGTGGAGAACATCTACCGACGCTGGCTGATGAAGCGCGGCATCGATACCGAGACCTCGGTAGATGCGGTGCGCGAGGTCGGCAATCCGACCATCCTGGCCACCTTCACCGTGATCGCGGCGCTGCTGCCGATGGGCTTCGTCTCCGGGATGATGGGCCCGTACATGCAGCCGATCCCGGTGCTGGGTTCCGTGGCCATGCTGTTCTCGCTGGTCGCGGCCTTTGTCTTTACCCCGTGGCTGACCCAGCGCCTGCGCCCCAGCATGGCCTACCTCGAAAAGGCCACCGACAAGGAACACCGCCAGGCCGAGAAGCTGGGTCGGTTCTATCGCACGGCGATCCCGGGACTGGCGGATAACCCCGTGCGCGGCTATGCCTTCCTGATCGGCGTGATCGTGATCTTCTTCCTGATGGTCAGCCTGTTCATGACCACCGATGTGCGCGTGAAGATGCTGCCGCTGGACAACAAGCCCGAGTTCCAGGTGGTGGTGAACTTCCCCGAGGGCACCGCCCTGACCGAGACCGCCACCCTGAGCCACGACATGGCACAGGTGCTGCGCGAGATGGACGAGGTGGTGGGCCTGCAGTCGTATGTTGGCACCGCGTCGCCGTTCAATTTCAACGGCCTGGTGCGCCACTACTACCTGCGCGACGAACCCTGGCAGGGGGATATCCAGGTGCAGCTGGTGGACAAGGGCGACCGCGGCCGCACCTCGCACGAGATCGCCACCGAGGCCCGCGAACGCCTGACCCCGCTGGCTCGCGCCGCCGGTGCGCGTATCCAGGTGGTCGAGATGCCGCCGGGCCCGCCGGTGCTGCAGTCGGTGGTGGCCGAGGTCTACGGCCCCGACGCGGCAACCCGCCGTGCGGTCGCCCGTGATCTGGAAGGCATGTTCGCCAATGCCGAGCACGTAGCGGACGTGGACAGCTTCCTGCAGGCGCCGCACGACGTCTGGCACTTTGATGTGGATCGTGACAAGGCCCTGCGCCGCGGCGTGACCGTCGAGACCATCAACCGCACCCTGGAGACCGCGATCGGCGGACAGATCCTGGGCGACGTGAAGGCGCAGTCGCTGGTTGAGCCGCACCTGATCGAGATGCGCCTGCCGATGGCCACGCGCAACGACATCCGGCAGCTGGAAATGCTGCCCGTGTTTACCCGGCAGGGCGGGTCCATCCCGCTGGCCGAGCTCGGCGAGTTTGTCCAGCGCCCGCAGGACGAGCCGATCTACCACAAGAACCTGCGTCCGGTGGAGTACGTGACCGGCGAGGTGGTCGGCCGCCTGGCCGCGCCGGTGTACGGGATGCTGGAGGTCCAGGAGCAGCTGGAGGACTACCGGCTTCCGGATGGCAGCCAGGTGCAGCCGCACTGGCTGGGACCGCCGCCGAATGACGATTCCACCGCGTTCGAGTGGGCCGGCGAGTGGACGGTGACCTACGAGACCTTCCGCGACATGGGCATCGCCTTCGCGATCGCGCTGATCCTGATCTACATGCTGGTGGTCTGGGAGTTCGGCAACTTCGTGCTGCCGGGCATCATCATGGCCCCGATCCCGCTGACCCTGATCGGGATCATCCCCGGCCACTGGCTGATGAACGCCGAGTTCACCGCGACCTCGATGATCGGCTTCATCGCACTCGCGGGCATCATCGTCCGAAACTCGATACTGCTGGTGGACTTCGGCCGCCAGGCGGTGGACGAGGGCCACGACGTGCGCGACGCGATGATCCTGGCCTGTCAGGCGCGTACCCGCCCGATCATTATCACCGCGCTGGCCCTGCTGGCCGGTTCCAGCGTGATCCTGTTCGATCCGATCTTCCAGGGCATGGCGATCTCGCTGATGTTCGGCACCGTGGTGGCCACCCTGCTGACCCTGCTGGTAATCCCGCTGGGCTGCATCTCCGGGCGCCGCGCCTTCTGCCCGACCAGCCTGGACGAAAACGGCGAGGCGGCTGCGGTGTGCGCGAACGGTAATGGCCACGGCAACGGCCATGGCGGCGGGGCGGCCCCGGCTCCGGGCGCGACCGCCGGCGCCGCGGGCAACGACCTCTTCGGCCCGCGCGAGGGCGGGCCGGTGACCCAGGCGGTGCAGTATGCCGGCCTGTACCTCAAGTGCCTGGCCCTGGCCTTCCTCGAGGGCCTGCGCGATCTCGCGTTCGCCCTGTGGCGCCTGATCCGGTCCTTGCTGGAGCGCCGTCGCGACGGTGGCGGCGGGCCGGGCGGCCCGTCGGGCGGCGGCTCCACCCCGGGCTTCGGTAGCGGTCCGGCGAGTGGCGGGCCGTCGGACACGGGCTCCGGCCCGGCTGCGGGCAAGGCGCAGGACCGCCAATCGGCCGGTCCCGCGGATTCGGAGCCGGTCGCGCAGGCACCCCAACCGGCGGGTCGCCCGGAAGAGCCGGAGCCCGCCGCCGAGCCTTGGGGCACGGCGACCCCGCCGGCGGCCACCGACAACGCGGATGTGAAGGCCGAGGACGCGGCGCCTCCAAAGAAAGCGAAGTCCCGCGCCGGCGGGGCATCCCGCGCGGCGTCGGCGAAGGCGACGTCCGCGTCCGGCGCCACGGAATCGCGGTCTGCGAAGGGCGGCTCCAGCCGCGCGGCCGGCGCGGCCGGGAGCGGTGCCGCGGGTACGAAGACCGCGAAGAAGGCGTCCAGTGGCACGACAAAGACAAAGACAAAGGCCAAGACGCAGTCCCAGGCCAGGACGACTAGCGGCGGCGCGGGTAGCCAGAGCAAAGGGCGTGCGAGCACGTCCGGCCAGGCCGCCAGCGGACCCAAATCAAGTGGTGGCGCGGCGAACAAGCGCACGGCGCCGGCGTCCAACAAGAAGACCGGCGGAACCGCCAAATCCGCCTCGACCAGTAGCAAGACCGGCCGCAAGGAGAGCGGCACCACTCCCAAGGGGGGTGGCAAGTCGGGTACGCCCGGCAAGGGCCGCGCCCGGCGCGGGATTCGACTCAAATGATCACGCAAGCAAGACCTCAAGGAGGTTCCCGATGAAGAAGCGATTCAACACCCGAACGATCGGTACCACGCTGGCCAGCGCCGCTGTGGCATCCGTGCTGGCCCTGGGTGTGGCCCAGGCCGACGAGCAGCAGGGCTACGGCCAGGGTCCGGCGATGGGCCAGCAGGGTCCGGTGCCCGGTCCCTACGGTCACGCCCCCTATGGCCAGGGCATGGGCATGCATCCCGGCGGCGGGATGATGCAGCAACGCGAAGGCTCCGGTGACTTCAGCTTCGGCATGTCCGGGCGAGGCCATGGCCAGGGCTATGGCCGTGGCCATGGCGACGGGTACGGGCAGGGTTATGGGCGTGGCCATCAGGGTTACGGCCCCGGGTATGGCTACGGCCCCGGGTACGGCCAGGGCTACGGTCCCGGCCCGCAGCAGGGCGGCTTCGGCCATCCCGGGATGATGCAGCCGGGCTACGGCATGCAGCAGCGCCCGGGCTACGGCCAGATGCCGGAATTCGATCCGGACAACCTGCCGGAAGACATGCCGGAAGAGATGCGCGAGCGCATCCAGGCGCAGCATGCCGAGCGCCAGGAACGCATGGAAGAGATGCAGGCCATGCGCGAGGCACGCCAGAAGGCGATGGAGGCCGGCCGTGCCGCGTATGAAGAAGAGATGGAGCGCCAGCGCGAGCAACGCATGGAGATGATGCGCGAGCGTCGTGAAGCCATGGAAGAAGGCGGCGGCTACTGATCCGCGGATCAGTCATCGCAGATCGACGGGCACGCAGGCCCGTCGTAGTGGAAGCCAGACGGAGGCGGTTCGCCATGCAGGGCAGGCAGTCCGGTCAATCGAAACGCACGCGAGTCAGCACGATCCCGATGCTCGGGGTCGTGCTGGCTGCGGGGTTCCTTTTGCCGGTCGCCGACCTGGCGGCGAGTGATCGCCACAACCCCTGGGCCTCCGGTTCGCCGGAGGTACAGCGCTCGGCCCCGGAACGCCCGCGCGGGCGCTTCCCGGACCGCGACTACGACCCGTCCCGACGGGCCGAATCGCGGGAGGCGCCGGGCCCGCCGCCGCATGCTCCGGGGTACCGGGGCTACGGGCCGCAAGGTCCTTACTGGGCGCCGGGTTCTCCGTCGTTCCACCCCCCTGGCGGGATGCCAGGAGGGTATCCATACGGATATCCGGGTTCGCCCGGGTATCCGGGAATGGGCGGGCCGTTTTCGGCCTTCCCCTGGGGGATGGGCGGTTTTCCGTTCCCCTGACCGGTAAGGCGCGTATTCGGGAAGCCCTCCCCGCGTGCGCGCATTCAAATTGAGGGCATGACTCCTTCAGGAGGTAGCACCATGAACAAGTTCGTCAAGGCAGCAGTTCTCGCCGTTTCCCTGGGTGGCCTGGCCGCCCCGATGATGGCCTCCGCCCAGTGGGGCGGCCCGGGTTACGGGTACGGTCCCGGCCATTACGGCCCCGGCTACGGCTATGGCCCCAGCATGCCCTTCTTCGGTGGCCCGGGCTATGGCCGCGGCCACGGTATGGGCGACATGATGAGCGACATGATGGGCG
Organism: Thioalkalivibrio sp. ALE22; assembly: GCF_000381445.1. Taxonomy (NCBI): domain Bacteria; kingdom Pseudomonadati; phylum Pseudomonadota; class Gammaproteobacteria; order Chromatiales; family Ectothiorhodospiraceae; genus Thioalkalivibrio; species Thioalkalivibrio sp. ALE22. Next base: position 29,828 of record NZ_KB906505.1, read on the forward strand.
GGGGTGATTTCGACTTCTCCGCTCGCGGTCGCGGCCATGGCCACGGGTATGGTCACGGTTACGGCGACGGCTACGGCCGCGGTTATGGCCATGGATACGGCCATCCGGGTTACGGCTACGGTCCTGGCTATGGCTATGGTCCGGGCTACGGTCCGCAGGGCTGGGGTCCGCAGGGTCAGATGCCCCAGCAACAGCAGCAGGGTCAGGGCAACTAAGTCCATCCCGCTGTTCGGGCCTGCCCGTTTCGGGCAGGCCCTTTTTCCGGAGTGTTGCGGATTGACGGGCTGCACGCAGCCGTCAATCCGCAATGTTCCAAGGAGACGCCATGCAGACCGTCGTCGCCAATCTCAAGGGCGGTACCGGCAAGAGTACCGTGGCCTTCAATCTGGCCCTGTGGCTGCTGGAGGGGCGCCGCCGGGCCCTGACCGTGGACCTGGATCCCCAGCGCACCCTCAGCGACGTGCTGGAGGTGCGGCGGGAGGAGGGCTATGAACCGGCGCTGGATGCGGTGGAGGGCCTAGACGCGGCGCGTGTCCGCGCCGGTGAGTACGACGAGGTGCTGATCGATGTCGGCGCGTCGGACATGGCCTCGCTGATGGCGGCGGTGGAAGGGGCGGACCGCGTGCTGATCCCGGTGCCCCCCAGTCAGGCGGATGTCTGGTCAACGCATCGCTTTGTGCAAAGGATTCAGGAGCAGCGTGGATCCGGCGAACGCCCGGAGATCCTGGCGTTCATCAACCGCGCGGACACGCATCAGGCCGTGCGCGAGACCGACGAGACCTTTGATGCGCTGCGGCAGATCGACGGCGTGCGCCTGCTGAAGCCGCGGTTGAAGCAGCGCATGGCATTCCGGCGCTCGTTCAGTGAGGGGCTGTCGGTGCGCGAGCTGGAGCCCCGCGGCAAGGCCGCCGCCGAGCTGGATGCCCTGGCGGTGGCGCTGTTCGGGCGGCGGCGCCGCAAAAAACAATAACGATTCGCGCCCGGGGCTGCCGGGCTGCGGACGCGATGGAAGGAGGAGAGCTTCATGCGTTTCATCCGCAATGCACTGGTCGTGATCGGGCTCCTGGCGCTGATCGGCGTGGGGTATGCCATCTTCGCCTTCGAGCCCTACCTGAGCCAGGCGCGGTCCCTGGACGCCCAGGCGCCCAAGGTCTATTCGCAGATGGCCCGGACGGTACTGGAGACGGGCGATGCCGCGGAGGCCATGGTCTACAAGCGCCAGGTGGACGAGGGGCTTGAAGTCGAGGACGTGGAGGATGTGCTGCGCCTGGTGGCCAACGAGCTGAATATTCGGAACGTCGGCGAGTTGCCGATGGGCGAGGAGGTCCGCAGCGTGACCGGCGAGGACTTCCCGTTCCTGAAGATCTACATGTTCTGCGATGTGGCCATCGCCGCGCAGATGGTCCGACACAGCCCGGCGATGGCGGCCTATATGCCCTGCCGGATCGTGCTGCAGGAGGATGCCGAGGGCAATCTGTGGCTGATGACCCTGGACCTGAACCCGATGATCCACGGGGGGCGGCCGTTGCCCGAGGATCTGCACGAGCAGGCGGTGTTTGTGAAGGAATCCCTGGAGGAAATTATCGATCGCGCTGCCGTTGGCGCCTTCTGACGGGGATGGCTCCCGTTTCCATGAAACAGCAAAGGGCGTTCAATGAGTGAAGAAAGTAGCAGCGAGTTTGCAGAGGTCCGTGACGAGGCCGACAAGGCGGATGCCCGTTCCCGGCGTCTGGAACTGATCGTCTACACCGCACTGGTGGCCTTCATCGTGCTGGCCATCTACGGTTTCTGGCTGATCACCAGCCTGACCCGGGATGTGGGCCAGCTTACCCAGGAGATCACCCAGATGACTCAGGTGATGGACCGCGACATGTCCACCATCGCGGGGCATATGGCGTCGATGGACCGGCAGATGACCGACATCAACAACACCATGCGGGTGATGAACGACGAGGTCGCGGTGATCGCCGGTAATACGCAGTCGATGGACGCCAACATCGGCTCGATGACGCGCGATACCCGCGTGATGGCGGGCTCGATCACGGGCATGCAGCAGGATATGTGGAGCCTGAATCGCAATGTGGGCGGCCCCATGGGTATGATGAACATGTTCAACCCATTCACCGATCAGGGCGGTCCGGTCCGGGGTTCCCCGGGGCCGTATTACCCGCGCTGATCGCGCGTTTTGACTGACGGAGTCCGCATGTTCAATCGTCCTGGCCCTCGCGTGCGCAAGCAGCTCAAGCTGCTGAGCGACCGCCTTGCCGAAGAGAATCCGGTCCTGAAAGGCGTGGTCGATCCGTTCCGGGATCTGGACCGGGTCGGCTATGCGGCCGGCCTCCTGGATCCCACGGAGGATTCCTACGCCTTTGGCATCTCCTGGTGGCCGATGATCGCCACGCTGGGCACCTTCTCCGCCGGCAAGTCCACGTTCATCAACGAGTACGTGGGCACGACCGTACAGCGCAGCGGTTCGCAGGCAGTCGACGACAAGTTCACCGTGATCAGCTACGGCGGTAGCGAGCATGTGCAGGAACTCCCGGGGCTGGCTCTGGACGGCGATCCGCGCTTCCCGTTCTATCGGGTGTCTGACGAGATCGAGCGGATTACCGACGGCGGCGGGCGCACGGTAGACCACTTCCTGGCGATGAAGACCGCGCGCTCGGAGCGTCTGCGCGGGCGCATCATCATCGACTCCCCCGGCTTCGATGCCGACGAGCAGCGCGCGACCATCCTGCAGCTGACCGATCACATCATCGACCTGTCCGACCTGGTGCTGGTGTTCTTCGACGCCCGCCACCCGGAGCCGGGTGCGATGCGCGACACCCTGGAGCATCTGGTCAACCGTGTCGCCGAGCGCAACGATTTCACCAAGCTGGTGTTCATCCTCAACCAGATCGACACCACCTGGCGCGAGGACAACCTGGAAGAGGTCGTCTCCGCCTGGCAGCGGGCCGTGGTGCGCCAGGGCAACGCGACCGGGCGCTTCTACTGCCTGTACAACGAGAGCGCGGCGGTGGAGATCGGCGATCCGCAGGTGCGCGAGCGCTACGAGGAGAAGTCCCGCCGCGATCGCGAGGAGATCCACGCCAAGATCCAGGAGATCAGCTCCTCGCGCTCCTACCGCATCCTGGGCTCGCTGCAGGCCATCGCCGAATCCATCGAGATGGACGCCCTGCCGGCCCTGAAGAAGGCGCTGGAGAAGTGGCGCCGCCGGGTGGTGCAGTTCGATGCCGGGATGTTCGCCGTGGTCGCGGTGCTTTTGGGCCTGGTCGGGTACCAGTCGGCAGGGGGCATCGCGCCCTGGACCGACGGGAGCGTCTGGCAGGCCATGGGCGAGCGTCCGCTGATGACGGGCTTCGGGCTCGTCGTGCTGGCGATCGTGCTGGGCGGCATCCACTTCTTCAACCGCCGCTGGCTGGCACGGCGCATCGCGCGGACCCTGCCGACCGAGACCGCCGCCGGGAACTGGCGCGCGGCCTTCGAGAAAAACACGCGCCCCTGGCAGCCGATGATGGGACGGGCGCCACTGGGCCTGGGGCGCCGCATGATCAGTCGCCTGCATCAGCTGCGCGACCGCGCCGAGGCCTATATCCAGCGCCTGAATAACCAGTTCGTGGATGCCAGTCCGGTCTCGCGCCAGGGCGGACGCGCCTCGGCCACCGATACCTACAACCCGCCGCAGCCGGAGGCCCCGGCCGCGCAACCGACGCCGGGCGCGGAGCCGCCCCGCGATTACGCCGAGCCGGAGGCACCGGAGAAGCGCTAGCCGGCTCGCGCCACACCCCCAAAGCCGGCACAGGCCGGGGGGCGGCTATATTAGCCGTAGATGTTGTGCAGGAGGAGCACGATGACCATACTGGCGTGGCTCATGTTTGCGCTGGCCATGATTCTGGTCCCAATCTCGGTATGGGCCAGCATGGCGGCGCTGGGGGTTTGTGCCGGATGTGCACTGATCCGTGACTGGCGCAGGGGGCGCCAGGCGTCGGGGCAGTGAGCCGGTCGGCCCACGGGCTTTTAACCAACCGGGGACGGGTCGCGCAGGGGGCTGTGGCGGATCCGGTTCCTGATACCACTGGAGGAGAGAGTAGAAATGAGTGATCAAAAGAAGATGGCCATCATTGCCACCAAGGGCAGCCTGGACTGGGGTTATCCCCCGTTCATCCTGGCCTCCACCGCGGCTGCCCTGGGCTATGACTGCGAGGTGTTCTTCACCTTCTATGGCCTGCAACTGCTGCGCAAGAAGCTGGATCTGCAGGTGACCTCGCTGGGCAACCCGGGCATGCCCATGCCGATGCCCATGCCGGTGATGCTGCAGGCCCTGCCGGGCATGCAGAAGATGATGACCGTGATGATGAAGAAGAAGATGGCGGCGAAGGGCGTCTCTGATCTGGGCGACCTGCGCGAGCTGTGCCTGGAGGCCGAGGTGCGCATGATTGCCTGCCAGATGACGGTGGACCTGTTCGACATGGACACCAGCGAATTCATCGACGGCGTGGAATACGCCGGGGCCGCGGCGTTCTTCGAGTTCGCCGGCGAGTCCGACATCTGCCTGTTCATCTGAACCGGCGGCGCGCCTGACGCGCCCTCAAGGCCCCGCAGCGTCACGCTGCGGGGCCTTTTTCGTTTTCGGGCGCTTGGTAGGTCAAGGGCGATTCACAGGAAGGTGGGAAGATCGGAAGGGTTCAAGGATCAAGGGCGATAGCGGATGCTCGCGCGTTACCCCATCGCCACACCACGGCACGGCGGGCCCTCAATCCCAATAAACCTTCCAACCTTCCCATCTTCCTGTAAATCGCCCTTGACCTACTTCGTGAAAAGCGGGCGAGGGGTTAGTCGTGGCCGGCGTACATGGCCTCGATGGCGTCGGCGTAGTGCTGGGAGATGACCGGGCGCTTGAGCTTCATGGTCGGGGTCAGCATGCCGTTGTCCACCGACCAGGGTTCATGCACTACGTGCACGTGGCGGATCTTGGCGTAGCCGGGAAAGTCGCGCAGCTGGTATTGAATCCGCTGCAGCAGGGCGCGTTCGGCGGAGCGCGGCAGCCGCCCGGAGGCGCCGGGGTCAAGCCCCTGGTCCTCGGCGAAGGTGGTCCAGGCCTCGGGCTCGGGGACGACCAGGGCGGTCAGGAAGGCGTGGCTGTCCCCCACGACCATGACCTGGTCGAACAGGGCGTCCAGGGCGATCGCCATTTCCATGTCCGCCGGCGGGACCTTCTCGCCGTTGGTCAGCACGAGAATATCCTTGAGCCGTCCTGTGATGAAGATGTGGCCATCGTCGTCGATCTGTGCCTGGTCGCCGCTGTGCAGCCAGCGATCTTCGTCGATCGTGCTGGCGGTGGCCTCCTCGTTCTTCCAGTAGCCGAGCATCACGCAGCTGGAACGGGTGAGCAGCTCGTCCATCTCGCCGATCTTGACCTCGATGCCGGGCAGCGGCTTGCCGATGGAGGCGGGCAGGTTGTCGTCCGGGGTGTTCACGCTGACCACCGGGCTGGATTCGGTCATGCCGTAGCCGTGCAGCACCGGCAGGCCGAGACCGATGAAGAACCGGGCGATCGGCGGCGGCAGGGGCGCGCCGCCGCAGACCGCGAAGCGCAGTTTGCCGCCCAGGCGGTCCAGGACCTTGTGCGCGACGAGGCGCTCCAGCAGCGGCCACAGGAGGAAACCGGGCGACCAGGACGCGCGCCCCTGCTGGTATTCGAAGCGGCGCCAGCCGATGGCCACGGTGGCCTTGAACAACCCGCGACCCAGCGCGGATTTCTGTTTCAGGCCGGCCTGGATGCGCCCATGTACGCGTTCGTAGATGCGCGGAACCGAGATCAGCACGGTCGGCTGGACCGACATCAGGTCCTCGCCCAGCCCCTGGATGGAGCGGGCGAACGCGACCTCGGCACCGATCAGCATCGGCATGTAGTAGCCGCCGGTGCGCTCCAGCATGTGCGACAGCGGCAGGAAGGACAGGAAGCGGTCGGCATCCGACAGCGGGCCGGCAGTGGCGGAGGCGGAGGCGTTGTCGAGGATGTTGCGGTGCGACAGCATCACGCCCTTGGGCCGGCCGGTGGTGCCGGAGGTAAACACAATGGTGGCCAGGGCCAGCGGGTCGAGGTCCGGGCGGTGTACACGCTCGGGGTCGCCGCGCTCCAGCCAGGTCTCGAGGTCCATCACCCGATCGTCTTCGGGTTGGCCGTCGGTGTGGCCCAGGCAGACGATGCGCTTGAGCGAGGGCATGTTCGCGAAGTGTTCGGACAGGCGGCGACTGTGCGCGCTCTCGCCCAGCAGGAGCAGGCGCGCCTGGGTCTGGCCGATGATGTAGGCGACGTTGTCCGGGCGGTCATCGGTGTACAGCGGGACGGTGATCAGCCCCAGTTCGGTGGCAGCCTGGTCGAAGGCGACCCACTCGCGCGAGTTGCCGAGCATCAGCGCGACCCGTTCGCCGGGCTTGAAGCCCTCGCGCGCCAGCGCCCCCTGCCAGCGATCGACCATTGCGGCCATTTCACTCCAGGTCGTCTGCTTCCAGGTCTCGTCGGCGGCGCTGAAGTGACGATAGGCCGGCGCATCCGGGCTCATGGACACTCGGGTGCGGAACAGCGCGGGCAGGGTCGGGGCCTGTTCCGGGGTGATCGTGGTCGACGGCATGGCGTCCTCGCAAGCGGGGTTCGGTTGTCCCGGACGTTAGAGGACGCACGCGGGCGGGGCAAGCCCGGTGCGGTTCAGCGGATACCCAGGGATACACTGATCAATGGACACGCTCGCGTTGGCACCCCAGCGTTTCCGAGACAAGGCGTGTCGCGCAGCGGGTAGTGGTTCTACCCGCCCGTTTTTGATGACTTCGGGGCGCAACGCAGGATCGGGGAACCTGGGGTGCCAACCCCCACAAGCTATTGAAAGACGGGGCTCGGCCTCTTTTGCGCGCGCACGGCGTTGCGGCTCCCTTGTGCAGAATGACTGCACGGCAGTCACCGCGCCTTGTTCGCACGCAAAAGCGACTCGAGCGCGAGGGTGTACATGGATCAGCGAATCCCTAAGGGATGGGCCACGGGCTGGTAGGCGATGGCACCCAGCACCAGGCTGAGACCGATCAGGGCGATCACGCCGCCACCGGCCATTCCCAGGGCCGGGCCGATGTAGGTCAGCCGGCCCATGCGGGTGGAGCCCAGCCAGCGCCGGGTCCAGTCGCGTGCCGAAACGGCGAGGGTCGCCAGCACCGAGACGGTGGCGGCGGTCCCCAGGGACATCGCCAGTACGGCGGCGACGCCGGCCCAGGCCAGTCCCAAAGCGGCGGAGACCGCCATGATCAGCACGGCGCCGGAACAGGGGCGGATGCCGACCGCCAGCACGGTACCCCACCAGGTGCCGCGGTGGTTGGGGTCCACGTGGTGCGGGGTCCCGCAGCCGCAGTGGGCGTCATGTCCATGGGTGTGGCCATGCTCGTGGTCGTGTCCATGGACGGGCGCGACCCGATGCGCGCGCTGCAGCCGCCACGCGTGACGCAGGGCGCGCGCCATCAGCCACAGCCCGAGCAGCGCCACCAGGGCGAAGCTGGCGATCTCCAGGGTGCGCACCTGGCCCAGGGTATCCCGCGCCAGCCAGCCGAACAGGCCGATCAGCACGCCGACCAGTACGATGGCGGTGACGCCCTGTGCCAGCGCCGAGACGGTGGACAGCAGGATGCCGCGGCGCAGGTTCTGCGGCTGGGTCAGCAGGTAGGCGCTGATGACCGCCTTGCCGTGGCCAGGGCCGGCGGCATGGAAGATCCCGTACAGCAGGCTGACCAGGATCAGCGCCCCGGCGGTGTGTGCGGTGGGGCCGTCGCGCAGGGCGTGCAGGCCTTCGGTCAGGCTGCGGTGGAGCTGCCGCTGGGTCTGGAGCATCCAGCCGGTCAGCCGTTCCAGGGGGCCGGGCGGTTCGGCCAGCGGGGCCGGGGCGTCGAGGCGGTCCGGGGGCGGCGGCGCCGCGCGCTCGGCGGGCGCCTCGGTGGGGGCACCCAGTGGATGACCGGTCGCGGCCTGTGCGAGGCCCGGACCGCCGAACAGCAGGCACAGCGCGAGCAGCATCAGCAGGCCCGGGAGGGCGGGCTGCAGTGGGTTCCGGATTCGATGCGTTACCTGGTGCATGGCGTTACTGTATAACACACGAGCCATCGGGTGGTGTGTGCGCGCCGTCCGGTTGTGAAGCGGCATCCCCCTCAGTCGCATTCCAGCGTGGCGGTCTCCGCGAAGTGGCGTCCGAGGTTGTCGACCGGGCTGCGATCCTGGCGTTCCAGGGTCGCGGCGTAGCGGATCAGCTGCGGGTCAGGTCGGGGTTCGTCGATCGTCACCGCGCAGCCGGGCCGGTTCTCGACGAAGACGATGTCCTCCGGGTCGTGCAGGATCTCGATCCAGTATTCGGGATCGAACACGCGGTAGCTGAAGCGGTCCCCGGCCGTGATGTCGAGGTCCGCCAGCGGCAGCTCGAAGCGCAGGTGCAGGCGGCGGTCCTCCAGCGTCAGACGGGCGTTGCGCGCCGGTGGGATGTCCAGGTCGCGCTCGCCGGCGCTCAGTTCGGTGAAGTAGTCATGCCCGGCCAGGTTCTCGCGCATCCGTTGGGCGGCGTGCTCCAGGGCCGTGTCAATGTCGGTGTCCCCGTCGAGCTGGCCGGTCAGGTCCTCCAGCAGCATGTGGCTGTAGGTGGGGTCGATGCGCCAGGACTGCTCCATGCGTAGCAGCTCGCCGGCCTCGTTGAAGACCAGTCCCACGCGCAGGTCGATCCAGGCATGCGGGTGGGCGAACACACCCGTGGGCAGCAGCAGGCCCAGGATCAGCAGGAACCAGGGGCGGATACGCATCGGCGTCAGGTGGCGCGCTGCCAGCGCGTGCCGTCGGGGGTGTCCTCGAGCTCGATGCCGCGGGCCGTCAGTTCGTCGCGGATGGCATCGGCGGTCGCGAAGTCGCGGTTCTTGCGGGCGGCCTGGCGCGCGGCGATGCGTTCCTCCACCCAGGCGGCGAGCTCGTCGTCGCCGGAATCGCCCTGAAACCAGACGCCCGGGTCCTGCTGCAGCAGGCCCAGCAGGTCGGCCCCGGCCAGCAGCTCGCCCTTGAGCCGGGCGCGTTCGGCGTCGTCGCCGGCCGCGGCCAGGGCATCGCTCATGCGGTGCAGCGCGGTGATCGCGGCGGGGGTGTTCAGGTCGTCCAGCAGCGCCGCGAACACCGGGGTGTCGGCGGCGGCGACCGGGGCGGGTTCGATGCCGGCGGCGTCGCGCAGCACGCGGTACAGCCCGTTCAGGCTGTTGCGCGACTGGGTCAGGGTCTCTTCCGAGAAGTTCAGCGGCGCACGGTAGTGGCGCGACAGCAGTGCCAGGCGCAGGACCTCGCCGGGGTAGTGCTGCAGCAGGTCATGCAGCAGCTGGAAGTTGCCCAGCGACTTGGACATCTTCTCGCCGTCGATGGTCAGGTGGCCGTTGTGCACCCAGTAGCGGGCGTAGTGCGTGCCGTGTTCGTGGCAGCCCTCGGCCGCGCAGCCCTGGGCGATCTCGTTTTCGTGGTGCGGGAATACCAGATCGTGGCCGCCGCCGTGGATGTCGATCATGGGCCCCAGGTGGCTGCGGATCATCGCGGTGCATTCCAGGTGCCAGCCGGGCCGGCCGTTGCCCCAGGGGCTGTCCCAACCGGGCTCGCCCGCGGCGGCCGGCTTCCACAGCACGAAGTCGCCGGGGTGGCGCTTGTAGTCGGCGACCTCGACCCGGGCGCCGGCCTGCATGTCCTCCAGCGAGCGCCCGGACAGGGCGCCGTAGTCCGGGTAGGAGGTCACGTCGAACAGCACGTGGTCGTCGGCCACGTAGGCATGGCCGCGTTCGATCAGGCGTTCGATCAGCTCGATCATCGGCTGGATGTGTTCGGTTGCGCGCGGCTCCAGGGTGGGCTCCAGCGTGCCCAGCTCGGCGATGTCCTCGTGGAAGGCGCGGGTGAAGCGTTCGGTCAGGGCGGCAATCGGCTCGCCGTTGTCGGCGGCGGCCTTGTTGATCTTGTCGTCGACGTCGGTGATGTTGCGCGCGTAGACCACGTGGTCCGGACCGTAGAGTTCGCGCAGCACGCGGAACAGCACGTCGAACACCACCACCGGGCGCCCGTTGCCGATGTGCACCCGGTTGTACACGGTGGGGCCGCAGACGTAGAGGGTCACCCGCTCCGGGTCCTGCGGCACGAAGGCTTCGTCGTGCCCGCCCAGGGTGTTGTGCAGGGTGAGGGTCCGGGGCTCGCTCATTATTCGGTGTTTCCCTTGCCGTACAGCGTCTCCGGCGCGATCTCGGGGTCGCTGGTGACCACGACACTGTCGTTCTCGACCTGCAGGTAGAAGCAGCTGCGACGTCCGGTGTGGCAGGCCGGCCCGGTCTGGTCGACCTTCAGCAGCAGGGTGTCGCCGTCGCAGTCCAGGTGCAGGGAGTGCAGTTGCTGGACCTGGCCCGACTGCTCGCCCTTGCGCCACAGCGCCTGGCGCGAGCGCGAGTAGTAGCACACGCGCCCCGTGGCCAGGGTCTCGTTCAGGGCCTCGCGGTTCATCCACGCCAGCATCAGGACCTCGCCGGTGTCGTGCTGCTGGGCGATCGCGGGGATCAGGCCATCGGCATTGAGCTTCAGGCGGTCCAGGACGTCGGAGATCGGGTGGCGTTCGCCACGGGGTTCGCCTTCGAGTTGCTTGAACATCGCTGCGTCCGCTTGCGGGAGCGGCGAAGAATAGCATTTTCCCCGGGGCTCCCGAAGCCCGGGCAGGGGCGCGGTGGGTACGGGCCTTGCGCGGCGGCCCCGGGTGGTCGATGCTCGAGGCAGGCAGGTAAGCCAGGCGGATCTCCACGGCAGCCGGGAGGCTAGATGGAGCAAGACAGGCAGAGGGCACGCAGGCCCAGCGCGGGGCGGACCGCGGCCATCATTGCCGTGGTGTATCTGGTCTTCGGGCTGGCATGGATCGGACTGTCCGACCGCGCCCTGCTGCTGATGGTCGACGATGTGGCCTTGCTGGCGCAGTTACAGACCCTGAAGGGATGGGGCTACGTGACGGTCACCGCCGCGGGCCTGTTCCTGCTGGTGTATTACCCGCTGCGGGCGCGCGACCGCGCCTCGCGCGAGGCGCGTCGGCTGACCGCGATTGTCGAGCGCTCGCCGGTGGTCGCGATTGAATGGGCGACCACGCCCGGCTGGCCGGTCACCTTCGTGTCACCGAACATCGCCCGCTGGGGGATCGATCGCCATGCCCTGCTGCAGGGCGACGTGACCTACGCCGAGCTGATTCACCCCGAGGACATCGACCGCATCGTGGCGGATGTGGCCGCGCACATGGAGCACGGCCCGGATCGCTATACCCAGCTCTACCGCCTGCGCAGCGGTGAGGGCAGCTGGGTCTGGCTGGAAGACCGGACCTGGCTGACCCGCGATGAGGCCGGGCGGGTGACGCGCATCCACGGCCTGCTGCTGGATGTGAGCGAACGCGTGCGCGCCGAGCGGGACCTGCGCGACTCGGAGACCCGCTTCCGCGCGATCTTCGACAACATTCAGGAGGCGATCCTGCTGCAGGACCTGGATACCGAGGCCCTGATCGGGGTGAATGCCGCCGCCGAGCGAATGTACGGCTACAGCCGGGCCGAACTGCTCGCCTGCAGCGTGGATGACCTGAGCGCGGACGAAGGCGGCTACGACGTACAGCGTCAGAAGGCGCTGATGGAGCGCGCCCGGCGCGGCGAACAACTGGTCTTCGAGTGGCGGGCGCGCCACCGCGACGGCCACGGCTTCTGGGTGGAGGCCAACCTGCAGGCCACCGAAATCGCCGGCGAGCGGCTGCTGCTGGTGACTCTGCGCAACATCGAGGCGCGCAAGCAGGCCGAGGCGGCGCTGGCGCGCCAGGTGGACCGATTGAGCCAGGCGGAACGCCATGCGGGGCTGGGCAGTTGGGAGTTCATGCTGGAGACCCGCGAGCTGTGGTGGTCGGATCGGCTGTATGCCCTGCTCGGGTGCGATGCCCGCTATGGCACCCCGACGCTGGAGGCCTTCGCCCGGGATTTCTTCGATCTCGACTCCGCGGACGGGAAGAGCTTTTCCGATGCCATGGAAACGCTGATCGCCGGCGGACATCCCGGGCCGCGGCGGCTGTTGCTGAAGGCGCGCCCGGAGGTTCGCGCGGAGGCGTGGTTCAGCATCACCATGGAGGCCCCGCTCGAGCGGGCCGACGGCATGCACTACGTGCAGGGCACGGTGCTGGAGGTCACCGAACTCAAGCGCAGCGAACTGGAACTGCGCGACCTGAATGCCACGCTGGAACAGCGGGTGACGGAGCGCACGGCGGCTCTGCAGGCCCTGAACCAGGAACTGGAATCGTTCTCCTACGCGGTCTCGCACGACCTGAAGGCCCCGTTGCGCGGAATCGAGGGCTACAGCCAGCTACTGGAGGCGGACTACGGCGAGCAGCTGGAGGGCGAGGGGCGTACGTTCGTGCGCAACATCCGCCAGGGCGTGGCGCAGATGAACGAGTTGATCTCCGATCTGCTGGCCTATTCACGTATGGAGCGCCGGCCGCTGGAGGAACGGGAGGTTCGTGTGCGCGCGCTGGTGGAGGAGGTGCTCGAGTCGGTGGACCCGAAGCTGCGCAGCCGCGCCGAGGTGACGCTGGAGATCGATCCCGATCTGGTGTTCCAGAGCGACCCCGATGGCGTTGCGCTAATCCTGCGCAATCTGCTGGAAAATGCCTTCAAGTTCAGTGCCGAGCGCGAGACACCGCAGGTGACGGTGCAGGCCGAATCCCGCAGCGCTACACTCGGGATCTCGGTACAGGATAACGGGATCGGCTTCGACATGGCGTTTCAGGATCGCATCTTCGATATCTTCCAGCGCCTGAACCGCGCCGAGGCCTACCCGGGAACCGGTGTCGGCCTTGCGCTCGTGCGGCGAGCGGTCAACCGCCTGGGCGGGGAGATCCGCGCCGAGGGTACGCCGGGCGCGGGTGCCCGCTTCCACGTGGAGTTCCCGCGATGAGCACGGCCGCGCGTCAACCGTCCATCCTGGTGGTCGAGGACAACCCGGTGGATATCGACCTGATGCGGCGCGCCTTCGAGCGGCGCAACCTCACCAACCCCCTGGAGATCGCGCGCGATGGAGTGGAGGCCCTGGCGTTCCTCGAGTGCTGGGAGCGGGGCGAACTGGCGCTGCCGGCGGTGATCCTGCTGGATATCAAGCTGCCCAAGGTGGACGGGCTGGAGGTGCTGCGCCGGATCCGCGAACACGAGCGTTTCCGCCGCATTCCGGTGGTCATGCTGACCTCCTCCAGCGAGGATCGCGACATCGCGACCGCCTACGACTGCGGGGCCAATTCCTACATCGTCAAGCCGGTGGACTTCGCCAAGTTTGTCGATGTCGCCGAGCAGGTGGAGCTGTACTGGTGCCTGCTCAATCACCCGCCGAGTTGAACATGCGGCTGCCCCCGAAAGAGACCTGATGCGAATCCTGCTCGTGGAAGACAACCCGGCGGATGCCGATCTGCAGCGCCGGGTGCTGGAGCGCGAGGTGCCGGGTGCCGAGGTGCACCTGGCGGCGTCGCTGGCCGAGGCCCGGGGCGCGCTGGCCGGCGCTGCGGGATTCGACTGTGTGGTGGAGGACCTGCGCCTGCCGGACGGGAGCGGCCTCGAACTGATCGGCGAGCTGCAGGCCGCCGGGCGCGACGAGGCGGTGCTGGTGCTGACGGGCCACGGCGAACAGGAGACCGTGGTCGCGGCTTTCCGGGCCGGTGCCGACGACTACCTGACCAAGTCCGATGACTACCTGGAGCGTCTGCCGGCGCGCGTGGTCGATGCCCGTGCTCGCCGGGAACTGAGCGTGGCCAACGGGCACGAGCCGCTGCGGGTGCTGTATGCCGAGCATAATGCCTTCGATGTGGGGCTGACGCGCCGCGAGCTCGCGCATACCGCCCCCCACATCCAGCTGGAGACGGTGCACACCGCGGAGGAGGCCCTGGCGGCGCTGACGCCGGATGCAACCGGCGCTGTCGGCTTCGACCTGCTGCTGGTGGACTACCGCCTGCCGGGGTTCGACGGCCTGGAGCTGGCGCGGCTGGTGCGCGAGGAACGCGGGCTGGATCTCCCCACCGTTCTGGTGACCGGGCAGGGCACCGAGGACCTGGCGGCCCGCGCCCTGCGCATGGGCGTGGACGACTACGCGGTCAAGCGCGAGGGGTATCTGAAGATGCTCCCGGTGCTGCTGGACCAGGTCCATACGCGCGCCCGCCTGCGCCGGGAACAGGCCGCCCTGGCGGCCTCCGAGCGCCGGTACCGCGAGGTGATCGAGCGCGCCGGCGACATCGTCTTCGAGACCGATGCCGCCGGTTGCTGGCGCTTCCTGAATCCCGCCTGGACGGCGATCACCGGTCATGCGGTGGAGTCCGCGCTCGGCGAAGAGATGCTGGCCTTCATGCCACTGGAGGATCGCGCGATGGCGGCGCGGCTGCTGGCCCGTGCCGCGGAGTCCGACGACGGACGGCTGGAGACCGAGATCCGCCTGCGCACGGCGGATGGGTCCCTTTGCTGGCTGGAGCTGCGTGGCCAGGCCAATCTGGATGCCGAGGGGCGGCCGATCGGGTTGTCCGGCAGCCTGGTGGACGTGACCCGGCGGGTCCTGGACCAGCGGATCCAGGAGGTCCGCGCGAACGTGCTCGGGCGCCTGGCCACCGGCGAGCGTGACCCGCGCCTGCTGGAGGACGTGGTCAAGGGGCTGGAGGCCCTGGCCCCGGAGCTGCACGGGTGCATCATGCTGCTGGACGGCGACACCCGGGAGCTGCACGGTGTGGCAGCCCCGCGGGTGCCGGATCCGTTGCGCAGCGCCACCCGCCGCATCCGCGCCGAGCAGGGTCTGGGTTCCTGCGGCGAGGCCGCCTGGAGCGGCGAGCCGGTGATCATCGAGGATTGCAGTGCCCACCCCAACTGGGTCGGGTTCTGCGATCTCGCGCATGGCGCGGGGTTCCGGGCCTGCTGGTCGTTCCCCTTCCGCGATGCCGATGGCAGCGTGCTGGGCACGCTGGGGATCTATGTAGCGGGGGCCCGCGGTCCGCATGCCGGCGAGCGCGTGCTGATCGACGAGTTCACCCAGATCGCCGGCCTGGCGGCACAGAAGCTGCGCGTGTCGCAGGCGCTGGGCGAGCGCGAGCGGGCGCTGCGCACCGCGGCCGAGCTAACCGTGGAGTTGCTGCGCGAGGACAACCCCGCGAGCGTAATCCACCGGCTGCTGGCCGAACTGGGGCAGGAGGCGCATGCCGATCGGGCCTACGTGCTGGTGGCCGAGCTGGACCATGCGGTGCGCGAGGCCCTGGATATCCATCGCTACTACTGGGTGCGCACGGACACTGATCAGGTAGTGCGGCCGCCGCCGCTGCGCAACCTGAGTCTGGAATCGGTCCTGCCGCGCTGGCACGAGATCCTGCAGGGGGGCGGTGCGGTCGAGGTGCTGACCCGGGAGCTGCCGGAGGCCGAACGCGAGATCCTGGAGGCCGCGCAAAGCCAGGCGGCCCTGCTGGTCCCGCTGTACGTGGAGGGCGAATACCGCGGCTTCCTGGCCCTCGATCGAGTGCGGCGCGCGCAACGCTGGACCGCGGCGGACCAGAGTCTGGCGCGCATCGTGGCTTCCAGCCTGGGCGCCGCACTGGAACGGCGTCAGGCCTTGCTGGGCCTGCGGCGCATGGCGGCGGTCTTCGAGAGTACCCGGGACGGGATCATCATCACCGACCTGACCCCGCGGATCATTGCGGTGAACCCGGCCTTCGTCGATATCACCGGCTTTTCCGAGGTGGAGGCGCTGGGGCGCAACCCGAGTTTCCTGCAGTCCGGGCGTCACGATGCGGCGTTCTTCCAGCGCATGTGGGACGCTCTCCATCATGAGGGGCACTGGCAGGGCGAGATCTGGAACCGCCGGCGCAACAGCGAGGTGGCCCCGCAATGGCTGAGCCTCAATACCGTCTACGACGAGCAGGGCCAGGCCCTGCACTACGCCGGGGTGTTGACGGATATGTCGGAGTTGCGCCGCTCGGAGGAAGAGCTCCAGCACCTGGCCCGGCATGATGCTCTGACCGATCTGCCCAACCGTACGCAGCTGCAGGTAATCCTGGGCCAGGCGCTGGAACGCGCCCGGGCCCACGGCTATCGCGTCGCGGTGCTGAATCTGGATCTCGACCGCTTCAAGAACGTCAACGACTCCATGGGCCACCCGGTCGGCGACCGGGTGCTGGTGGAGGTTGCGCGGCGGCTGCGCGAGGCGGTCGGGCCCTCCCACGCACTGGGCCGCCTGGGTGGTGACGAGTTCCTGATCGTGGCGGAGAATCCGGCCAGTGACGAGACCGTGGCCCGTTGTGCCCGCGACCTGCTGGCCAGCCTGGAGCGCCCGCTGGTGCTGGACGATGGGCGTTCGGTGTACCTGAACGCTAGCATTGGCATCAGCCTCTACCCCGAGCATGGCGACTCGGTGACGGAACTGATCCAGCATGCCGATGCGGCCATGTACCAGGCCAAGGCCTCCGGGCGCCAGACCTGGAGCGTCTACACCCAGGCCCTGACCCGCGCGGCGGACGAACGCCTGGAGCTCGAGAACCGCCTGCGACAGGCCCTGGAGACCGAGAACGGAGAGCTGCGCCTGCACTTCCAGCCGCAGGTCCGCCTGGAGGATGGACAGCCCTTCGGCATGGAGGCGCTGCTGCGTTGGCAGCCGGAGGACGGGCCGATGATCCCGCCGGATCGGTTCATCCCGATCGCCGAGGACACCGGCCTGATCGTCGCGCTGGGCGAATGGGTGTTGCGCGAGGCCTGCGACGCCGCCAAGCGTCTGCTGGATCTGGGGGCCGCGGATTTCAGTCTCGCGGTCAATCTGTCGCCGGTGCAGCTGCAGCGTGGCGATTTCGTGAACCGGGTGGCGGAGATCCTGGCGCTGACCGGCTTCCCCGCCGTGCAGCTGGAACTGGAGATCACCGAGACCGCGATCATGCAGCAGGGCGAGCAGGCCATCGCGCGGCTCGCGGCACTGAAGGAGCTGGGCGTGCGCCTGGCCATCGACGACTTCGGCACCGGTTATTCCTCGCTGGCCGCGCTGCGGACCTATCCGCTGGACGTGCTGAAGATCGACCGCAGCTTTGTCGACGGGGTGGCCAGCGAGAGCGCCGATCGCGAGATTGCCGCCACCATCATCGCCATGGGGCGCAACCTGAACATGCAGGTCATCGCCGAGGGCGTGGAGACCGCCGAGCAGGCCGCCTTCCTGCACGAACGCGGTTGCGCCCTGGGGCAGGGATACCTCTACAGCCGGCCGCTGGAACTCGACGTGCTGCAGGGCTGGATGACCGAGCATGGCGCGCTACCGGTGGACTGACGGCCTTCCCGTGGCGCCGGACGGATGGCTCCGGTAGCCTTTGCGCCGCAGGATATCCGTTACCCCTTGCCCGGAGTTTCCCCGATGGCCGATCCCTCCCGTCCCACTGCGCTGCGTTCGATCACCTTTCACGGGCTGGAGCCGGGGCCGCGCCTGATCGTACTGGGCGCGGTGCATGGCAACGAGACTTGCGGGACCCAGGCCGCCGAGCGGGTCCATGCCGAGCTGGAGGCGCGCGAACGGGATCTGCTGCGTGGCAGCCTGACGCTGGTGCCGCGCACCAATCCGCTGGCCTATGACCTCGGACAGCGCATGGGCGAACGCAACCTGAACCGCAACCTCCGGGTGACCGAGGATCCGCAGGATTTCGAGGACCGCATCGCCAACGTGTTGTGCCCGCTGCTGGCGGCGCACGACGTGCTGCTGGACCTGCACTCGTTTCACACCGGCGGGCAGCCGTTCATCATGCTCGGCCCACGCAATAACGAAGGCCCGCTGGAAGGCTTCGCGCAGGCGCGCGAGGAAGAGGCACTGGCGGCCTGCCTGGGCCCGCGGCGCATGGTCGAGGGCTGGCTGGATACCTATGCCCGGGGCGTGGCGGCGCGGATGAAGAACCCGAACGCGAGCCACCGGGCGCAGATCCTGAGCACCGATCCCAGCTACGGGGTCGGGACCACCGAGTACATGCGCAGCCAGGGCGGCTATGGCGTGACCCTGGAGTGCGGGCAGCACGACGACCCGCAGGCCCCGTTGGTCGCCTACAACGCGATCATCAATACCCTCGCGCACCTGGGCATGCTGCCGGCGCCGGCCACGCCGGGCCAGGATGACCCGGAGGTCCTGCGCCTGGTCGAGGTGATCGACCGCGATCACCCGGAGGACCGGTTTGCGCGCGAGTGGAAGAGCTTCGACCCGCTGGAGGCGGGTGACCTGATCGGCGTCCGCGCCGACGGGACCGAGGTGCGGGCGCCGGAACCCGGGTTTATCGTGTTCCCCAACCCCAATTCGCTGCCGGGCAACGAGTGGTTCTATCGCGCCGAGTTCAGCGACCGCCGGGTGATCTGAGCCGCGCTTCTGCCCGCCCCGCATGGATCTCGCGCCCTCCGGTGTTGCGCTGCTGCTCCTGGCCGCCGGCTTTTTCGCCGGCTTGCTGAATGCGGTGGCCGGTGGTGGCAGCTTCCTGACCCTCCCGGCGCTGATGAGTGTGGGCGTCCCGCCGGTGGCCGCCAATGCCACCGGGACCGCGGCACTGTTGCCCGGCTATCTGGCCAGCGTGCTGGCGGATCGGCACGGGCTGCGCGCCGCCTGGCGCGACCTCGGCCCGGGGCTGGCCGGGGGGCTGCTGCTGGCGGGCGTGCTCGGCGGGGCCGTTGGCGCGGTCGCCTTGCTGCTGACCGGAGACGCCGCTTTCCGTGTCCTGATCCCCTGGCTGCTGCTGGTCGCGACCTTGCTGTTTGCGCTGGGACCCTGGCTGCGGCGTCTGGCCGCGCGGCCGCATCCGGGGCCGCTGCGCGCCCTGGGGGCGGGGCTGGGCTGTGCCTATGGGGGTTATTTCAACGGCGGCGTCGGCATCCTGCTGCTGGCGATCCTGCGGGGCCAGGGCATCGCGGATCTGGCGCGGGCCAATGCCCTGAAGAATGTTCTGTCCTCGGTGCTGACGCTGATGGCGGTGGCCGTCTACATCGCGGGCGGGCAGGTGGTGGCGACCGGGCTGCTGGCGGTCGGGGCGGGCGCGATCCTGGGCGCGCGTATCGGGATCATCCTGGTGCGCCGGCTGCCCGAGTCGGGCTACCGCCAGGTGGTGACCCTGATCGGTGCTGCGGTTACCGCCCTGTTCTTCCTCGAACCCGCCTGGCTGCTGCCACGTCTGTAGGCGGCGGGGCGCGGCCAGCGGGTACCGATCAGCGACTTGGCGTGACGGCGGTTTCGAGGCGGCGGGCGAGGTCGTCCAGCGTGGCGGTCGCGGATTCCGGCAGGATGGCCTCGATGCGAGGGCGCAGCCGGGCCGCCGGGGCGGTCATCGGTTCCAGGGCGCCGTGGCCGTCCACCCGGTTAAGGCGGTGCCAGCCGCGGTCGGTCTCGACCAGGCCTTTCAGTCGATCACCGGTGAAATCCGCGACCAGGCCCGCGAGGGCGGCATGGTCGATGAGCTGTCCCTCGGGCAGCAGCCAGCTGCGGCCGATGTAGCCGTCACCGCGGGTGTCGATGGTGACCCACTCGTCGGCTGCATGGGCGGTGTCATCATGCCGGTGGTCGTGGTCGTGGTCGTGGTCGTGGTCGGCGTGCGCATCCGCGCTCGTGGACGCGAGAAAGTCGCGGGCCTCCGGGAACAGGGCGCCGCCCCGATCCAGTCGCGGGCGGTCCAGCCAGTCGCGTTCGATGCGGCCCTGGGTGGTCTCCACGACCAGCGGGCGTGGTGGCGGCATCGCCGCGACGAAGGCCTGCAACGCCTCGCGGTCCGCCTCGCTGTAGAGGTCGGCCTTGTTGGCCAGCAGCACGTCGGCCAGGGCGATCTGGTCGCGCCAGTTCGCGTGCTCCCGGTGGCGCGGCGAGGCCAGGTGGCGGGCGTCCATCAGGGTGACGGTGGCGCGCAGGTCCAGTACCCCGGCGTAGGGCGGCTCGGTCAGGGTGCGGATAATCTGCGCCGGGTGGCCGAGGCCCGTGGGTTCGATCAGGATGCGGTCGGGGCGCTGGCTGCGGATCAGTCGGTTGAGCCCGACGGTGAACATCTGCGCGGAGACGCAGCACAGGCAGCCGCCGGGGATCTCCTCCAGCGCCACGCCGGTATCGGCCAGCAGGCCGCCGTCCACCCCGGTCTCGCCGAACTCGTTGACCAGCACGGCCCAGTGTTCGCCCTCCGGGCGCTGCGCGAGCAGGTGGCGGATGGCGGTGGTCTTGCCGACGCCGAGAAACCCGGTGATCAGGTTGAGCGGGATGTCGTGGTGCCGCTGCATGCTATCCGGCCCCGTTGCCGGAGGGTTCCGGGCTGTCGCGGAGCGTTTCCGGGGCGGTCCCTTCGCTTTCCAGGCTGCGGTACATCGCCTCTTCCGCTTCCTGGTTCAGCACAATCAGGGTGATCCGCCGGTTGATCGCGGCCTCCGGATCGTCGCGGTTGAAGGGCACGCTGGCGGCCAGCCCCACCACGCGGGCGATCTGGTCGGGCTCGGTGCCGCCGGCGATCAGGGCGCGGCGGGCGGCGTTGGCGCGATCGGCCGAGAGCTCCCAGTTGGTGTAGTCCGGGCGCAGCAGGGCCCGGGCGTCGGTGTGTCCGGTGATCGAGACGCGGTTGGGGACCTTGTTAATCAGGCTGGCCAGCTCGCGCAGGATCGCGTCCGCGTGCTCCAGCGGGCGCGCGCTGGCGCTGGCGAACATCGGCCGGTTTTCGCGATCGATGATCTGGATGCGCAGGCCCTCCGGCGTGATATCCAGCAGCAGCTGGTCCTTGAAGGGCTCCAGCGCCTGGCTCTGGTCCAGGGCCTCCTCCAGCGCCTCCTGCAGGGTCTCCAGGGCCTCGCGATCGCGCGCCTCGGCCAGCTCGTCGAGGGTTTCTTCATCGATCCCTGTCGGGGCCTCCATGGCCTCCGGGTCCTGGATGAGCTCCGGCATACCCTCGAAGTCGATGATTGATGGGTCCACGCCGGTTCCGTCGCCGGGCGCCTGGCCCGGCGCAGCGGCTTCGCCCACGAAGGCGGAGGGGTTCTGGAAGTACTCGGAGATCCCGGCGCGCTGCTCGTCATCCAGCGCAACAAGCAGCCACATCACCAGGAAGAAGCCCATCATCGCGAGCGTGAAGTCGGCGAAAGCGATCTTCCACGCGCCGCCGTGGTGGCCGCCCTGGACCACCTTCTTCTTGACGATGATCGGCTGGGTCTTGTCCTCGACTCCCATGGTAGTGATCCGGAGGCCGTCAGGCCCCCTTCACGTACTCTTCCAGTTCGGTAAAGCTCGGGCGCATCGCGCTTTCCATGGTCTTGCGACCGAACTCCACCGCGACCTGCGGGCTGTAGCCCTGGACATTGGCGAGGATGCAGGCCTTGATGCACTGCAGGAACTTGGCCTCCTCCTGGGCACGGGACTCGAGGGCGGTCGAGGTCGGCCCGGCAAAGCCGTAGGCCAGCAGAATCCCGAGGAACGAGCCGACCAGGGCAGCCGCCACGCTCGAGCCGATCTCCGCGATGGAGCCGTCGAGTTTGCCCATTGTCATCACGATGCCCAGGACCGCCGCCACGATACCGAAGCCGGGGAGGGCCTCGGCCACGCGGTGAACCGCATGGGCGGGCTTGTGCGATTCCTCATGGTGGGTCTCGAGGTCCAGGTCCATCAGGGCATCGAGTTCATGCGGGTTCATGCTGCCGGAGATGATCAGGCGCATGTAGTCGGTGATGAACTCCATCGCGTGGTGATCCTGCAGGATCCGGGGATGGGCCTTGAAGACCTCGCTTTCTTCCGGCTCCTCGATGTCGGCTTCCACCGCCATCAGGCCCTCTTTCCGGGCCTTGGTGAACAGCTTGTACATCATGGCCAGCAGGTCGAGATAGTCGTCCGACTTGTACTTGCTGCCCTTCATCAGGCTGGGGATGGACTTGAAGACGGTGAAGACGACGCGGGGCGGGTTGGCGATCAGAAATGCCCCGAGCGCCGCGCCCCCGATGATCCAGTACTCGTAGGGTTGCCACATGACCCGGAGGTCGCCGCCATGAAAGTAGTATCCACCGAAGACCGAAGAAAAAACGATGACGATACCCAGAAAATACTTCACGGACCGCGACCCCACATTGCTGAAGCGCCATGCCGGACAGGGTATCCGCCCGCATGCGTTGCTATAGTTGACGGGCTTTACGATAACGACTCCCCTGCGCGAGGTACAGCATGTCCCTGGACAAGGACGCGCCCTACATGGAAGAGGCCGCGCGCCTGGCGGCGCTGGAATGGCCGATTCTCGAAGCCAGCGATGCGGTGTTTGCGGACCCGGATGCCCTGGTGAATCGTTCCCTGCGCGAACTGGCGCGCTACGCCGAGCGCGATCCCGGCCTGAGCCTGCGCCTGGTGCGGCGGGCCAACGCCTCGCGTCGCGGTCTGCGCCAGGAGGTGCACGCGGTGGGCGACGCGATTTCCATGCTGGGCCTGGAGAACGTGCACCGGGAGGCGGCCGAGGCCCCGCGCGTCGCGGATGTGGTCACAAGACCCCAGGCCTATCGCGAGCTGGCGGCGCAGTCGCGGCTGGCGGCAATGATCGCAGGCGAGATTGCGCACAAGCGCCACGACACCGAGCCCGGCGAGGTGGCGCTGGCGGCCCTGCTGAACCAGCTGGGCCTTCTGGCGTTGCTGGCCGAGGGCGAGCCGCGCCTGGATCGGCTGCTGGAGATGCTGGAGCTCAGCGCCCTGCCGGACGAGGCCAGCTACGCCGCGCTGGGGTATGCGACGGACGACCTGTCACGTGCCATGGCGGAGCAGATGGCCCTGCCGGAACTGGTGCAGGGCACGCTGCGTGCGGTCAACGCGGCCCACCACCGGGCCTATGAGGTCATGGTTGCGAGCGCCGTGGCCTGGCAGGTCTTCCGCGGCATGGACACCGCGCGCGGCGATCGCGACCTCGGGCTGCTGGCCGGCCTGATGGGGCTGACGGACAAGGAGGCCGCGGACCGCGTGGGCGCGGTCATCGAGCGTTTCAACGAGGATGTCGCCGTCTATCAGCGGCCGCCGCTGGACCCGCAGACCCCCGGTCGCGTCTGGCTGGGCGGGCGCTATCGCCCGCGCCTGGCCCTGATGCCGCGGGCCGACCTGCTGGAGACCGGGCTCCGCGCCCTCGAACAGGAAACGAATCGCGAGGCCCGGATACGCCGGATGCTGCGAGTGATGCAGTTCGGCGTGGGGTTGAACCGGGTGGTGTTCGCCCGCCTGTCCCGCGATGGCGAGAGCCTGCGCGCCGAGCACCTGGTCGGGACCCTGCACGAACCGGAGTTCAGCCACTTCGTGATCAACCGGTCCGCGCTCGGACCGCTGGGTCGGGTCCTGGAGGAGGACGCCGCCCAGTGGTGGGATCGCCGACGCATCCATGACGAGATGCCGGCGGCTGTCCGCCGCCTGACCGGCGGGGTGGACTGTCTGGTCGCCCGGTTGTGCGACGGCGACCGCGTGCTGGGCATGGTCTATGCCGACCGGCGTGCGCACGATCTGGACCTGACCCCGGTGGCCTTCGAGGGGTTTCGCCGCGTGCTGGCCGCGGCCGCGCGTCCTGTCGGCCCCTGAGTACTCCCCGGGGCGGGGCGCGGGGTGGTGGCTCAAGTCTGTCGCGGGATGGTCGATACATGTACAGGGTCGTATATAGGCGATCATAATCCGCAGCATTCGCGAGGGGTTGGCCACGGCGTATGGCTGATCCCACGGGCCCCGAGCCCGTGGAACAATCAAAAGGACGTACGACATGCGCAAGAACCTGCCCGTCACCCAGACGGAGTACTCGATTGATCAGCACGGTGACCTGATTTCGGCCACCGACGAGAAGGGGCGTATTCGCTACGCCAACAGTGATTTCGTCGAGGTCAGCGGGTTCGTCTGCGAGGAACTGGAGGGTGCCGCCCATAACATCGTCCGCCACCCGGATATGCCCGAGGCCGCCTACGCGAACATGTGGGAGACCCTGAAGGCTGACCGGGCCTGGATGGGCATCGTCAAGAACCGCCGCAAGGACGGGGATCACTACTGGGTGGACGCCTTCGTGACCCCCGCCTACGAGCACGGCTGCAAGACCGGCTACGAGTCGGTGCGGGCGATCCCCGAGCGCGAGCATGTCGCCCGTGCGGAGAAGGTGTATGCCGCGATCAACCGGGGCCGGAGCTTCGCTCGGCGCTGGTACCACGGCCTCACCTGCCGCCTCGCCGGGACCTGGATCGTCGGCTTCCTGTTGGCGCTGGCGGTCGTGTTTCTGGCGTCCTCGCCACTCGTGCAGGCGGGCCTGCTGGTATTGATCTTTGCCGCCGGCGGCATCGCGTCGCTGGCGTTCACGTCCGGTATCCGCCAGGCGGTCAATCGAGCCCGGGAGCAGTTCGACAACCCGGTAATGGAGGCCATCTACACCGGGCGCCGCGATGACAGCGCTTCGCTGGAGCTGGTGCAGCAGTTCGGCGAGGCGAAGCTGCGCACCGTGCTGGGCCGGATCGAGGACAAGGCCGACGCGGTGAACGACGATGCCCATGCCATGGCCAGCAGCGTGGAGCAGACCGCCTCCGGCGTGGAGCGCCAGCAAAACGAGATCGACCAGGTCGCCACCGCGATGAACGAGATGACCTCGACCATCCAGGAGATGGCGAGCAATTCCGCGCGCGCGGCCGAGGCCGCCAACAACGCCGAGAAGGAGACCGGCGCCGGGCAGGATGTCGTGAACGGTACAGTGTCCGTGATCAATCGCATGGCGGCGGAGGTGGAATCCACCGCCGAGAAGCTGGGCAAGCTCGAGGCCAGCACCGAGGAGATCGACAAGATCCTGAGCGTGATCCGCGAGATCGCCGAGCAGACCAACCTGCTGGCGCTGAATGCCGCGATCGAGGCCGCGCGCGCCGGCGAGCACGGCCGCGGTTTCGCGGTGGTGGCCGACGAGGTGCGCTCGCTGTCGCAGCGCACCGACGAGTCCACCGTGACCATCCGCAACATGATCGAGACCCTGCAAAGTGGCGCGCGCGAGGCGATGTCCGCGATGCGAGCCAGTCAGGAGCAGGCCGCCGACGGGGTGGAAAAGGCGCAGGCGGCGGGCGACTCGCTGACCACGATCCGCGAGGCCGTGGCCCAGATCACCGAGATGAATACCCAGATCGCCACGGCCGTCGAAGAACAAAGCGCGGTCTCCGAGGAGATCAACCGCAACGTCACCTCCATCCGTGATGTGGCCAGCGAAACCGGATCGGTCTCGGTGCACGCGCGCGACGCCAGTGCCCGCATGCAGGCCGAGGCCGCCGAGCTGAAAGCGCTGATCCAGCGGTTTGAACAAAAGACTGGCTAGAATTTTACTTTTCCGGGTTGCGCCATTGAATATGCGCAACTACAATCGCGCCCATCTTGAGTAGCAGAGGTCTGTCAATGGACTGTTGTCGATGGATGCATGAGCGTCGGGCCGGTGGCCGGTACGAGCGTGCATATCGTTGCCAGCGGGGTCCCGTCACCCGGTAATGCGGTGGTGTCTCCCCGGTGTCAGCGATATGCGTGACTCCGGGGGGGTGACAGAACGCCTTTCCCCTAACGCCCCTCGCGGGCGCCTCCCCAGCCCCGAAGCCTGTCCCTGCGCCCGCCCGTGTGCGCGGCGGTTGGGCTCCCATGCCATTCGATTTGTCCTGCCTCTGCCCGGATACCGGGCCGGTGCGTGCATTGCTGTGCGCGTAACGGATATGGATCACACCCATGAACACCCAGCAGGAGGCCGCCATGCCAGCGCCTGAAGACGACGACCCCGGGTCTAGCCCGGAAATTCACTGCGGGGCAGTGAAAAAAGTAAAAGTGTGTTCGTCTCGCTGATGGGGGTTTTGTAAAAGACCGCCACCAGCGGTCACGGGATTCTTTTGTCTTTTGTGATGCCCCGCGTGCGTTTTTATTTTTTAAGCACAAGGAGCATTGCAATGAACGACAAGATCCTGGAAATGATTCATGCCGGCGACGTGGGCGCTGCCCGCGACGAGATGATCCATCCGGTGCCGGCTATCACCGCCAATCGCCTGTCCGAGCTGGACCCGCGTTCGCGCTGGGTGATTCTGGAGGGCGTGGATACCAACGAGCGCCGCGCCATCTTCCTGGCGATGGACGATGAAGAGCAGGCGGTCCTGTTCGAACACATGCCCGAGCCGGAGGCGCGTGAGCTGGTCCAGGCCCTGCCGGCTTACACGCTGGCGCGGTCTTTGACGCTGGTGGGCAAGGCCCTGGCGGACGATCTCCTGAATGCCCTGCCCGGGGCCAAGCGCGACAAGGTGCGTGCCCTGTGGCGGCAGGACGAGGACACCGTGGCCCGCGTGATGCGGCGCCCGGTGTTCTGGGTGACCCCGGAAGAGACCGTTGCCGAGGTCACTGCCCGCCTGCGTGGGGATCGCAACATGCCGGACGATGTCGGGGCGGCGCTGCTGATTACCGATCGCGACCATCACTACAAGGGACTGGTGCGCCTGGGCCGCATGTTCCGCGCGGAGCCCGACCAGGCGGTCGGCGAGCTGATCGAGCTGGAGGACTTCTGCACCACGCCCGACGGTGACAAGGTGGAGGCCGCTCGCCTGCTGCAGCGCACGGATCTGCCGTACCTGCCGGTGGTGGATGCCGATGGCGTGCTGGTGGGTGTGCTGCGCATTGACGATGCAATGGATGTTCTCGAGGAGGACACCTCGGAGGACTTCTACAAGAAGGCGGGGATCGGTGACCTGCTGCATCACAAGGATGTCGTGCGCTCGGAGAAGCTGACCTCCGGCGGAATTGGCTATGCGGTCAAGGTGCGCATGGCCTTCCTGATGGTGACGCTGGCCGGCGGCTTGGCCGTGGGCGGGGTGATCGACTTCTTCGAGGACACCCTGGCGGCGGTGGTCGCGCTGGCCATCTTCATCCCGCTGGTGATGGACATGGGCGGCAACGTCGGCACGCAGTCGACCACGATCTTCGCCCGCGGGCTTGCCCTGGGGCATATCAACCTGGGTCGCTTCTTCCGCAACCATCTGGTGCGCGAGGGGGGCGTGGGCCTGGCCATGGGGGTAATCATGGCGGTGCTCGCCGGGACGATCGCCTACTTCTGGCAGGGTGCGCCGAATGACATCCCGCAGCTGGGTTTCGTGGTTGGCACGGCGCTGTTCTTCTCGGTGTTCACCGCCTCGATCCTGGGCTTCCTGCTGCCGTGGGTGCTGCTGAAGATCGGGGTGGACCATGCACCGGGCGCGGACCCGTTCATCACCACCATCAAGGATTTCACCGGCCTGGCTGTGTACTTCGGTATGGCCGCCTGGCTGCTGAGCGCGCACATGCCGGCCTGAATGCCGGGGAACCCGAACCGTGTTGCCGGAGACAGAATCCGGCAACACGCCTGCAAAGAACGTTTGATAGAAGAGGAATCGACATGAACCATCGCAACTTCCAGCGCGGCGTGCTGGCCGCAGCCGTGGCTGGGGTGTTCGCATTTGGCATCCCGACTATCCAGGCCGCCGAGGCCGAATTCAACATCGGCGTGTTCACCGACTACATCGATGACGGTGCGTCCAAGTCCGACAACGACCCGGTGGTGCAGGGCGGCTTCGAGCTGGGCTTTGATAATGGCGTGTTCACCGGCGTGCAGGCCTCCACACTTGGCAGTGGTCGCGGCAGCGAGATCGTGCCGTTCGTTGGCTACGGCTTCGACGTCGGTTCGGTGGGTATCGAGTTCGGCTACGAGCACTTTCACTACACCGAGCTCGACGAGCGCTACGAGGGCGAGACCTTTGTGGTGGTGGACTGGGGGCCGGTGTACACGGGGGTGAACTACCTGGCCCATGCCCATGATCGCGACGCCCGGGGCAGCCGGGAATTCTTCGCGGGTACGGCATTCGAGGTGGCCCCGCGTACCGAGCTTTTCGCCGAGGTGGGCCAGGATCGTCCCGCCGATGACGACAATGCCGTGTTCTGGGAACTGGGCGCGGCCCACGCGACCGACTTTGGCACCTTCTCGCTGACCTACGGCTCGCGCGACGAGAGCGGCGCGCAGGACCTGCTGGTCGGCGGCTACACCTACAACTTCTGATCCACCGCCCGCGTCGGTCCGGCGCGGGTTGGTTTTTCACCACGAAGCCCACGAAGGCACGAAGGAGATCAAGGTCAAGGGCTTTTGCACCGCAGAGTGCACAGAGAACACGGAGAAAGGTCGATAGGGGGTTGAACCGTTTCGCTGTGCTCGGCGGGTTTGAGCCCCATCCAAACCTTCTTTGGATTTCTCTGTGTTCTCCGTGCCCTCTGTGGTGCGATCGCTTTTCTTCGTGCCTTCGTGTGCTTCGTGTGCTTCGTGTGCTTCGTGGTGAGTATCGATTTTTCTAGCCGTAGCGGCGTTCGATGTAGGCCTCGACGCGGGCCTGAAATTCCTCGGCGATGCGTTCGCCCTTGAGCGTCACGGTCTTCTCGCCGTCCTCGTAGACCGGGGCAACCGGCTGCTCGCCGGTGCCGGGCAGGGAGATGCCGATGTTGGCGTGCTTGCTCTCGCCGGGGCCGTTGACCACGCAGCCCATCACGGCGACGGTCATCTCCTCCACGCCCGGGTACTGCTGCTTCCAGCTCGGCATCTGCTGGCGGATGTAGGACTGGATGTCCTGCGCCAGGTGCTGGAAGTACTCGCTGGAGGTGCGGCCGCAGCCAGGGCAGGCGACCACCGACGGCAGGAAGCTGCGCAGCCCCATGCTCTGCAGGATCTCCTGGGCGACCAGGACCTCCTGGGTGCGGTCGCCGCCGGGCTCCGGCGTGAGCGAGATGCGGATGGTGTCGCCGATGCCCTGCTGCAGCAGCACGGCCAGGGCGGCGGTGGAGGCGACGATGCCCTTCGCACCCATGCCGGCCTCGGTCAGCCCGAGGTGCAGCGGGTAGTCGCAGCGCGCGGCCAGGTCCTGGTAGACGCTGATCAGCGGCTGCACACCACTGACCTTGGCCGAGAGGATGATGCGGTCATGCGGCAGGCCGATGCGTTCGGCCTCGGCGGCGCTCTCCAGCGCCGAGGCGATCAGCGCCTCCTGCATCACCGCCTCGGGCGCGGCCGGCTCGGCGCGCTGGCTGTTCTCGTCCATCATCCGCGCGAGCAGGGCCTGGTCCAGGCTGCCCCAGTTCACGCCAATGCGCACCGGCTTGTCGTAGCGGATCGCGGTCTCGATCATCGCGGCGTACTGGGCGTCGCGCTTCGAGCCGCGGCCGACATTCCCGGGATTGATGCGCAGCTTGGCCAGCGCCTCGGCACACTCGGGGTATTTGGTCAGCAGCTTGTGGCCGTTGAAGTGGAAGTCCCCGACCAGCGGCACCTCCAGTCCCATCGCATCCAGGCGTTCGCGGATCTCCGGCACGGCCCTGGCTGCGTCCTCCGAATTGACGGTGATGCGCACGACCTCGGAGCCGGCGCGCGCCAGCTCCGCCACCTGCACGGCGGTGCGCAGGGCATCGGCGGTGTCGGTGTTGGTCATCGACTGCACCATCACCGGGGAATTGCCACCGACGGTGACGTTGCCGACGCGGACAGGGACGGTCTTGTGGCGGGTGGGGATCGTGTTCATGTTGACCTACGCGGGCGCGTGGAAACGGTGCGCGGAGTGTAACGCAGCACCGCCCAACTGCCGAGAATCCCTGTCGTAAAGTTCCATTTGAACCCAATGGGCAGGTCCCCGTGGTCTTGGGGAGGGGCGTAAGGCCGAACGTCAGGGACGCTGCCGCCAGTGTGTCCACTCCCCGTCATGGCGAGGCCCCGCAGGGGCCGTGGCCATCTCCGGACGACCCCCCGACGTCCGCCCAGGCCGGCGCCGGGGCTGCCCCGGGAGATCGCCACGGCGCGATGCGCCTCGCGATGACGGTGCTCACTTTCCCTGTCATTGCGAGGCCCCGCAGGGGGCGTGTCGATGCGTGGCGTTCCGGTCAGCGTGTCCGGCTCGATTGCCAGGGCTGGAAGGTGTTCTCCACCGCGCTGCGACTGGCCGCGTGGCGGGCCTCCGCGCGCTCGGCGATCGCCTGCTGCAGCGCCTGGCGGGTCTCGGTCTCCAGTACGTCCAGGGCCTCGTGCAGGGCCTTTTCCAGATCCTCGCGATGGCGGGCCTCGTCGAGTCGCAGCAACAGCCAGTCGACACCGATGATGGTGGCCCCGGCCGCCGTGATGCCGCAGCCCAGCGAGAACGGTCCGCTCCAGGCGCAGACCCCGGCGCCCAGGGCCCCGGCGCGTCCGGCGCGCCCCAGGCTGCGGGCCAGCCCCGCCTGGGTGGCGCGGGCGGCCAGCCGGGCCTGCACGGCGCGGGCGATCAGGGGCGTGGCCAGGCCGCTGCCGGCGGCGGCCGTCGCGGCCAGTCCGGTGCGCTGATCGAAGCGCTCCAGGTCGATGTCCAGGGCCGTATGCAGGGCGTGGCCGCGTTCGATCTCGGCGGCCGAGGTGGCCGTGGTGCGGGGTGGCAGGTTGGGGATACGGGCATCCGCCAGGCGGCTGGTCAGCTCCAGGCGCCAGGCATCGCGGACCTGGCGCTGCTGTTCGTCCAGCCCCCATTCGACGCGAGTCGCGAGTTCCCGCAGGGGTTCGTCCCAGAGGGCGTCCGGTAGCAGCTGTTCGCGCAGCATGCGGGCCCCGGCATCCGGTTCGGCGTCGCCCAGCCACTGTACGCCGCGCTGCCACAGCCGGGTGTATTCCGCGCCGAGGGAGTAGTACCCGTCCACGACCTCGGGGACACGGTCATGGAGGGCGGCGAAGCGGGCCTCGAGTTCCGCGTCCACGCGGGTCTGCCAGTGCTCGCGGGCGGCGGTGTCGCCGGCCTCCAGCCACTCCAGCGTGTAGCGCTCGAGCGCGGTGAGGCGCTGGTGGTCGAGCTGGTAGCGCTGCTCGCCGAGTTGCAGGGTCAGCGCGCCGTCCGCGTCCCAGTCGCGCGGCTCGTGCTGACTGGCGAGCCAGAGCAGGGCGAGACTCGCCAGCAGGGTCATGCAGAGCCACAGGCCGGCGCGGGCTGAGCTGGAGGTGGTGTGCGCTGCCGGCGTGGTCATGGGTCGGTGGCTCCGGACCCGACTACTCGATCACGGGCGCGTTGCGCGGATCGCCCAGGGTGTCGGTGGCCGGTCGCAGCGGCAGCAGGCCGTTGGCCAGCAGCAGGAACCCGGCCGCGAGGAAGGCCTGTTCCGCAAGCACCAGCAGCCAGCCGAGCAGGGCCGGCAGGGACTCCACTCCCTGCGGGAACCACTGCTGTCCCAGCCACAGGCGCAGGCCGTCCTGCGCCGCGGCGAGCTGCAGCCCGGCCTCCAGCAGGTGACTGCGCGCGGCCTCGTGATGCACCAGGAACCACACCGCCTGTTCCAGTGTGGCGCCGGTCAGGTCGGGATAGCGCGCCTGCAGGGCCAGGATCAGCAGGGCGACGATCAGCAGGAGCCCGGTGAGGCGCAGGGCCCCGCGGCGGGCCAGCTCCGGGGCGAACCGGGGGTGGGCATGTCCCCGCAGCAGTCGGGCGAACAGGGCCTCGCCGATCACCAGCACGAAACCGGCGACGAGGAGAACGGCCCAGACCTCCTGTGTCGGGATGCGCGCGAGTGTGATCAGCAGCAGGCCGCCCAGCAGGGCACCGATGACCAGGTGGCGCAGGGCCATCAACGGGCCGCCGCGCAAGCGCCGGGGCCACTGGCTGGTGGGCTCCAGGTAGCCGCGCAGGAACGCCGCGCGCCGTACCCGATGACGGCGGAAGCCGCCATGGGCGATCAGCAGGGTCACGGCGATCCACAGCACCACCACGCCGGCCTCCGGCAGGACCCGCAGGTTCATGTGCATCAGCCACAGCCCGATCACCAGTACGGTTACGGTAAAGGCATGCCGCAGCGCGACATGGGTGGTCGGGCCGGGGCGGGCGGAATCGTCAGACGGTTGGCGGGACACGGCAGCTCCACGCGAAGGGGAATGCCCCGATGGTAGCAGGCGCGCGGGCCCGGGCCGTGGTGTGTCCGTGGTGCCATTGCGGACGTTCGGGCTTCGTTCAGCCGAACCCGGTATAACCGGCCCATGGATCGTACAGCGCATGCAATGGTTTCGGCCTGGGCTTTGACGGGGCGCCGGTTCTGGCTCGTCGGGCTCCTGGCCCTCTGGCTGCCTCTGGGGGTTGCCGCGGAGGAGCTTCGGCTGCACGCGGTGTTCGGCGAACGTGCCGTGGTGTCCGTGGGCGACGAGCGAGCGGTGGTGTCGACCGGGGATACGGGGCCCGGTGGCGTGCGGGTCCTGCGCACCGGCCCCGGGATGGCCCTGGTGGAGTATCGCGGCGAGCAGCGCGAGCTGCGGGTGCAGCCGCGGCCCGCGCCGGCACGCCCGGATCCCTCGGCGGGGGAGGCTGGAGCGGTTCGGGTGCACCGCGATTCGCGGGGGGATCACGCCGTTACTGCTGGCCTGAACGGCACGGCGGTGACCCTGGTGGTCGACCCGCAGGCCGACTCCGTGCTGCTGCGCGCTTCGGATGCCGGGCGCGTCGGGATTGATCCCGACCAGGGGCGCTCGGTGCGCTTTCGTGACGAGCTCGGCACACGGCATGGCCAGCGGGTGCGCATCGACCAGCTCCAGGTGGGGGGGCTGCGGCGTGCGGGGGTCAGCGCGATCGTGCTGCCGGACGGCGACCTGCCGCGCTCGCGTCTGGGGCGCAGCTTCCTCGAACACTTCGCGGTCGAGCGCGATGGCGACGCGCTGGTGATCCGGGATCGCTGAGGGCAGCATGGATCAGTGTTTCCCCGAGCTGCGTTAGCATGGCGGCCGTCACGCCCACCAGGATGCCTGCATGCCGCTGATTCGGCGCCACCCCGAGGACGCCCCCGCCCCGCGCCGCGAGATCTTCGGCTGGGCGATGTTCGACTTCGCCAACCAGGCCTACACGCTGCTGATCATCACGGTGATCTTCGGCGATCTGTTTACCCGCATCATCGTCGGGGATGCCCCGGACTACCGCCTGGGCAACCTGCTGTGGAGCCTGGCGCTGGCGATCAGCTACGCCATGGTGGTGATCGCGGCCCCGTTCGCCGGGGCGGTGATGGATGCAACGGCCTCGCGCAAGCGCTTCCTGATGGCCTCGTGGATCCTGACGGTGGTGACGACGGGGCTTTTGTATTTCGTCGAGCCGGGGCTGGTGCTGTTCGGCATGGCGCTGATCATCGCCTCCAACTTCGGCTATGCGATCGGCGAATCCTTCATCGCCAGCTTCCTGCCGAGCCTCGGGCCGCCGGAGAAGCTCGGCTGGATCTCGGGGCTGGGCTGGGGCATGGGCTATATCGGCGGGCTGATCGCCACCGCCTTTGCCCTGGGCCTGCTGGGCGAGGTCAGCGCCGAGAACTTCGAGCGTATTCGCTGGGTGGGGCCGTTTGCCGCGGTGTTTTTCCTGATCTCGGCGATCCCGACCTTCCTGTTCCTGAAGGAGCGCGGCACGCGTCGGCGGATGCGCCGGCGGATGCAGCTGGGGCTCGGCTGGCGGCGGGTGCGCGAGGCGCTGGTCACGCTGGGGCAGCGCCGTGAGCTGCGCGCGCTGTATGTGTCCATCTTCTTCATGATGGCCGGGATCTACATCATCATCTCCTTCACCTTTATCTACGGCTCGCAGGTGATCCAGTGGGACGAGCCGGTGCGCATCGCGATGTTCGTGATCACCCAGGTCACCGCGATCATCGGGGCGATCGGTTTCGGCTTCCTGCAGGACCGTGCCGGCCCGGTGCGGATCTATCGGCTGACCCTGGCGCTATGGGCGCTGGCGGTGCTGGCGATCTTCGGCACCACGACCATCGCGCAGTGGCTGAGCGCACTGCTGGGCCGGCCGGTGGAGGCGCAGATCGTGTTCCTCGGCGTGGGGATTGTCGCCGGGCTGTGCCTGGGGTCGGCGCAGTCGGCCGGGCGCGCGCTGGTCGGGATGATGGTGCCGGTGCGCGAGGCCGGGCGCTGGTTCGGGTTCTGGGCCCTGTCGGCGCGCGCGGCCGCGATCTTCGGACTGGCCGGGATCGGGCTGTTGCAGGCCTGGCTGGGGCTGGCCAACGCCATCCTGTTCTGCCTGTTCCTGTTCCTCGCCGCGCTGCTCGCCTCCATCCCCGTCCACCTCGCCGACCGCTCCCGCCACTGAGGGTGAAGGTCAAAAGCGGTATACAGGAAGATGTGAAGACAGGAAGAGGGATTGGGTTTGGCCGTAGCTGGTGTGGCAGGGGTGCGGGAGTGTCAGGGTGCTGGCCAGATCACGCTGTCCACACCCAAATCATCCTTCCCATCTTCGAACCTTCCTGTAAATCGCTCTTGATCTGGCCCTCTTAGCGGTGGGCCACATGCAAGTGTTAGTCGGTGGCGTGGTGGGTAAGGGTGGCGCCGCGGTCGAAGCGGCCTTCGTAGAGGCGCAGCAGGGCGGGGATCACGAACAGTACCAGCACGGTGGCGATGGCCAGGCCGAACACGATGGAGATGGCCATCGGGATCAGGAACTGGGCCTGGACCGAGCGCTCGAACAGCAGCGGGGTCAGGCCGGCGATGGTGGTGACCGAGGTCAGGATCACCGCGCGCAGGCGCTGGCAGGCGGCCTCGACGATCGCCTCCTGCAGGGCCAGGCCGGCCTCGCGCAGGCCCTGGTAGAAGCTCACCAGGATGATCGAGTTGTTGACCACGATCCCGGTCAGGCCGAACAGGCCGAACAGCGACAGGATGGTCAGCTCCACGTTAAGGATCCAGTGGCCCAGCAGGGCGCCGAGGATGCCGAACGGGATGATCGCCATCACGATCAACGGCCAGCCCCAGGACCCGAACACCCAGGCCAGGGTGATATACATTAGACCCAGCGCCAGGACCAGACCCGTGCGCATGTCGGCGAAGGTCTCGGCCTGGTCGGCCGCGCGCCCCTCGAACGAGTATTCGATGCCGTAGCGCGTCGCGAGGTCGTCCAGTGGGCCGTCTTCCAGCGCCGCACGGATGCGCGCGGCGTTGTTCACGCTGCGGTCGACCTCGGTGGAGACCTGGATCGCCAGACGGGTGTCGGCATGGCGCAGGGTCTCGAAGCCCTGACGCGAGCGCAGGTCCACCACGCTGCCCAGCGGCACGAACTCGCCGCTGGGCAGGCGCAGATTCAGGCGCTCCAGGCTCTCGCTGGAATGGCGCTCGGCATCCGGCAGGCGCACGCGCACCTCCACCTCTTCCAGCCCGTCCTGGTAGAGCTGGGCAAGGTGGCCATCATAGGCATCGCGCAACTGGGCGCCGACCGATTCGGTGGTCAGGCCCAGGGCGCGACCCTCCGGCTTGACCTGGAACACCAGTTGTTCGCGACCGAATGGCGTGTCGTCGTTGGTGGCGAAGGTGCCCGCAAAGTCATCGAAGATCTCCGCCAGATCCAGGGCGGCGTTCTTCAGGACGTGCGGGTCATCGCCGGTCAGGCGCACCTCCAGGTCGCGTCCGGGCGGCCCGGTCTGGCGTTCGTCGATGCTGAAGTTCTCGATCCCGGGGGCCTGGCGCACGCGGTCCTCCCAGGCCTGGATGAACTCGCGGTTACGCACTTCGCGCTGTTCGGGAGAGACCAGCTCCACCTGGATGTTGCCGAACTGGTCGCCGCGCGGGGCGTTGCCGTCTCCGGGATCGATGCCGCGGCCGAGCCGGGTGACGGAGGCGCGCACCAGGTCGCCGCCCAGGGCCTCCTCGGTCTCGGCCAGGGCCTCCTCGACGTGGATCAGGAAGGCCTCGACCCGCTCCGGCGGTGTGCCGGCGACAAAGTTGACCCCGGCGTTGACGATGGTGCCCTCGGGCGACGGGAAGAAGGTGAAGCCGATGCGTCCGCTGGCGGCCAGGCCGATGGCGAGGATCAGCGCGCCGACCGCCAGCGCCAGGGTGGTGCCCGAGTGGTTGACCGACACGGTCACCGCGCGGCGGAAGGCGCCATTGCGGAAGGTCTCGAAGCCGTTGTCGAAGCGCTCGCGCAGGCTGCCGGCGCGCGGCGGCTTGAGTCGGTGCATCACGCCCTTCAGGTGCGCGGGCAGGATCAGGAAGGCGATCAGCAGCGTGGCGACGATCACGCAGATCACCACCAGCGGGATGTCGAACAGGATGTTGCCGATGATCCCGCCGATCAGCATCAGCGGCAGGAAGGCGGCCACCGTGGTCAGCGAGGCGGCGATCACCGGTCCGACCATGCGCCGGGCGCCGTCGCGCGCGGCGCGGCTGGCCGAGAGCCCGCGCTGGTGCAGGCTGTAGGCGTGCTCCGAGACCACGATGGCGTTGTCGACGATGATCCCCAGCGACATGATGAAGCCGAACAGCGAGATCATGTTGATGGAGCCACCCACCACCCACAGCACCACGAACGCGGCGGTAAAGGCGATCGGGATGCCCAGCGCCACGCGCAGGGCGATATGCCGATTGAGGAACAGGAACAGGATCCCCAGCACCAGCAGCAGGCCGCCCAGGCCGTTCTTCAGCAGCAGGGTGATGCGTTCGGAGAGCAGCTCCCAGAAGGCGTCGGTGACCTGCAGCTCGACTCCCGGCGGCAGGGCCGGGCGGGTCTGCGCCAGCCAGTCCTCCAGCACTTGCGCGGCCTCCAGCGAGTCGCCGGTCTCCGAGCGCAGCAGCTGCATCTCGATCGCGCGCTGGCCGTTGGCGCGGGCGCGCACCTGTCCGTCGCGGTGGCGCAGGTCCAGGGTGGCGATATCGCCTAGGGTCAGGCGTCCCAGTTCGCCGTCGCCGCGCAGGACCAGCCGCTCGAAACTGACGATGTCGCGGGCCTGTTCCAGGCTGCGGATCTGGCGCGCGGTGTCGTCGCGGCCCACCGAGCCGGCCGGCAGGTCCTGCGCCATCGCGCGGATCTGCTCGGCGATATCCGCGAGCGTCATGTCCAGGCGATAGAGCGTCGCCGAGGGCACCTGGACGGCCATCTCGTCTTCGGTCAGGCCGGTGAACTCGATGCGGGCGATCCCGGCATCCAGCAGCTCGCGCTCGAACTGGCGCGCGAGGATGCGCAGCTGCTGCGGGTCGTCGGGGCCGGTCAGCAGAAGCCGTGCCACCGGCTCGTAGCGGATCACACGGGTGACCACCGGGGTCTCGGCCGCTTCCGGCAGGTTGCGCTGCTGGTTCACGCGGTCGTTGACCTGCTCCAGCGCCAGGGTCATGTCGGTCCCGGCCTCGAACTCCATGGTCACCACGCCGATGCCCAATGCCGAGGTGGAGGTCATGTTGCGCAGGCCGTCCACCGTGCGCAGGTCCTGCTCCAGCGGGTCGACGATGGCGCGCTCGACATCCTCCGCGCTGGCCCCGGTCCAGGGCACCTCCACGGTGATGAAGTCGAGCTCGAAGTTGGGGAAGAACTGGGTGTTGAGCTTGGTCAGGGCAAAGGCCCCGGCCAGCAGCATCAGCGCGATCAGCAGATTGGCCGCGAGGCGGTGTTCCAGGAACAGCTGGATCGGCCCGCGCGGGGGCCGGTCAGGGTCCTGCGCGCCGCCCCCGGGCATCGGCTGCCCGGATGCCGGCGAGTTGCCGGGTTCCGCTTCGCTCATCGACCGGAATCCTGCTGTTCCACCTCGACCCGCAGGCCATCCACGGCATTCGGCAGGCGTGTGGCGATCAGGGCGTCGCCGGCGGCGATGGCGTCACTGCGGATCAGCGCGAGGGTATTGCCGTCCGCATCGATGAAATCGCCCAGGCGCTCGACCTGCAGCGACTCCAGGCGCCCGTCCACCACTCGGAACACGCGGTCACGCCCGAACAGGGACTCGAACGGCACCGCAAGGCTGTTGGGTTCCTCTGGCAGTTGCAGGCGCAGCTCGACAAAACGGTTCAGCGGGAGTCGTTCGCCCCCGGAGCGTACCTCGAACACCCCGCGCA
This sequence comes from Thioalkalivibrio sp. ALE22, assembly GCF_000381445.1. Classification (NCBI taxonomy): domain Bacteria; kingdom Pseudomonadati; phylum Pseudomonadota; class Gammaproteobacteria; order Chromatiales; family Ectothiorhodospiraceae; genus Thioalkalivibrio; species Thioalkalivibrio sp. ALE22. Next base: position 67,687 of record NZ_KB906505.1, read on the forward strand.
TCCCGGCGTCGCCGGTGCGGGTCTCGCCCTCCAGGCGCACCAGTTCGGTCTCGACCGTGTGGCCGGCGACCTGTGCAATGGCGGGCAGGGGTGTGTCCCCCTGCAGCAGGCGCTCGATCCGGGCGACCAGGTGTTCCGGGAGGCTGGCGCGGATCTCCAGGTCATCCACCGCGAACAGTCGCAGCAACGGGTCCCCCGGTCGGGCGCGCTCGCCCGCGGCGACGTCGACCTCCACGATACGTGCGTCGAAGGGCGCGCGAATGGTCGTGCGTTCCAGGTCGATCTCGGCCTGGGACTCGGCGGCGCGGGCACGTGCCAGGCGGGCCTCGGCCTGGGCCCTGCGCATCGGGGCGTCGGCCACGGCCTGCTCGCGGTTGTCCACGGTGATGCTGGCCTGCTGCAGCCGCTCGCGGGCGGCATCGAGATCCGATTCCGAGCCAAGGTTGCGCTCGCGCAGGTCGCGGGCGCGCTCCAGTCCGCGTTCGGCGATCGCCAGGAGTTCGCGCTCGCGCTGCAGGGCCTCGCGGTCGAAGCGGGCACGCAGTTCTTCGCTTTCAACCGCGCCCTCCAGCTCGCGGCGCTCGGCCTCGCGCTGGTCCAGCAGCAGCCGGGCCTCGCGCGGGTCGATCTGCACCAGCGTGTCGCCGGCGGCCACGCGCTGGCCGGCGCGCGCCGGCACGGCTTCGATCTCGCCCTCCACCGCGGCGCGCAGCTGGGCATCGCGGGCGGAGCGGCTGCGCCCGTTGAGGATCACCCCCGGCCGGTGCGTCCCGGGCTCGGCGGTCACGCCCTGCACCGGCCAGGTACGCTCGCTGGCCTCCGGCGGCGGCGCCTCGGGCCCGGTCGCGCGCAGGACCATGAAGCCCACCACGGCGACGGCGAGGATCAGGACGGGAAGTAGGGCTCGGCGGAGGGCGCGCGGCATGGGCGTCTCGTTTGTGGCTTGGCAGTTCGGCGGGGCGGGTGCGGCCCGTCGCTTGGAGGCGCCTGCGGGCCGGAGGTTCCCGTCGCGGGCGTTATCTTACCACCGGGTTTTGTAGGGGAACCGCGCAGGTTCCTGAAAGCCCCAGTTATGCCAATATTACGTTTTGCTTAAATGAGGTGAAAGGCCATGAAAGGATCCACGCTGATTCCGGCAGTGATGCTGACGACCACCCTTCTGGCGGGCGGCGCGGTTGCACCCGCGCTGGCCGGGGAGCCCGAGGTCTGCGAGTGTCGGGCGGGCCTCGAGATGGAGGGGACGCCCTGGATTCGGCTGATGCCGGGAGACATGACTGGCGGCTACTTCGTGCTGCGCAACCATGGCGAGCAGGACCTCCGGATCGTCGCGGCGCAGGCGCCGATCTCCGAGGTGGTGGAACTGCACGAGCATGCCCACGTGGACGGGGTGATGCGCATGCGTCAGGTCAACGGGCTGGAACTCCCGGCGGGCGAGACCCTGGTGCTGGAGCCGGGCGGCCTGCACCTGATGTTCATCGGGCTGCACGAGCCGCTGACGGCCGGTGACTGGATCCCTGTGATCCTGGAATTCGAGGATGGCGGGACCATGGAGATCCACGCCCGCGTCCAGCGCGGCGAGGGTGCCCATGGCGGCCATTCGGGTGGCCACATGATGGAGGGGGATGCCCCCGGCATGGATGCCGAAGGCGGACACCACGGGCACTGAGGCCCGGGGCGTCCGGGTGTTGTCCGGCTACTGATTGGCGGGCCGGGCCGGAATCTGGATGTCGGCATCCGCGCGCAGCGTCTCCAGGAATTGCTGGATGGCGCGGCTTTCGAGGATCTCGACCAGTTCGGCGCGCACATCCTCGAATTCGGGGACCGGCGTGTCGCGGGTCTCCTCCAGACGGATGATGTGCCAGCCAAAGCGACTCTCGACCGGCTCCGCGGTGGTGGTGCCGGGTTCCAGGGCCACGGTGGCGTCGCTGAACGCGGGGACCATCTGCTCCGGGGAGAACCAGCCCAGCTCGCCGCCGCGGGCGGCCGAGCCGGGGTCGATGGAATGGGCCTCGGCCAGGTCGCCGAAGTCCGCGCCGTCGTCCAGTTCCGTGAGGAGTTCGCGGGCCCGCTGTTCCTCTTCGACCAGGATATGGCGGGCGCGGTACTCGGTGCCGCGCATCTGCTCAACCTGGCGTTCGTACTCCGCCTCGAGGTCGTCGCGGGTGATCTCCAGTTCCGCGGTGATGCGTTCCATCAAAAGCGAGGCCAGCAGGTTGGTCTCCACCATGCGCAGGATCCGCCGGGTCTCGGCATCGGTATCCAGGCCGCGGTTGACCGCCTCCTGGCGCAACAGCTCCAGGCTGATCAGCTCTTCCAGCGTGCCATCCCCCTCGGCCAGGCCCGGGTCCTCGTCCATACCGGAGTAGGTGAACAGGTCGGCGCGGGTGATGGGCTCGCCGTTGACGAGGGCGACGGTGTCGACGTCGTCGGTATCGGTGGTGATCGTGTCCGTTTCGGCGTCCGGTGCGGACGTTTCCTGCCCGTCGCAGGCGACCAGCGCACCGGCGAAGGCCAGGGTGGCGAGTGTGGTGGCAAGGGGGCGAAGTCGCATCAGAACACCTGCTTGAACGGGCGTACGTCGACCGCGGTATACACGCCGGCGGCCACATAGGGGTCGGCGTCGGCCCACGCGCGGGCGGCTTCCAGGGACGGGAACTCCGCGACGATCAGGCTGCCGGTGAAGCCCGCCGGGCCGGGGTCGTTGCTGTCGATGGCAGGGCAGGGACCGGCCAGGACCAGCCGGCCGTCGTCGCGCAGGGCCTGCAGCCGGGCGACGTGTTCGGGCCGCGCGGCGAGGCGGGCATCCAGCGAGTCGGGGGCGTCCTGGCCCCGGATCATATACAGCATGGGGTGTTCTCCTTGATTTTGGGTGCATCGTAACCGATCACTGGCCGCGCCTCGCGCTCCGGGTTCGCAGTTTTCCCCTTTCCGCGCGGGCGGCCCGTGCGCGTTCTTATGGGCGTGGCGGCGGATGCGCTACACTGCGCAGCCGATCCCCGCGTCGAATCGATCCATGATCTCGATCCACCCCGAAAACCCCCAGCCCCGGCTGATCCGGCAGGTCCTGGACCGGCTCCAGGACGGGGCCGTGATCGCCCTGCCGACGGATGCCTGCTATGCCCTGGCCTGCCTGCCGGGGGACAAGACCGGGGCGGACCGGATCCGCCGTATCCGCCAGGTGGACGAGACCCATCATCTGACCCTGCTGTGTCGCGATCTCTCCGAGCTGGGCGTGTACGCGAAGGTGGACAACAGCGCGTTTCGCCTGATGAAGGCGCTAACGCCGGGGCCCTACACCTTTATCCTGCCTGCCACCCGCGAGGTGCCGCGGCGCCTGCAACACCCCAAGCGGCGCACCATCGGGCTGCGTGTGCCGGCTAGTCCGATCTTGTCGGCGTTGCTGGCGGAGCTCGGATCACCGCTGATGTCGGCGACCCTGCAGCTCCCCGGGGACGAGAACCCGCTGAGCGAACCCTGGGAGATCGAGGATCGGCTGGGCAAGGTGGTGGACCTGGTGGTCGATGGCGGGGCCGGGACCCTGGAGGCGACCAGTGTGCTGGACCTGACTGGTGATGCCCCCGAGGTGATCCGTCACGGGATGGGCGATGTGGGATTTCTGGATGAATAGCCCCGGCCGCATACCGAGGCTACGGCGCGGCACGGCCGCAGGGAGGCGCAATGCGTAAGTGGGTGGTTCTGGCCGTGGTCGTGCTGGCGGTGGCCGCTGTGTGGCCGGTCGTGGTCGGCAAGCAGGTGGAGGGTACCGTTGCCGGAACGCACGAGGCCCAGCTGGGCGAGGTGCAGTTGCGCCACGAGATGCTTGAATACGAACGCGGCTACCTGGGCGCCAGCGGCCGCAGCCAGCTGATCCTGGAAGACCCCGACGGGCGCTTCGAGATCCCGCTGGTGCACGATATCCGTCACGGTCTGCTCGGGGCGCGCGGCGATTCGTTCGTGGATCTCGATACCCTGGCAGCGCCGGACGATTCCCTGCTCGGCCATCTGCTGCGCTCGCTGGATCTGCAGGTGCATTCGCGCTCGGGGATCGGCGGTGGCGTGACGACCCGCGTTGCGTTCGACGACCTGCGCATGGACCTGATGACCGTGCCCGAGGTGGCCGAGCATGTCGCCACGGTGGGTGGCCCGCTGTGGCTGGATCTGGCGGCCGGCCAGGGTCGGTTCGCCTGGTCGGCCGAGCAGATCCTGGTGAGCCTGGATCTGCCGGAGCTGAGGCTGTCGGACGACACCTTCGTCTGGGAGGCGCAGGACGCCCGCTATGCCACGGTGTTCGAGGCCGACGCCGACGGGGTCTTCGGACGCCTGCCGGACTACGAGGGCGGCCTGGCGGCGTCCGTGGTGGAGCTGCGCGAGGGCGAGGCGAGTCGGCTGCGGATCGAGCGCCCGCGTCTGGATGCCTTCCAGCAGACCAACAACGACCGCATGGACTCGCGCCTGCGCCTGCAGGTCGAGCAGGCGCGCATGGACGACGGCGCTGGGGATGCGCTGACGCTGAGCGCCCTGGACCTGCAGGCGGGCATCCTGCGCTGGGACCGTCCCAGCCTGCTGCAGTTGCTCGGCGAACTGGAATCGATCGAGGCGCGTGGCATCGAGGGCGAGCAGCGCACTGCCCTGATCGGCGCGGCGATGATCGACGCCGTCGGCGGGATGATCGAGCACCGCCCGGTGGTCGAGCTCAAGGCCTCCCTGAACGAGGAGCCGGCGCGTCAGGTCGCGCTGGACACCGAACTGGGGCTGTACGGCACGCAACAGACCTTCGCTACCCGTCCGCTGGAGACGCTGCGGCTGGACAGCGAACTGCGTCTCGGGCTGGAATGGGTGGCCGAATTCGACGCCGCCTATCCCGATATCGACCTGGATGCACAGCTGCACGCCCTGGCGGCTGACGGCTGGCTCCGCCGCGATGCCGAGGCCGGGTACTGGCACAGCACGCTGGCCATGGCGGACGGCCGGGTGCATATCAACGACGTGGATCGCACGGCCATGCTGCTGGCGATGCTGTTCGCCTTTTCCGGCGGCATGTTCTGAGACGACTGACCGGGCGTGGATGCGCCCGTTTCCTGACAGGAAGGGATTGATTCCGTGAGCAGCAATCAGGGTAGCAACCAGCGTGTGCTCTCCGGCATGCGCCCCACCGGGCGCCTGCATCTGGGCCATTATCACGGTGTGCTGAAGAACTGGATCGAGTTGCAGCACAACTACGAGTGCTTCTTCTTCGTCGCCGACTGGCATGCGCTGACCACCCACTACGAGGACCCCGGTGACCTGCAGCAGCATGTGACCGAGATGGTCATCGACTGGCTGGCGGCAGGGGTCAGCCCCGGGTCCGCGACACTGTTCGTGCAGTCGCGCGTGCCCGAGCATGCCGAGCTGCATCTGCTGCTGTCGATGATCACGCCGCTGGGCTGGCTGGAGCGGGTACCGACCTGGAAAGACCAGCAGGAGCAGCTGCGCGAGAAGGATCTGGCGACCTACGGCTTCCTCGGCTATCCGGTGCTGCAAAGCGCGGACGTGCTGGCCTATCGCGCCGGTATGGTCCCGGTGGGCGAGGACCAGGTATCGCACCTGGAAGTCACGCGCGAGATCGCGCGCCGCTTCAACCACCTCTACGGCCGCGAGCCGGGCTTCGCCGAGAAGGCGGAGGCCGCTGCCGACAAGATGGGCAAGAAGGCCGCCAAGCGTTACCGCGACCTGCGCAAGCGCTACCAGGAGCAGGGCGAGGACGAGGCCCTGGAGGTGGCGCGGGCGATGCTCGAGTCGCAGCAGAACATCTCGCTGGGCGACCGCGAGCGCCTGTTCGGCTACCTCGAGGGGGGCGGCAAGATCATCCTGCCGGAGCCGCAGGCGCGCCTGACTCCGGCCTCGAAGATGCCGGGGCTGGACGGGCGCAAGATGTCCAAGAGCTACGGCAATACCATCAGCCTGCGCACCGAGCCGGCCGAGGTGGAGAGCCTGATTCGCACCATGCCCACCGACCCTGCGCGGGTGCGGCGCACGGACCCCGGCGATCCGGCCAAGTGCCCGGTGTGGGATCTGCACAAGGTCTACACCAGCGAGAGTCAGCGTGAGGAACTCTACACCGGCTGCACCACGGCCGGTATCGGCTGTCTGGACTGCAAGCGGCCCCTGATCGAGGCGGTGCAGGCGGAGCTGGAGCCGATCCAGCAGCGCGCGAAGGAATACGCCGAGGACCCCGCGCTGGTCCGGTCCATCATCGTCGAGGGCTCCGAGGCGGCCCGCGAGGAGGCCCGCGAGACCCTGGAAGAGGTGCGCCGGGCCATGGGGCTGGACTACCTGCGATGAGCCCGGGGCATGGATCCGCACGCTGACGCGAACGACGGCCTCGAGCGCCCCGCGACGGTCGAGACGGGCGCGGACGGCGAGGTGCTTTATCGCGTGCATGGCGAGCCGGTGGCCGAGCTGCCGGCCGATCTCTACATCCCGCCCGATGCCCTGGAGGTCTTTCTTGACTCCTTCGAGGGGCCGCTGGATCTGCTGCTGTATCTGATCCGGCGGCAGAACCTCGACATCCTGGCGATCCCCATCGCCGAGATCACCCGCCAGTACATGGCCTACATCGAGGTGATGCGGGCGCTGCGTCTGGAGCTGGCCGGCGAATACCTGGTGATGGCCGCGCTGCTGGCCGAGATCAAGTCGCGCATGCTGCTGCCGCGGCCGAAGGAGGCCGAGGCGGACGAGGACGCCGACCCGCGCATGGCCCTGATCCGTCAGTTGCAGGAGTATGAACAGTTCAAGACCGCGGCCGAGCGCCTGGATGCCCTGCCGCGCATGGACCGTGACGTGTTCGCCGCGGGCGCCAGCGTCGAGGCACTGGAGGGCCCGCCGCCCCCGGCCCCGAGCATGGACGAGCTGATGGAGGCCCTGGCCGCGGTGATGCACCGCGCCAGTCTGATGGCGCACCACCATGTCTCCACCGAACAGTTGTCGGTGCGCGAGCGTATGTCCAGCATCCTCGACAGCCTGCACCCCGAGCGCTTCACCGATTTCGTGGCCCTGCTGCTGGCTGCCGAGGGGCGCCAGGGCGTGGTGGTATCGTTTCTGGCGGTGCTGGAGCTGACCAAGGCGGGCCTGGTCGAATGGGGCCAGAGCGAGCCCTACAGCCCGATCCGGCTGCGCCGGCGCGGGGCGGCCGTAGACGATGAGGGGGGAGAGCCGGCGTGAGCGACACGATGGATTCAACGATCCACGCACCCGTGGCGGCCGCGGATGACGATCAGCTGCGAGCCGTCGAGCTGGCGGTGGAGGCGGTGCTGTTCGCGGCCGCCGAGCCCGTCGCCCCCCGCGACCTGAAGGCGGCCTGTGAGGACCTCGGCGAGATCGATCAGGCGTTGCTTGAACAGGCGCTGGGCCGTCTTGAGGAGCGCTACCGGGACCGCGCCATTGAACTGGTTCGGTCCGCCGGGGGCTATCGCTTCCGCGTGCGCTCGCGTTTCTCCGCCACCGTACAGGCGGCTCAGCCCGAACGCCCGGCGCGCCTGTCGCGGGCGCTGCTGGAGACGCTGGCGATCATCGCCTACCGCCAGCCGGTCACGCGCGCGGAGATCGAGGCCGTGCGCGGCGTGGCGGTCAGCTCGGGCATCATGCGCACGCTGCAGGAGCGCGAATGGGTGCGCGTGGTGGGGCACAAGGAGGTCCCCGGACGGCCCGCGCTGTATGCGACCACGCGCGGCTTTCTGGACGACCTGGGGCTCAAGCGCCTGGAGGAGCTGCCGCCGCTGGACCAGATCCGCGATCTGGCCGACGTGGCGTCGGACGCGGGGCTGAGCCTGGCGCCGCCGGAAGCGGAAGAAGACGCTGGCCCGGGCACGAACCAGCGGCTGGATTTCGACGTCGCAGACGCCGAGCCGGAACCGGACTCCCGGTCCGGCTCAGCCCATAGTTAGCACTGGGCCGTTTCGGCCGCCTCGGGGCAGTCGTGCTGCACCAGACGGTCCTCGGCCAGCCACTCCATGATGCCGTCGGTCACGTTGTAGAGGTTGTCGTAGCCGAGACCGTCCGCCAGTGCGCGGGCAAGGGCGCTCGTCCGGTTGCCCACGCGGCAGATCAGCACGACCTCTTCGTCCGGGTCCACCAGGTCGGTGAAGCGTTGCCCGAACTCCGGATGCAGGTCGCCGTTCTCGTCGAAAGCGGTAATGCGATGGCTGCCCTCGATCACGCCGGTCTCCGCCCACTCGTCCGGCCGGCGGATGTCGACGATTGTCGCGCCTTCCTCGATCTTCTCCGCCAGTCCCTCGTTGTCCAGGCCACTGAAGGGCGCCCGCTCGACCTCCAGCACCTCGACCTCGAAGCGCAGCGTGGCGTTGGACGGGATGATGTTGCCCGCGCCGCGTTCGCCGTAGCCAAGCTCCGGCGGGATCACGATCTCGCGCTTGCCACCCTCGCGCATGCCCATCACCCCCTGTTCGAAGCCGGGGATGACCTGGCCCCGGCCGAGGGTCAGCGCGAACGGTCTATCGGTCTCGCGACTGGAGTCGAACACGCTGCCGTCGTCTTCGAGGGTGCCGGTGTAATGCAGGATCGCCGTGTCGTGGCGAACGATCTCTGGACCCTCCCCGCGTTCCACCTCGTGGATTTCGATGGAAGGCTCGTATTCCGCACTGGCGGTTCCCGTGACCATCAGGGCCGCAACCAGCGCAGCCGAAAACATAACAATAGGGGTATATACGAACTGATGAATTCGGTTCTTCATTATGTAGATTCCGCTAATATTAAAAATTTGTGATAAGTCTTTATTGTCAGTGACTTGCGGTTTCGTTGTGGTCGGCATTCTATACCGTATTCCGGGCCCCGAATACAGGTGTTAGAGGAGGCATTCTGGAATCCGTAAAAAATCCCGATATTTTATTGCAGGTTTTTAGAACATGTACTAAAAATTCACTCGGCTGTCTCAGGGAGAGAGGGGCAGCACATGCGATTTCGATCCGAAGTACAAGCCGGAGGCTGGCAAATGACAGACCACAAGAACGATCATACCGAGCTGGAAAACAAATCCGAAGAAGCGATCAAGGAAACCGGGGAGCTGACCGAGACGGGCGCGGCCCGTCGTAGCTTCCTGGGCAAACTGGGCAAGGGCGGCGCCGCCCTGGCCGTGTTCGGCATGGGGGCGGAGACCGCCATGCAGACCATGTTCAACCGCAGCACCCTGTCGAGCGCCGTCGCCGCCGGCATCGAGGGCTTCCACGTGGAAGGCAAGGTGGACGGGTTCATCTGGCTGAATGATCGCCCGATCAACGGCGAGCTGCCGCCGCACCTGCTGCACGACGAGGTCACCCCGTTCCCCAACATGTTCATCCGTAACAACGGCGTCCCGCCGGAAAAGGCCGGCATCGATGCCGCGGCCTGGACCCTCACCGTGCACGGTGAGGCGGCAAATCAGGAGAAGTCCTATACGATCGCCGATCTCAAGGAGAAGTTCGAGCACCATACCCTGCAGATCTGGATCGAGTGTGGCGGCAACGGCCGTGCCGCATTCGAGCCGTCCCCGCGTGGCAACCAGTGGGATCTGGGTGCGGTCGGCTGCCCGACCTGGACCGGGGTGCGCCTGCGCGACGTGCTGGAAGACGTCGGCTACGACGCGGACAAGGCCGTGTACATCGGTTACAAGGCGGGCGATGCCCACCTCAGCGGTCGCGACGACCTGGACGCCCTGTCCCGTGGCTGCCCGATGCGCAAGGCCCTGGAGGACGAGACCATCATTGCCTGGGCGATGAATGGCGAGGACATCCCGGAACAGCACGGCTACCCGCTGCGCCTGATTACGCCTGGCTTCCCGGGTTCCGCCAGCGGCAAGTGGCTGACCGAGATCCTGGTGCGCGACCGCGAGCATGACGGTCAGGGTATGACCGGCCACAGCTACCGCATGCCGCGTCATCCGGTGGAGCCGGGCGCCGACGTGCCGAACGAGGACATGGTCGTCCTCGAGGAAATGCCGGTGAAGTCGCTGATCACGTATCCGCAGACCGGCGTCGAGACCACCGCTGGCAGCACGCTGAAGGTCGCGGGCAAGGCGTGGGATGGCTACGGCGATGTCGAGGAGCTCCACGTGTCGACCGACTACGGGGTGACCTGGCAGAAGGCCGACTTGAAGCGGCCGGTCAACAAGTTTGCCTGGCAAACCTGGGAGGCAGACATCGAGTTCCCCGAGCAGGGTTTCTATCAGGTGTGGGCCGTGGCCACCAACAGCAAGGGCGACCGTCAGCCGATGGTGCTGCCGGGCTGGAACCCGCGCGGTTACGGCAACAACAAGGCCCACCACATCGATGTCCGAGTCAAAGCGTAAGGAGCACGAATGAAGTCGAAGATGGTCCTGTTGTTGCCGGCCATCCTCGGCCTCCTCTGGGTGGCGCCCGCGATCGCGGGCGACCACGTCGAGGCCGCCGAGGAGTACGAGACCGATCCGGAAACCGGCCTGCTCAAGGCCCCGGGATTCGATACCGTCAAGAATAATTGCACGGTCTGCCACTCGGCCCGGTTGTTCACGAGCCGCGGGTACACCCGCAAGATCTGGCTGGAACAGATCCGCTGGATGCAGGACACCCAAGGGCTCTGGGAGTTTTCTCCCGAAGTGGAGGAAGAGATCCTGGACTACCTGGAAACCTACTACCCACCGCGTTGATCCTGACACGGTGATGACGAAACGCCCCGGCTGGTCCGGGGCGTTTTTTTGGGAGCTCACTGCATGTTGGCAGGGCGTCGCGCGGGTCGGCGTAAGCGCCTCGGCGATCCGGCTATCCGGCGTTGGCGGGTGTGATTGCCCAGCAGCGATGGGGAGGCGGCGGACGGCGGAAATCCTCGTCCAGGGTCTCGCGGGTGATGTCGCGGGCCTGGAGCCCGGTCAGCGCCGCGTGGTCCAGCTCGAAGCGGCGGCGGTTGGTGGAGAAGTACAGCACGCCATCCGGGGTGAGCAGGCGCGCCGCCGCAAGGATCAGCGGCACATGATCGCGCTGGACCTCGAAGTCATCCTCGGTGCGCTTGGAGTTGGAGAAGGTGGGTGGGTCCAGAAAGATCCGCTCGAAGACCATGCCGGGCATGTCGGTGGCGCCCTCCAGCCAGCGCACCACGTCCTCGCGCAGCAGCGTGTGGGTGCCCGGAAGGCGACGGCTGCGGCCATCGCGGATTTCGGCCTCCAGGCCATTGGCGCGGAAGTTCGCCTCGGCCCATTCCAGGTAGGTATTGGACAGGTCCACGGACACGGTCTGGCGTGCGCTGCCCACCGCGGCATGCACGCTGACCGCGGCGGTGTAGCAGAACAGGTTCAGCAGGCGCAGGCCGCGGCATTCCTGCTGCAGTCGCAGGCGCATCGGGCGGTGGTCCAGGAACAGCCCGGAATCCAGATAGGCATCCAGGTCCACCCGCAGGCGGCAACCGTGTTCGACCACCGTGAAGGGCGCGGCTTCGGCGGCCTCGGCGCGCTGGTACTGCGAGCGCCCCTTCTGGGCCCGGCGTTGCTTGTAGTGCAGGTGCGCGGGTTCGACGCCGGTGACCTCCAGGGTGGCGGCCAGTGCGCCGCGCAGGCGGGCCTCGGCTCGGGCGGGCTCGACGCTGGCGGGGGCGGCGAACTCCTGCACATGCAGATGCAGTGTCCCGTCTTCCGCCTCGTAGCGGTCGATCTGCAGGGGATATTCGGCCAGGTCGGAATCGTAGATGCGGTAGCAGGTGATGCCCTGGCGCCGCGCCCAGCGGGTCAGGTGACGCAGGTTCTTCTGCAGCCGGTTGGCGAAGTCCGGCGCCGGGGCAGCCGGCGGTTCCTCGCGGCGATGGATCTCGAACTGGAGCAGGTGGCAGGCGAGGGTGCCGTTGTAGAAGCGGTGCTTGTGGCTGGCACGCAGGCCCAGCCGCTGCGAGTCGGTGGTATCCGCGACCAGCAGGGCGACGTGCCAGCCGCCAAACGCGCTGCGCAGGCGCTCGCCCAGCAGGCTGTAGAGCTTGATCAGCTCCGGTGTGTTGCCGATGCGTTCGCCGTAGGGCGGGTTGCTGACCAGCATGCCGTGATCGGCCGGGGGCTCCAGGGTCAGGGCATCGGCCTGATCGAAGCGCGTGCAGTCGTCCACACCCGCGGCCCGGGCCGCCTTGCGGGCGGCGGCCACCGCGCCCCGGTCGCGGTCGCTGCCCAGCAGGGGCGGGCCCTGCCAGGGGCGTACGGTATCGCGGGCCTCGGCCAGGCAGCGGTCCCAGAGCTCCGCATCATGGCCGGACCAGCCCCGGGCCCGGAATCCCGTGCGCAGCAGCCCCGGTGCGGTACGGGTCGCCATCAGCGCCGCTTCGATCACCAGCGTCCCGCTGCCGCAGAACGGGTCGAGGAACGGCGCGTCCGGATGGGCCTCCAGGTGCTCCGGCCAGCCGGCGCGAATCAGCAGCGCGGCGGCCAGGTTCTCGCGCAGCGGGGCCTGGCCGCCCGCGCCGCGATAGCCGCGTCGGTGCAGGCCCCCGTTACCGATGTCCAGGCTCAGCTGCGCCTGCCGGCCCTGCAGTTGCAGCAGTACGCGTACGTCCGGGTCGGCCGCGTCCACGTCGGGGCGTTCGCCGGTGGCGGCGCGAAAGGCGTCGGCGATGCCGTCCTTCACCCGCACCCCGGCGAAATGAGTATGCCGGATGTGCGAGCTCTTGCCCGTCACGTCCACCGCGAAGGTGGCCTCGAGACCGAACAGGGCGGGCCAGTCCAGGGCCCGGCTGGCGGCGTGGCAGGCATCGCCGTCGGGTTCGTCGAAACGGGCCAGGGGCAGCAGGATGCGGCTGGCCACCCGGCTGCCGAGCAGGCAGCGGTACAGCGTGGCAAGGTCCGCCCGGAAGTGGATGCCGGCGCGGTCCTCGCGCAGATCCGTCGCGCCGAAGCCCTCCAGCTCGCGCGCGACCAGCGGGGCCAGCCCGCCGGCGGCGGTCGCGAGATACACGCGGGTGGTGGCCGCCGGGTCGTAGGGAAGGATCGTGTCGTCGGCAGGGGTGTCGGTCATTGCGGGCTCGGGCAGGCAGGGCGGGAAGGCCGCTTATTCTGGCACACCCGGCGGCGCGTTCGGCCCCTCAGCGCAGCAGGCGGCGGCGGATCAGGAAGGTCGCGAGGATGATGGCGCCGACGCCGTAGGCGGTGATCACGGCCAGATGCGGGAGCCACGCGTCCGGCCAGGCGCCGGTCATCAGCGGGCGCACGATCTCCAGCACATGCGCCAGCGGGAGGGCCAGCGCAAGGCCCTGCACCCAGCCGGGCAGCTCGGTCAGCGGGAAGAACACCCCGGAGAGCAGGAGCATGGGGGTGACGGCCAGGGTGAAGTAGTAGAGAAAGAAGTCGTAGCTGCGCGCCAGCGCGGTGATCACCAGGGCCAGGGCGCCGAAGGTGAACGCGGCGAGGAAGATCACCGGCAGCGCGAGCAGCGCGCGGGCATCGCTGACCAGCCCCAGCAGGCTGGCGACGACCAGGATGGTGATGGCGCTGACCAGGCCCTTGGTCGCCGCCCAGACGGCCTCGGCGAAGACGATGTCGTCGAGCGTGAGCGGCGTGGCGAGCATGCCCAGCCAGGTGTTCTGCTCCGCCATGCGGGTGTAGGCGGAATACATGCCCTCGAAGCTGGCGGTGAACATCGCGGAGGAGCAGATGATGCCGGAGGCGATGAACACCATGTAACTCATGCCGTCGAGGTCGCCGACCAGGCTGCCGAAACCGTAGCCAAACGCCAGCAGGTACAGGATCGGCTCGCCGAAGTTGCCGAGCATCGACGGCACGATCAGCTTGCGCCAGACCAGCGCATTGCGCCGCCAGACGGCGACGAAGCGCAGGCTGGGACGGGGCAGCAGGGGCATCGCGGGATGGGCCATCAGTCGCGCAGCTCGTGTCCGGTGAGTTTCAGAAAGACGTCTTCCAGGTCGGCCTCGCGCAGGGTGGACTCGTGCCCGAGCGCGCGCAGGCGTTCGCGCAGGCGGTCCGGCTCGGTCGTGTAGACCAGCCAGGTATCGGCCACCTGGTGGGCGCGGTCCTTCGCCCCCAGTTCGCGCTGCAGCACATCGCCGGCCCCGGCCCCGCCGACGGTCAGCACCCAGGGTTCGATGTGCTCGGCGATCAGACGGCTGGGGGCGTCACAGGCGATGATGCGGCCGTGGTCGATGATCGCGATGCGATCGCACAGCTCCTGGGCCTCCTCCATGTAGTGCGTGGTCAGCACCAACGTGACCCCGGAGGCGCGCAGCGCCCGCAGCTGGCGCCACAGGTGATGGCGGGCCTGCGGGTCCAGCCCGGTGGTGGGTTCGTCCAGGACGACCACCTCCGGCTCGTTGATCAGGGCGCGTGCCAGGGTCAGGCGTCGCTTCATGCCGCCGGACAGGGCGTCGATACGCGCGCCGCGCTTGTCGTTCAGGTTGACCTGCTCCAGCAGCCGGTCAATGCGCGCCTCCACCGTTGGTCCGGCCAGGCCGAAGTAGGCAGCGTAGGTGCGCATGTTCTCGATCACGGTGAAGTCGGGGTCGAGGGTGTCGAACTGCGGCACGATGCCCAGTCGTTCGCGCACGGCGCGTTCGCCCTCGGGCATCGGCAGGCCCAGGACCTCGACCCGGCCACCGTCGATCGGGGTCATGCCGAGCAGCATGCGCAGGGTGGTGGTCTTGCCGGCCCCGTTGGGACCCAGCAGCCCGAAGAATTCGCCCGGAGCGATCTCGAGGTCCACGCCGTCGACCACGTGGATGCTGTCGTAGGTCTTGCGGAGCTGGTCGATACGGATCGCGGACATGGCGGGGCTCGCGGCGAAGGGGTGCGCATACCATACCGGTTCGGGGGCCTGCTCCCAATGGCCCGGGGCCGCGCCATCAAAAAGGCCCGGATCGTCTGATCCGGGCCGGTCGTTCTGATACCGCTGCCGACGTTACGGACGGCTGTAGGTATAACCCTGGTGCTGCAACCAGGAAATATGGGCCACGCCGCTGGGGATCACGTCGTCCTCGGAGGCATCGAACAGCTCGTCCAGTGCGATGTTGCGCCCGCGCAGGGTGTTCGCGCAGACCTGGAACTCCACGTCCTGCATCTTCAGGTTCTCGATGCGCCCGCGCAGGTTCTCGTTGGTCATCGCGGTCTGGAGCAGGCCGAGGCCATCGCCATGCATGACGACCTTGATGTCCATGTTCTCGGCGCCGACCGCGTTGATGTGGTTCTGGATGTTGCCCATCGCCGCCATGTAGCGCCGTTCGTCATCGTAGTTCACGTGGTAGACGACCTTGTGATAGCCATAGTCGAAGTCGCCCGCGGCGGCCAGGCCGGGGAGGCTCAGCACCATCGCGAGCAGGGCGGGAAGGATCAGTTTCATTGCGTTCATTGCACAGGTTCCTCTCCTGAAACAATCACGAACCCGGGCGGGTCTTGGGTACGCCACGGGGCCTTGCGCCGGGGTTGGCGCGCCGCGACCGGGGGCTTCACTGGGAAGGCGGTCGGCGGCTGTTTATAAGACGCACCGGGCATGCGCCTATTCCCGTCCGGGCGGGCTTGAAGGGGTGTTCTTCGGTTCGGATGGGAGCAAAGAAAAGGGCCCGGGAAGGCCCGGGCCCGAAGCGACGACCGGGAGATGGCGGCCGCCGCGGGGGGAACTTGCCTGAAACGCCTACGGGCGCACGTAGGTGTAGCCCTGCTGCTGCAGATGCGACAGGTGGGCCACGCCGCTCGGGATGATGTCGTCCGCGGAGGCGTCGTAGAGATCATTGGCGATATCGATGTTCCGGCCGACCACGGTGTTGTTGCACACCTGGAAGTCCACGTCCTGCATCTTCAGCTGGTCGACGAAGGCCTTCAGGTCTTCGTTCGACTTGGCGTGCTGCAGCAGGCTGAGCCCGTTTCCATGCATCACTACCTTGATGCTCATGCGGTCGGCGCCAACGGCGTTGATGTGGTTCTGGATATTGCGCATCGCGCCGATCTGACGCTGTTCGTTGTCGTGGTTTACGTGGTAGACCACTTTCTGTTCGGAGTAGCCGTTGTCGTTGGCCAGGGCGGTGCCCGGCAGGACGAATGCGGCAGCGGCCAGGGCCAGCGGAAGGATGTAGCGTTTTTTCATGATCGGGCTCCTGCTTGTGTTCCCGTGTGTTCGTTGTCGATACGCCCGGGGCGTATGTCGCGCTGCAAGCAGCTGACCGGATCCGGTGGCGGGCTTCCATGCCTTTCGTTTCCGGTTACAGGTAGGACGGGAACTATCCGCGATTATTCCGATCAGAATCTAGATAACTGCCTGATCATATGTAGAAAAGTAGAACATTAGGGGATGTTGTTTCGCATGCCCCGGGCGGCGTGCAGGGCCAGGGTCAGGAGTACCAGGCCACCGGCCAGCAGCGTGCAGCGGCCCGGGGCCTCGGCCAGGAACAGCCAGACCCAGAGCGTTCCGAACACCGCCTCCAGGACCAGGAACAGCGCGACCTCGCCGGCCGGCAGGAAACGGGTCGACAGGGCGATCAGCGCGAGTGCCAGAGGGAGCTGGACCAGCCCCATCACGGCGAGTACCGCGAAGCTGTCGAGCGTGATCGCAAGCGGCGAGGCCAGCGGCCAGGCGATCACGGCCGCCAGCAGCCCGCCCGCCGCGATCACGGCTAGGGAAACACTGATCAATGTTCACGCTCGCGTTGGCACCCCAGGTTTTCCGAGACAAGGCGCGGTGCGTAGCGGGTAGTGGTTCTACCCGCAAGTGGCGCAACGCAGGATCGGGGAACCTGGGGTGCCAACCCCACAAATCATTCAATGCAGGGGCTCGGCCGCTTTTGTGCGCGCACAGCGTTGCGGCTCCCTTGTGCAGAATGACTGCACGGCAGTCACCGCGCCTTGTTCGCACGCAAAAGCGACTCGAGCGCGAGCGTGCACATTGATCAGTGTTTCCCTAGGCGATCCACCCGTGGCGACCGCCGCAGCAACGTCAGGTTAATGCCGATCACCAGAGCGGCCAGCAGCGCAAGCCCGTCCCCCAGCCAGCCCCCGGCCTCCAGCGACCCGGCAAATACGCCGATGATCCCGCCGAGGCAGACCAGCATCGCGACCCAGGTCCGCGGGGGCACCCACTCGCGCAGCAGTACCCCGGAAAACACGGCGGCGAAGAGCGGCGAGGCGGCCAGGATCACGACCACGTTGGCGACCGTGGTGTGCAGGATGGCCAGCACGAAAAGGATGGTGGTGGCGGCAAAGCCTGCCGAGACCCAGCCGGCATCCGCGCCGCCCAGGCGCAGGTGGGTCCAGGCCCAGCGCCCGTCGAGGACACGCAGCAACAGGGTCAGGGCAAGCGGCATCAGCAGCCCGCGCCAGAAGACGATGTTCATGCCCTGAGTGTCGGCCAGGCGCACCAGCAGCCCGTCGAAGCTGAGCGCCATCACACCGGTGAAGGCGAGCAGCGAGCCGTGCAGGTGTTCGCGTTGCATGATTCGGGTCACCCTCCATGTGCCGCTTTTCCAGCGGGGTTGTTACAGTGCGTGGGTACCGTTTTCGGAGTGCCCTATGTCCGCATCCCCCATCCCGCCCGAACTGCAGCCGATCGGGGCCATTGGCCTCGGCATCATGGGCGCGCCCATGAACCGCAACCTCCTGGCCGCCGGGGCCGAAGTTCGTGTCTGGGCACGCCGGCCGGAGACGGCGGAAGCACTCGCGCAGGAGGGGGCGCAGTCGTGCGCGAGCCTCCCGGAGCTGGTTCGCGGCGTGCGGGTGCTGGTGCTGAATGTGTCCGATACGCCGGATGTCGAGGCGCTGATGCTGGGCCCGGACGGCATCCTGGAGCACGCCCGTCCCGGCCTGATCGTGATCGACCACAGCACCATCGACCCGATGCGGACGCGTGCCATCGCCCGCGCGGCCGCCGAACGCGAAGTGACCTTCGTGGATGCCCCGGTCTCGGGGGGCGAACCCGGTGCCCGGGCCGGTTCCCTGAGCCTGATGGTAGGCGGCCCCGCCGCGGTGGTCGAGTCGCTGCGCCCGATCTTCGAGGTCGTGGGGTCCACCCTGACGCACGTAGGTGACTGCGGGGCGGGACAGATCGCCAAGGCCTGCAACCAGCTGGTGGTGGGCGAGACGCTGGTCGCGGTGGGCGAGGCCTTCGCGCTGGCGGAGCAGTCGGGTGTGGATCCGGCCCGGGTCCGCGAGGCGCTGATGGGCGGCTTTGCCAGCTCGCGCATCCTGGAGGTGCATGGCCAGCGCCTGCTGGACGGGGACTTCGAGCCGGGGTTCCAGGTCGGGCTGTATCACAAGGACCTGGGCATCATCGCCGATCTGAGCCGGGACCTTGGGCTCGCGACCGATGGGCTCAAGCCGGTGCGCGAGGCCGTGGATGCAGCGCTTGAGGCCGGGCAGGCCCGGCATGATGTGGCGATCCTCGCCCGCTTCTGCGTGCGCGCCGGCGAACCGGCTTCCTGAGCGGTCAGAGCACGAAGCGCCAGACCAGCCAGGCCAGCGAAAACCCGGCCAGGAAGATGATGCCGGCCCAGGCCAGGGCACGCAGGCCGGGCCCGGGTCGGGCATCCGCCGGCATATCTGGTGACATCACCGCTCGGAAAGTGATCCAGGCGAGGATCGGGGCCGAGAGGAATGACAGGGTGGTCGCGATATCGACGAAGCGTGTGAACTGCTCGCCGGCGAGCCAGATCAGGGCCAACGCCCCGGTGGCGACGATCAGCAGGGCGATGCGATAGCCCCACCATTCCAGCCGGCCCTCGGCGCCCGTGTCCGGGTCGCTGCTCCGGGGCTGGTGGCTGTTCTCGCGCAGCGCGCGCAGGGTGGCCATGATCACTCGCGGGTAGGCGTCGGTCACGGCCAGGGTGGTGGAGAACATCGTGGTCAGCGCCGCGATCGCGATCAGGGAGCGACTCCATTCGCCCAGGCTCTGGGCGTAGAGATCCACCAGTTGCGCCGAGAAGGCGGCCGCCCCCGGCGCGAAGCCGACGCCGCTGCCGTACATCAGCAGGGCCCCCAGGAGCATGAACACGAGTGCCAGCGCGGTGGCACCGAAGAAGCCCAGCCGGAAGTCGAACACGGCCTCGCGCACACTGGGGTGATGCCCGGTCATGCGCGCGCGTTCCTGAGTCCAGACCGAGTGCCAGGCCGCCACGTCCAGCGGGATCGGCATCCATCCCAGCAACGCCAGCACGAAGGCGAGACCGGCCAGGGTCCACAGGTTCGACCATTCCCGGGCGCCGGAGAGCGCATGCCAGTCCGGGGCCTCCTGGAACGCCAGGGCGACCGCGACCACGGTGGATACACTCAGCGCGGCCATGATGATCTTCATGCCCAGGTCGAGCCCCTTGTAGGCCTCGACCATCAGGAAAGCGATGCAGGCGGCCAGGATCAGCGCGGAGAGCACGACCATCGACAGGTCCAGCCCGAAGACCAGGGCGAACAGCCCCGCGGTGGTCAGTGTCACCACGGCCTGGATGATGAACAGCGTGCCCAGCGTCACCGCGATGTACAGGCCCAGGGCCCAGTTGCCGAGCCGGTGATAGCCGGTCAGCAGGTTGTGCCCGGTGGCGGCCGCGTAGCGTGGCCCGAATTCCAGAAAGGGGTACTTGAACAGGCAGGCCAGGAGCACGATCGGGATCAGCAGCAGCCCGTATTCGGCGCCGCCGCGGGTGGCCTGGACCAGATGCGAGACGCCCACCGCCGCGCCGGCCATCAGCAGGCCGGGTCCGATGGCGGCGCGCAGCGTGGCGCGGGTGGATGCGGTCATGAATCGATGTTTCCTTGATCGGTTGCTGCCGTGTCCGACTGGGGCAGGGCGTCGGTGCTGGCGATGATAATGCGGTCGCGTCCGCTGTTCTTGGCGGCGTACAGGGCCTGGTCGGCGCGGCCCAGCAGCGAATCCGCCGTATCCCCCGGGCGGAAGCTGGCAATGCCGCCGGAGCAGGTCTGGCCGCTGGGCATCGCCGCGCGCAGGCGCTCCAGGATGTGGCGCGTCTGCCGGGCATCCGTATGCGGAAACACGATCACGAACTCCTCCCCGCCGAAGCGCGCCAGCAGGTCCGTGGGGCGCAGGCTCGGGCGCCAGGCGCGGACCATGTCGCGGAGCAGGGCGTCGCCGGCGGCATGGCCGTGGGTGTCGTTGTAGCGCTTGAAGTGATCGATATCCAGGAAGGCCAGGGTCAGTGGTCCGGCATTACGCTCGGCCCGCGCGATTTCGCGGTCCAGTTGTTCCTCCAGGTGGCGACGATTGCCGACCCCGGTCAGCGCGTCGCTGCGGGAGAGGTGTTCCAGTCGCTGCGCCAGTACGTGGGTTTCGCGGAGCAGGCCTGCCATGCGGTACATCACCAGCAGGAACAGCAGGATGGACGCGATCGCGGCCACGCGGATGGTCTCCGTCTCGCCGCCGGCGGTGGCCAGGATCACCATGGGGACCAGCACCGAGGCCGCCCCCAGGATCAGCAGGCGCCGCCCGGAGAGCTCGGCAGGCGAGGTATGGGTTCGCGGTTCCACCCTCGCGGACGGGTGCCATGCGGCCGCCGCGATCAGCGCATAGGCCACGAGCCAGAGGGCGTCGGTCAGCCCGCCTGCCCGGTACCAGCCCGCAGAGTTGCCGTGGGCATACAGCAGGTCGGCGGCCAGATAGGCCAGCATCCCCAGCAGCAGGAAGCTGTGAGCGGTGATGCCCGTACGCTGCAGGAACACCAGGCGCAGCACCAGCACCAGCAGGATGAGATCGGCAACGGGGTAGCCCGTGGAGACCAGCAGTTGCAGCCAGCCGAGTCCGGGGTCGTAGGTGTAGGGGGCGATCAGCAGGGCCCAGCCGAGGACCGCGGCCGAGATCCCCACGATCAGCGCATCCACGAAGGCGCCATCGTTCCGCGCGGCCTGGGCCCCCAAGCGCCACAACGCCACGGCGAACAGCGGGTACACGGCGAGGTAGAAGACATCCGCGGCCGAAGGGAAGGGCTCCAGGCCCTGCAGGTCCAGCCAGTACCAGATGCCGTGCCCCGTGGCGGCCAGTGCCAGCGCGGCGGCGATCAGGGCCCAGGACGAGGCGGCGAACGGGCGTTGAGGGCGCAGGGTGGCGAGGGCAACTGCCACCGCGGCGCCGGCGGTCGTGATGACGTAGAGGGCGCTGGCCAGCGGGCCATGGGGCAGGGCGACATAGGCCATGGCCAGCACCAGGCCGATGCCCAGCAGTACGCTCCAGCCCTCCGGGCGCGGCCGTCGCGCGGTGCGGCGGGCGTCCCTGCTTGCGGCATGCGTGCTGCCACGCTGGATGTCGGCCGATTCCCCCATCGGCCGTATGGTGACAGACCGATGCAGGATTGTCCCGCCTCCGCGGCGGCGCGCGGCTCCCTCCGCAGGGGGGCCTTAAGGAGACGCTGATTGAATCGCACGTCCGCGCTCGAGTCGCTTTTGCGCGCGAACAAGGCGCGGTGACTGCCGTGCAGTCATTCTGCACAAGGGAACCGCAACGCTGTGCGCGCGCAAAAGCGGCCGAGCCCCTGCTTTCACTGGCTTGTGGGGTTGGTGCCCCCTGTTCCCCGATCCTGCGTTGCGCCGCTTGCGGGTAGAACCACTACCCGCTGCACGACGTGCCTTGTCTCGGAAAACAGGGGGCGCCAACGCGGACGTGCGATTCAATCAGCGTCTCCTTAAAGGCCGATCAGTTCGGCATGCACACCGGAGGCTGTGACCGTGTCCAGCAGCTTGCGGCTGTTGATGCGTTGCGGGTCGTACTCCACCACCATCAGGTGCGGGCGTTCATCGTGGCTGGACGCGGCCATCACGCCCGGGAGTTCGCGCAGGGCATCCTGGATGCGTTCGCGGGCCGCGTGGTCGGTGTCCTCGTCGATGTGGATGGTGACATCCGCCATATGGGTGCTCATTGCGGGCTCCTTCGGCCGCGGGGCCGTGTGCCTACAACATGAATATAGACGCTGCCGGAGGCGGCTCAAGCAACGGGCCTGGCTGCCGCCGCCGCGGAGGGCTATGGTGAAGGGATGGATACGAACCGGAGAATCACCATGCGAGCGATCTGGCTGGGGCTGGCCCTTGTCGCGGTGGGCAGCAGTGCCGCGCAGGCCGATGTGCTGACGGGCGACACGCTGCTGGAGGCGGCGAACGCGGAGATCACCAACATCGACCAGGAGGGCCTGCAGGACCTGATCGCCAGCGAGCCTGACCACGTGGTGATTGATGTGCGCACACGTACCGAGATTGATCACACCGGCGGGCAGATCCGCTCCAGCGAGACGCTGAATATCCCGCGCGGCTGGATCGAGTTCGAGGTACCCGGCGAGATCCCGGACAAGGACACGCCGATCGTCGTCTACTGTGGCCAGAACCTGCGCAGCGTGGCCGCGGCGCAGACTCTGCAGCAGATGGGTTATACCAACGTGTACAACTACCCCGGCGGCTTCTTCGAGTGGAAGGACGCGGGCCTGCCCCTCTACGTGCTGGACAAGGCGCGCGACTCGTTCCTTTACGACCGCCCGCAGAAGGTGACCGATGGCGTCTGGTCCGCGATCGGCGCGACCCAGCCCTCCACCTACGAGAACTCCGGCCACAACAACAACCTGTCGTTCATCATCACCGATGACGGCGTGGTGGTGATGAACGCCGGCGACAACTACCTGCTGGCCAAGTCGCTGCATCAGGAGATCAAGAAGCTTACCGACCAGCCGGTGAAGTACGTGGTTCTCGAGAATGCCCAGGGCCACGCGATGCTGGGCATGACCTACTGGCAGGAGCAGGGCGCCACGGTGATCGCGCACAACGATGCCTGGCGCGAGATCGAGGCCAATGGTCAGGCGAGCCTGGAAGCGGCCGCCACGCGCACCCGCGACAAGGCGTTCATGACCGAGCTGGGCACGCCGGACGTCACCTTCGCCACCCGCCTGGACCTGGAGATGGGTGGTGAAACCATTCAGATCCGCTACCTCGGGCCGGGCCACGCGCCGGGCGATATCGCCCTCTGGGCGCCGGAGCGCAAGGTCCTGATCACCGGGGACCTGGCCTTCCATCAGCGCATGCTGCCGATCTTCGAGTACACCGATACCGCCGGCTGGATCGAGACCTGGCACGAACTGGAGGCCCTGGAGGCCGAGTACATCATCCCCGGCCACGGCGACCCGGTGAACGACTTCGACGTGTTGCGCCGCTACACCCACGATTATCTCGTGTACCTGCGCGAGGAGGTCCAGCGCATCCTCGACGAGGGCGGCACGCTGAACGATGCCTACAACATCGACCAGACCGCCTACCGCCACCTGGACACCTACGGCGAGCTGCATCGCCAGAACGCCGGCCGCGTGTTCCGCGCCATGGAGTTCGAGGACTTCTGAATCCCAATGCGGAGCGTCCGGGTCCCTCGCCTGTGGGAAGCCAGCCCCTGCCGGCAGGGCGTGGGCAAGGCCTCAATCGCCGAGAGGGCTCGGCTCCTACTGGTCTGGAGTCAGCATTTGCAGGAGGCCAGCCCCCTGGCCGATGGGGCGCTTGCAAAACCGCAATCGGCCGGAAACCCGGGCTCTTTTAAGGGCGAGGGTGTACGTGGATCAGCATTTCCCTGGGAAGTACAGCGCGGGAAGTACACCGCGTACGTGAAGGTCGGTTGTGCGGAGAATGGGTCCTGGCGAGAAGGCAGTGCCGGGTCGCATGTGGCATTTCCCATATCTTCGCGCTAAATTAGAACGAACGTTCGGTTCGGTATGGGCGATGACAGAGAACCCGAAGCAATCCGTGCGCGGCGCCGCGCTGCGCAAACTGGTACTGGATACCGCGCTCGAGCGGTTCAGTCAGGATGGCTATTTCAATACCTCCATCCATGACATCCGGCGTCAGGCCGGTGTCTCCATCGGCTCGATCTATCACCACTTCGGCAACAAGGAGGCGCTGGCCAAGGCGCTGTACGACGCGCTGCTGCAACGCATGGATGCGGGCCTGGCCGAGGTGATGGAGCGCGAGAGCGGTTGCCGCGCACGCTGCGACGGGATCATCGCGTTCCTGTTCCGGGCCGCCACCGAGGCCCCGCAGACGATGCGTTTCGTGCTCGAGGCGCGGCACCGCGAGTTTCTTCCGGACGAGCCGCCGGTGTGCTCCTCGCAGCCGTTCCAGCGCATGCGCGAGTGCATCGAACAGGGCATGGCCGCCGGCGAGGTCCGGCCCATGGAGATCCCGGTGGCGGCCACCGCCGCGTTCGGTGGCGCCATCCGCCTGTTGCACCTGTACCTCGACGGCGTGCTCGAGAAACCCCTGGCGCACTACCTGCCCGAGACCCAGGAGGCCGCCTGGCGCGCCATCGCGATGCCTTCGGCCGAGTGCCCGTAACCCGTTCTGCTATCGATGGCCCCAAAGGAGAATCCCCGATGAAGATCGTTGCATCCCTGTTCCTGCTGCTGACCCTGTCGCTGACCACCCTGAGCGTCCAGGCCGAAACCCCCACCGACGCCCGCGCCCTGGACGGCGTCGAGCAGGGTCGCGTCGTGTTCGACCTGAACAACAACGACCCGGAGCTGCTCGCGCTGTACCTGATGGTGATCCGCGAGACCTTTGAAGACCTGACCGATCAGGGCGTTGAGCCCGACATGATCCTCGCCTTTCGCGGGCGGGCCGTGACCATGGTCTCCGAGGATCGCGAGCGCTTCGAGCTGACGGAGTTCGACCACCTGGATGCGATCGAGGAGCACGTGGCGGCACTGAAGGAGAAGGGCGTGCGCATGGAGTCCTGCGCCGTGGCCACCCGCCTGTTCGGCGTCGAACACGGCGAACTGCTGCCCGGCATCGAGCCGGTGCGCAATACCTTCGTGTCCCTGACCGGTTACCAGGCCCAGGGCTACGCGGTCATCCCGATCTATTGAGCCTGAAGGGTTCGGGTTTCGAGCCCGGGGACGAAACACCCGGGCCTTCACCATAAAAGGAGGAGAACCACCATGCGAAATCGAATGCTGATCCTGTTGCTGGCCGTCCTGTTGCCGTTTGGCCTGGCCTCCACGGCGAGCGCCGAGGGTCTGGACAATCGCGAGGCGACCCAGGGCATCGAGACGATGCGCGCGGTCTACGACATGCGCAAGTCCGACCCCAACGTGATGCTGGCCTACCTGCGCGGCATCGCCACCAACCACGAGAACCTGCTCAAGGAGGGCGTGGAGCCCGATCTGCGCATGGTCTTTATCGCCGAGGCGGTCAAGTTCATCAACACCGACCCAGAGCCCGAGGTTGCGATCGATCACGCCGACACCCTGGAGGAGATCGCGAAGGCGGTGGACCGCCTGGACGAGCTGGGTGTGAAGATGGAGGTCTGCGCCGCCGCGACGCGGGCCTATGGTGTGGACAACGACACCATCCTGGATCCGATCCAGCCGGTGCGCAGCGGCTTCATCGCGGTCATGGGCTACCAGAACCAGGGCTACGCGCTGGTGCCGGTTTACTGATCCCGTAACCCCCCTCACACGGGGCCTGCCGGGCCGTCGCGGGAAGCGGCGGCCCTTTTTTGGTCAGCCGACGGGTGCCACGTTCAGCCGCGCGCCAGTCGCCGGTTGAGCGCATAGACCGACAGCGGCGCGAACACACCGGCAATGCCCAGGGCCCAGGCCAGCGACCACAGGGCCGGTTGCAGGGCCGGGCCGTCGGCGTTCATCAGGGCGCGGGCGGCCTCCGCCAGCAGCGAGACGGGGTTGGCCTGTACAAAGCCCTGCAGCCAGGTCGGCATCGTGTCCACGGGCACGAACGCGGAGCTGACGAAGGTGACCGGGAACAGCGCGGTAAAGCCAAACAGCTGCACATGCTCCGGGTCGCGCGCGATCACGCCCACCAGCACCATCACCCAGGAAAAGGCCACCGCGAAGCTCAGCACAAGCGCGACCATCGCCAGCAGGTGCGCCCACGAGGTCTCCAGGCGGAAGCCGAGCAGGAACCCGACGATCAGCAACAGGGCGATACACAGCAGTTGCTTGACCACGTCCGCCAGGATGCGTCCGGCCAGTGGCGCCCAGCGCGGGATGGGCAGGGCACGAAAGCGATCGAATACGCCGCGGGTCAGGTCGGTGTTCAGGCCGTGGCCGACGTACACGGTCACAAACAGCATGTTCATCACGATCACGCCGGGCAGCACGAACGCCAGATAGTTCTCGGGCGAACCGGCAATGGCCCCGCCGAACACGAACAGGAACAGCACCAGGAACAGGATCGGCTGGATCGAGTAGTCGCCCAGTTCCCAGGGATTGCGGCGTACCTGCACCAGGCTGCGCCAGGCCAGCGCCAGGGTCTGGTCAATGGCGTTCATGCCGCGTCCTCCCCGGCGTCCGGTTCCGCGTGGCCGGCGCCACTGCGCCCGGTCAGGGACAGGAACACATCATCCAGGCTGGCGCCGCGCAGCCCCAGATCGACCACCTCGATCCCGGCGTCGTCCAGGCGCCGCAACACGGCGGGAAGCAGCCCGGCATCCTGCACCGGCGCGCTGATTTGCGCCCCCTCGACCTGGGCCGGGCGTCCCGCGAGCCCGGTGACGATCCCGGCTGCGCGGTCGCTGGTCGCCGGGTCCGCCACTGTCACGTAGAGGCTGCGCGCCCCGACCCGGGCCTTCAGTTCGGCGGCCGTGCCCTCGGCGATTACGCGGCCCTGATCCAGCACCACGATGGCATCGGCCAGGGCGTCGGCCTCCTCCAGATACTGGGTGGTCAGCAGGACGGTGGTGCCCGCCGCCTGTAACTGGCGCACCCGTTCCCACAGGTCGCGGCGGGCGCGCGGGTCGAGGCCGGTGGACGGCTCGTCCAGGAACAGGATGCGCGGCCGTCCGACCAGGCTGGCGGCCAGGTCCAGGCGTCGGCGCATACCCCCGGAGTAGGTCTGCGCGGGGCGTCGCCCGGCCTCCTGCAGCGAGAAGTCCGCGAGCAGCGCGTCCGCACGGGCCCGGGCATCGGCGCGCTTGAGGCCCAGCAGGCGGGCGATCAGGATCAGGTTCTCGCGGCCGGTCAGCTTTTCGTCCACCGAGGCGTACTGGCCGGTCAGGCCGATAATCTCGCGAACCCGCGCGGCCTCGCGGGCCACATCGAACCCGCCCACGCGGGCCGTGCCGGCGGTGGGCGCGAGCAGGGTGGCCAGCATGCGGACCACGGTGGTCTTGCCGGCGCCGTTCGGCCCCAGCAGGCCCAGGACCTGTCCGGTTGGTACCCGCAGATCGACGCCGTCCACGGCCCGCGTGGCGGCGAAGTCCCGTACCAGTCCCTGTACTTCGATGGCGTTGTCCAAACCTGTCTCCTGATCGGCTCTCCACGCTCGGACGCGGGCGGGGCGACCGGGTTCCGCCGGACAGCCCCGCGGGGTTGGTACCCCAGATTTTTCCCTTAGCCGTCCTGGCGCGCCTTCAGCAGGTCCCGGATCTCGGCCAGCAGCTTCTCCTCGTTACTGGGGGCCGGGGGTTCCGCGGGCCTGGCCTCCTCCTTGTGCTGGAGGCGCGCGATCATCTTGATGGCGGCGAATACCACGGCCGCAATGATCAGGAAGTCCACCACGCGCTTGATGAACACTCCGTAATTGATGGTGACCGCCGCCACGCCATTCTCGGCCTCGCGCAGCACGATCACCAGATCGGAAAAGTCGACCCCGCCAATCAGCAGGCCGATCGGCGGCATCACCACATCCGATACCAAGGACGACACGATCTGGCCGAACGCCAGCCCGATGATCACGCCCACGGCCATATCCACCACGTTGCCGCGCGCCACAAACTGCTTGAACTCGTTCAGGATGCCCATGCCCGTCTCCTCCAGTGAGTAACCCTGAAGCTATAGTCCAGCGCGGGGGCCGTTGCGCGCAGTGGGCGTGGCGAGCGTCAGTTTCCGTGGGCGTCGCGTGAGTCGTGCGGGGCCTGGTCGCGTTCGTGCATGCCGTAGTCGCGGACCACCTCGGCCACGCGCAGGCGATAGTCGGCAAAGATGCCGCCGCGCCCGGCCGCCTGCACCTGACGGTGTTCCTCGAGGTTGCGCCATTGCCGCACCGCGGCCTCGTCCCGCCAGAAGGACAGCGACAGCACCTTGCCCGGCTGGCTCAGGCTTTCGAAACGTTCGATGGAGATGAATCCGTCGACGTCCTTCAGGTGTTCGCGCAGGCTCGCGGCCGCGTCCAGGTAGTCCTGCTTGCGCTCGGCGTGCGGTTCCACTTCAAAGATCACGGCAATCATGGCGGTTTCGCTATCAGAAAGACGAGGGCCGATTTAACCATGCGCGCAGGCGCAAGGTGGAAGCTGCGCCCGCCCGCGGAGGCTCGGGCGCACGGCCTGTCATCGATCAGGGGGATTACTCATTTTTCCGGGGTGTCATCCGGGTCCTGATAGGCGCGCAGTCCGCCCGCGATGGACTGGACATTGGTATAGCCCATATCCACCAGCTGGGCCGCCGCCAGTGCCCCGCGGTTGCCACCATTGCAGAAGCAGACCAGGGGCGCGCCCTTGTCAGGCACCACCCCCTCGATCTGGCGGGTGATGGAATCCAGCGCAACGTTGCGGGCGTTCGGAAGGCTGCCCTTCTGGTACTCCTCCGGTTCGCGCACATCAATGGCGATGGCACCGGATGCCAGGTGGTCGTCTACCTGTTTCGGCTCAATTTCATCGATGCGCTCGCGCGCGGCCTGTGCGCGTCGGAGAAACGCTTCATCGTGGTGATTCATCCAGGTCTCCTTCGTTGAGGGTGTGCGGCTCCCGCCGGGTGCGGGTGCCAGCGTTGCACGGCCTCTGGCCGTGATCTCTGTCGGGACACCCGGGAGGAACCTACTAATTCCCTTGTGGTCGTAGGGAGTTCAGCATATCTTCATAGCCATATATAGGGAGAGCCAAATGAAGAAATCACTGATGGCCCTTGCGGTCGCCGCCGCCTGCCCGGCTCTGGGGCTGGCCGAACCCCGTGTCGTGGACACCGATCGTAATGTCTTTATTCCCGCCGAAGAGGATGCCCGCGCGGTTCTGCGGGTCGCCGCGGTCTATAACGACGAAGACTTCCGCATCCATTACGAGTACGAGACCGATACGCCCAGCTGGTATCACCAGGTCTGGCGCTACGAGGATGGCGAGTGGGTGCGCTACGGATCCGGCGGCCCGGGGCCGGACGAGCACGGCCTGTACGAGGACCGAATCTCCATGATGCTGGACGACGGCAAGGTGGAGGGTTTCGACCGCATGGGCGGATGGATGACCGCGCACGACGGTATGCGCAGCCTGACCTCCGAGGTGGACGCGGATGCCGTTCGCGAGCATCCCAAGCTGGGCGGCGACCTCGGGCGCAGCGACGTGCGCAAGTACCTCCCGCAGACCCGCGTCACGGAGGATCCGGAAGAGGTCTCCTGGGATCAGGTCATCGATGACGAGGCCCTGGAACAGTTGCAGTCCGACGGTGTGTTCCTCGACCTGTGGCAGTGGCGCTCCCACCGCAGCCACCCGATGGGCTACGCGGACAACAACTACGTGCTGCACTACCGCCTGTCGTCCGAGGGCACCAGCATGTTCACGACCAACTGGGATGACGACGCCGATCAGCCTGCCTGGATGTTCGATCCGGAGCAGGTCGGAGCCCCCGCCCTGGAGTGGGAGGCCCTGATCGCCCGCGAGTACGGCCAGGACGATGCTTATTACATCCACGAGGGCAACGCAATCGCCTTCGATCCGGACCACGACTGGCAGGAAGGCGATGTGATCCCGCAGCGGTTCCTGCGGGAGCCGAGCGGCAGCCGCGGCGCGATCCGTGCCGATGGTGGCTACGAAGACGGCGCCTGGCGGATTGCACTCACCCGCACGCTGGAGGCCCCCAACGCCCGGGACAGCAAGACCCTGGAACATGGCGCGTCCTACAACGTCGCCTTCGCGGTTCACAGTGCCGCGGGCGCGCGCTGGCACCTGGTCTCGCTGCCGATGACCCTGGGGCTGGAAGACGGGGAGGCCGACATCGTCGCTCGCCGTGTCGATGGGGACCTGGACGAAGCCGACCTGGAATGGACCGAGGTGGAGGTGTTCTACCCGGGTCAGATCACCTATCAGTTCCTGCACAGCGACGACCACCCGGGCGGCGCGCTGGTGCGCGAGGGCGAGCAGGGCGTGCGTGATCAGCACGATCTCGACACCCTGCCGGGCTTCATCGTCGACATGGAGCAGCAGCTCCTGCGCGACGCAGACTGAGCCGGCGCGGGTCGGCACCACGCGCGCTCAGACCCGGACTCGTCTGGTGTCGACACTCTCGGCCGTGGAAGGGGTGCGCCCGACGCCCTTGCGCCACCAGACGTGCAGGGCAAGGCACAAAGCCTGACGTCGGGTCTCCTGCGCTCCGTCGTCCCGGACGCCGCGCAGCGGTGATCCGGGGTCTCCGCCGGTGGGGCGGGCGCGGTCGGTGGCAAGGCCGGCGTGGGCGCTCCCGGCTCTGCGCTCCGCTGAGGCCGGGATGATGTCGTGTGGGGCTGTGCCGATCGGTCGCGCTTGAGCGGCGGCAGTTGCGTGTCAGGCCGTCTCGGCGTTTCCGGTGGCGGCGGTTTCGCGGCGGATCAGGTAGTCCACGTAGAGGAAGCCGAAGGGCACCACGCCGAGGAACAGCACCAGCAGCCATTTCCACACCGGCCAGCCGGTCAGGTGGCTGGCCATCACCGACGCCGCGCCGTAGACGATGAACAGGATGCCGTGGACCCAGCCAGCATAGGTCACGGCCAGGGGCATGTCCGCGTAGGTGCGCAGCGGCATCGCGATAAACAGCAGGGTAATGAGCGACAACCCCTCGAGGACGCTGATCAGGCGGAAGAATTTCATGGGCGGGACCGGTGGATCGGGAAACGTGGCGGAGGGTAGCACGAAGCGCGACGGGCGCCACGAAATGGACCCGGCAGTGTGGTCGGGTTAATTCTTGCGCTGGTTGCGCGCGGATTGTGCGTAGTCCCTGGCCCGGGCGCGGATATCCTCGAAGAACAGCGCCTCCCAGCGGGTGTTGCGTTCGTCCGGGGATAGCGAGCCGTCGGCCTGCTCGTCTTTCAGGCGGGCATCGGCCGCCGCCTCCGCGTCGTCCAGGATCTGGCGAAAGACCTCCCTGGCAGCGGCCGCCCTGGGGTCGACCCCGTTGCGCTTGAGCACATCGGCCAGCAGCGTGCCGCCTTTTTTCCATTTCGACCAGAGTCTCATGCGACCTCCCGGGAAAACGCCGCACGACTATACCGCCGCGGTCGTTGTGCCCGGAAGCCGGGTCCGGTGGCCGCCGTGGCGCGGGCCGCGCCTGGGTCGCCTGCGTGGGGATCAGGCGATGCGGTAGGCGGAGGCCAGGTCGCGTACGCGCGAGGCGATGTCCGCGACCTCCTGGCTGGCGGTCGCGGTCTGGCGCGAGCCATTGGCGGTGTCGCCGGTGATGTCGTTGATCGCGTAGATGTTGCGGTTGATCTCCTCGGCCACGGCGTTCTGTTCTTCCGCGGCGCTGGCGATCTGCGTGGTCATGTCGCTGATCCGGCCGATGGCCTGGACGATGGATTCCAGTGCCTGGCCGGCGCGCTCGGCATCGTTGCTGGTGGCCTCCGCCATCTCGCGTCCGCGACCCATGGCGGTGACCGCGTTGCGGGTGCCCGCCTGCAGCGCCTCGATCATCGCCTGGATGTCGGCGGTGGAGTCCTGGGTGCGCGAGGCGAGGGTGCGGACCTCGTCGGCGACCACCGCAAAGCCGCGGCCCTGTTCGCCCGCGCGGGCGGCCTCGATCGCCGCGTTCAGGGCCAGCAGGTTGGTCTGCTCCGCGATCCCGCGGATCACGTCCAGCACCGAGCCGATCTGCTGACCTTTCTCGTCCAGGTTGCGCACGGTTTCTTCGATGGTGGCGACCTCGCCGGACAGGCGGCCGATGTCGCTGACGACGGTACGCACGACCTCGCCGCCCGCACGGGACTCCTGGTCGGCTTCCTGGCTGGAGGAGGCGGCATCGGAGGCGTTGCGCGCAACCTCCTGGACCGTCGCCGCCATCTCGTTCATCGCGGTCGAGACCTGCTCGGTCTGCGAACGCTGCTGGTCGATGTTGCCGTCCGTCTGCGCGCTGACCGCGGACAGCTGCTCGGCGGCCGAGGCCATCTGGTCGGTCAGGGTGCGCAGCTCGCGGATGGAGTCCTGGAACTGGTCGAGCATGCTGTTCAGGGCGGTCGCGGTCGCACCGATCTCGTCGTTCGCGCCGACATTCACCCGGCGCGACAGGTCATGGTCGCCAGCAATCCCCTCCAGCGTCTCGCGCATGTGCGCGATCGGGAGCGCCACCGACCGATAGGTCCACACCCCGGTAATCACGACCCCGATCAGGACCACCAGCATCAGGGCGCCGCTGCGCACCAGCACCTGGGTATAGAACTCCGATACCCGTTCGGCCTCCGCGCCGGCGACGTCGATCTGCAGGTCGACCAGCTCGGTGATCTGGTCGCTGATCGGGTCGATGCTGTCGTACAGCGGGCCGTTGAAGGCGTCGAGTTCGCCCTGCACATTGCCCGACATCCCGCCCAGCGCCGCCTCCAGGCGGTCCAGGTCCGCGTTGGCCGCGCGGAACAGCGCGCGGGCGCCATCGGCGAGTTCCTGTTCCCGGGGCGTCAGCGTCGTGGCCAGGTAGGCCTCCCAGATTGTGGCGATCTCCGTGCGCGCCTCGCGTACGTCGGCCAGGGCCTCTTCCGCGGTCATGCGCCCGGCATCGGCCTTGTTCACGGCATCGATGACCAGCACCGCGTAGTTGTCCGCGATGGTCTTCAACTGCTGCAGGGGCACGACCCGGTCGTGGTAGATGTTCTGCACGCCTTCTTCGATATTGGCCGTGCCGCGGGCCGCCAGGGCGGCCAGCAGCAGGAGCGCGGCCACGGGTACCACGATGGTGATGACCAGCTTGGATCGAACGGACAGCGAGCGGAGGTTCATGGGCGGGTCCTTGTATGGCCTGGAAGGGGTAAGCCCGAGGTACCGGGCCGGGAAATGCCGATCCATGCAGGCGTCCGTGCCCCGGTATTCCGGGTGCTGGCGTCGTGCGCGGACGGCTGCGGTGTTACCGGCAGGCGCCGCGCCTTGTTCGCGCGCATGGCAGCGGGCGCCACCGGCGGCGGCATTACCCTGATGACAGATTAAACGGCCCCGCGCGCCAAACCTTGAGCCACATCAACCGCGCCGAGGGTCGCCCAAGGTGGCGGGTCGCCGGTCGGGCCGGTACCCGCGGTCCTGGCCCGGGCGCCGTCTCATTCCGGGTCGCGGTCGCGTCTCGACGCCAGTGTCTCGCGGATCCGCCGTAGGTCGCGCACGTACTCCAGCATGGCCATTATGGCGTCGGCGAACAGGTAGGCCCCGAACACGATCATTCCGGCCGCAAACAGCCCGGCCAGCGGCCACAGGAGGGCTGCAAGCACGGCCAGTGCCCAGCCGATTGCTTCCACCTGTTCCGCTTCAAGCCCGAACGCGGCAACGGCCGCGCCCGCGAAGGGTTCTGCGGCCGTCAGGGAGATCACCGACAGGGCCACCGCGAACAGGACCACGCCGGTTGCCAGCAATTCGCCCGCCAGCCGCATGCAGACGACAACGCAGGTGATGGCGGGATAGTCCCGGGTATCCAATGCTCCCAGTGCCCGGGCGCGGCGCCACAACAACGCGACCCAGGCGACTACGGCCATCCCGAACAGGATCTGCAGCAGGATCAGGGAGACGAGCGGCCACGGGAGCTCCGGTGTCTCCTGCGCCAGCATCCAGAAGGCCAGCGAGGCCAGCAGTCCGCCGAGGCCCGTCAGGGCGGCGATGCCGCGAAGCGCCCAGCCGGCCAGCCGCTGCAGGGGAAGCGTGCCTTCGGCTCCACCGGTCGTCTCGTCGGTCAAGGGGGCCTCCATGGGGGACGATTGCCCTTGCGATAGTGCCCGAAAATCGCTTCGAGCAGGCGAGAGACCGGTGATTCGGCCGGCGCGTACAACCACGGGGCCCAATGCATGCGGCATGGACTGGTGTGTGGAGGCGCTGCAGGGCCAGCGCGCGTGCGCGTCGGGCTTCGGGCCTTTTGCAATCATGCGGTGTTTCGCGAAATCTATCGGAACCAGGGGCGCCTGCTGAAGCGAACCCCGTGCGCCCTCACAACCCCGACGCAAAAGGAGCCTGCATGGTGAACGAGACGGACGATCCAAAGCTGGAGATCAGCGTCAACGCGGCCCGCGAGCTGGTGGATATTGGTCTGGCGGTGCTGCTGGATATCCGTCAGCCCTTCGAGCTGGAACTGGAGGGCGAGGTGGAAGGGGCGGTCCCGGTGCCCCTGTTCCGCCTGAAGCAGCTACTGGGTCGGGGCCTGTCGGAGGAAGAGCAGGAGCTGCTGGACGCGGACGAGCCGGATGATCGCGACTTCCAGCACTTCATCTCCCTGATTAACCGGCATCACGTCACCCAGGACCAGATCCTGCTGTGCCTGTGCAACAGCGGCCGGCGCAGCCTGCGCGCCGCCGAACTGCTGCGGGACCTGGGGTATACCCGCTGCCTTTCGGTTCGCGAAGGCTTTCGCGAGTGGCCCCGCGACGCCGCTACCGAATAAGGCGCGTACTCGCCTCCCTGCCTCGTTGCTGGCAATGCGCCGGCTCTCGGCGCATTGCGCAAAGGCTTGTCGTTCTGCCCGCCCGTTGGAACGAGCCCGGGGCGTCAAGCCCGGATGGCAGGGATCGGCTGGCCTCAGTGACCGTGTGTCTCGTGCGCGTCCACCGGTTCTTCGAACGCGATGAACAGGATGCAGTCCTCGTCCGAGATGCAGTGGGTGGTATGCGCCAGTCGCGCAGGGCCATAGGCGTAGGTCCCGGGCCGAAGCACTACCGGTTCCTGATCGTCATAGTCCACCTGCATCTCGCCCTGGACCAGCACCATGCGCTCGGCGCTGGTGTGCCAGTGATGGGGCGCGGTGCTGTTGCCGGGCAGCAGGAAGAACACATCGGCGTTGGGCTCGGCCGGGTCGCCCTGGAGGACGGCCAGGCGGCAGTCGTCGGGCATGAAGGCCGGGCAGGGGTTCCATTCGAGATCGGGGGCGTCCGGCGCCCAGATAAAGGCCTGGCCTTCGTCGGCCGCCAGGCTCGCCAATGGGGCGGCCAGGGCGAGCGCGGCGGCAGCCGTGGCCAGGTGGCGAAGCGCTCCCGTGGGGCGGATCGAGTGGTCGTACATGAGGCACCTCCTGGGGTCCATGGCTTGGCCGGCCGCGGGCCGTGCGTAGCCTTTTCTCTGTCATGGGCCCCGCCAATGGGATGCGTGCGCGCGGCCTTTATCCAGGATTCTGGCTTGGCCCGGTCGGGGTGGCTTCCACAATCTTGCGGCGGGGGAGCGGATGTTGCGGTTACCGGGTCGCGCTGCGTCGGCCGAGGGTGACGGTCGCCTTCGCGGGCCGGCTCCGTCATCGCGAGGCGTGCAACGCCATGGCGATCGCTGACGGGATGGCCGGGCGCTGATCGAGGCGGACGTCCGGGGCTGCGTTTGGAGATGGCCACGGCCCCTGTGGGGCCTCGCCATGACGGGGCCGGGAGCGAGCTGGCTGGCCTCTGCTTACTGCGCTTAGGCTGCCCGCGCTGGCGGACTAGCGCGAGGTCTCGGCCTTGCGCGCCTCGGCCTCGCTGCGTTGCTCCGGGGTGAGCTGCTGGTGGACGTAGTCGCGGGCCTCCGCGGCCGGCTTGTGGCCCTGATCGGCGGCGCGCGCGAACCAGACCCAGGCGCCGGGTAGATCGGCCTCCACGCCACGGCCCTCGGCGAGCACGATGCCCATGTTGTACTGCGCCGGGGCCAGCCCCTGGCGCGCCGAGGCCAGGTACCAGGAGGCCGCGG
Organism: Thioalkalivibrio sp. ALE22; assembly: GCF_000381445.1. Lineage (NCBI taxonomy): Bacteria > Pseudomonadati > Pseudomonadota > Gammaproteobacteria > Chromatiales > Ectothiorhodospiraceae > Thioalkalivibrio > Thioalkalivibrio sp. ALE22. The sequence continues at coordinate 103,410 of NZ_KB906505.1, forward strand.
CCGACTCGTCCTGAGTCACTCCAAGCCCCCGTTCGAGGAGGACACCCAGGTTCGCCTGGGCCTGGGGATGGCCGGCTTCGGCCGCGGCGCGATACCAGTGGGCCGCCGCCGTCAGGTCTTCCTGTGTGCCGTTGCCGTCGCGGCAGAGGTTGCCCAGGCGGGCGGCGGCGTCCGGGTCTCCGGCTTCGGCGGCTTGCCGATACCAGTGGGCGGCCCCGGTCATGTCCGTCGCCACGCCGTCGCCTTGTTCCAGGGCCAGGGCGAGGTTGAAGGCCGCGTCGCGGTGTCCCGCCTCGGCGGCCCGGGCGTAGTACTCGGCTGCCGCAGCCCGGTCGCGCGCGCACCCGCTGCCTTGCTGATGCGCGACGCCGAGACTGTTCAGGGCGTCGGGGTCGCCGTGCTCCGCGGCGCGTTGCCACCACTGGACGGCTTCGGTGGCGGCGGCCTCGTCGCCCGCGTTCTGCAGCAGCACGGCCAGATTGTTCTGCGCCACGACGTGACCCGCCTCGGCCGCGTGGCCATACCAGTGTCGGGCGGCCTCGGTATCGGCCGGGTCCGCCTTCTCCGCCATCACACCCAAGTTAAAGCTGGCATCGCTCAGCCCCTGCGCCGCGGCCTGTTCCCAGTACCCGCGCGCACGCTCGGTATCGGCCTCAAGGCCCAGACCGTCGGCATACAGAATCCCCATGCCCAACTGGGCCCAGGCGGAGCCCGCCTCGGCGCTGGCCGACCAGAGCTCCCCGGCGGTCCGATAGTCGCCCCGTTCGAACGCCGCAAAGCCCTCCTGATCGGCTTGGCTCGGCCCTTCGGGCGGTTCTTGGTCTGGGGAGTTCATGGCGGTGGTTCTCGCTGGCATTGTTTGCTGAGCGCCCGAGCATACAGTCTGGGCATCCGGCCGCAAGCAACCCCGGGCCCTGACCGCCACGTTGCGGAACGGAAACGATGGGTCTCCTCGTCTTCGTCGCCCCTCTGAGGTTTCATCACGACGGAGAAGCAAACACCGTCATCGCGAGGCGCGTAGCGCCGTGGCGATCTCTGTGGATGTCCTTGGCGCTGATCGAGGCGGACGTCTGGGGTCGCGTTCGGAGATGGCCACGGCCCCGGCGGGGCCTCGCCATAACGCGGCAGGGAACGTGGGTGTCCTAGTTGTCTGCACACCAGAGGTCGTGCAGGTCCTGCATCGCCAGCCAGCTTTCCGGCGAGCGGCCGAGCGTTTTGGACAGACGCAGCGCCATCTCGGGACTGACCCCGCTACGACCCTGCAGGACGCGCCCCAGGGTGGACGGCGAGACATCGAGCTTGCTGGCAAGCTGGCGGGCACTCAGCCCAAACAGTTCCAGATAGATCTCGCGAATGAACTCGCCCGGGTGCGGAGGGTTGTGCATGGTCATCAGCGATAATCCTCGAAGCCTAAGGCAGTCGTCATAACCGGAAACGCACCGAAGGGGTCACACCGAAGGGGTCAAGTCTTGCCTTATGCCCCTGTCGTGGTACGGAGGCAAAAGGCAAGGTCTGACCCCTTCTGCCCCTCGTGTCGTGGTACGGAGGCAAAAGGCAAGGTCTGACCCCTTCTGCCCCTCGGGCGCCGAGTTCGTTTCCGGGAAGGTCCGCAGAAAGGGCAAAAGGCAAGGTCTGACCCCTTCTGTTCAGGCCGTTCATCGTGTTTTGAGTGTTCATGGCTGTTCTCCGCTTGAGAAGGGACCATTGCGCGCCATCGGATGGTGACGCAGCTTTAGGCTATAACCGGGGAATCGACCGCATAAGCGGCAGACGAGCCAGAAGCGTGGCGTTCGTGCCACCGGAGGATGCAGATGAGCCGCTCGGACATGCCTGTCGAGGTGCTGATCGTTGCCGTCCCCGAAACCGCAGGTTCCGCGCTGTACGGCATGGTGGACGTGCTGTCGGCCGCCGGGAATCTCTGGCAACGCCTTCGCCATGAGCCCGTCAGCCAGGCCGGGTTTCGGGTGCGCATCGTCGCCCGCGAACGCAAGCCGTTTCTGTGCGGAAACGACATTCCGGTGCAGCCGCATTGCGCGATCAGCGACCAGCCGGAGGCCTCCATCGTCATCCTGCCCGAGCTGTGGTTGGGCCCGGATGAATCCTTCCATGGTCGGTACCCGGAACTGATGCGCTGGGTTCGGGATTGTTACGAGGGCGGGAAATCCATCTACTCGGCCTGCTCCGGCACCATCATGCTGGCCGAAACGGGCCTCTTGTCCGGGTGTGCCGCCACCTCGCACTGGGGCTATCAGGACTTGTTCCGGCGCGACTATCCGGAAGTGCGATTCCTGCCCGAGCCCAATCTGGTCCTGGCGGAGCCGTCGGGGCGGATCGTCAGCGCGGGGGGTACCACGTCCTGGCACGATCTGGCCCTGCACATCATCGCGCGCCATCTGGGCCCGGTGGAGGCCATCCGCATTGCCAAGGTGTATCTGCTCAAGTGGCACGATGAAGGGCAGGGGCCTTATACCCCGCTGGTGCTGAAATCCGACCATACCGACGCCCGAATGCGGCAGTGCGAGGACTGGCTGGGCCAGCATTTTGCCGAGCACTCGGCGATCCGCTTGCTCACCGAGGAATCTGGCCTGGCCGAACGCACCCTGAAGCGGCGTTTCAAGCAGGCCACCGGCGTATCCCTGGTGCATTACCTGCAGAACCTGCGCATCGAAAGGGCCAAACACCTGCTCGAGACTACGACGATGTCCATCGAGGAGATCAGCTTCGCCGTCGGATACGAGGACGTATCTTTTTGTCGGGAGCTGTTCCGGCGGCTGACGGGTACCACGCCGGGGCGTTATCGCAGGCTCTTCTTTGCCGGCGCGGACTTGAGTACCAGGCAGGTCCGTCCGGACAAGGCCGCGAGCTGAAGACTGGATAGTGTCAAGGTGGGTACCCCCTTCACGGGCCGACCGGGGCGACTAGCGGGAGGTCTCGGCCTTGCGCGCCTCGGCGTCGCGGCGTTGCTCCGGGGTGAGCTGCTGGTGGACGTAGTCGCGGGCCTCCGCGGCCGGCTTGTGGCCCTGATCGGCGGCGCGCGCGAACCAGACCCAGGCGCCGGGCAGGTCGGCCTCCACGCCACGGCCCTCGGCGAGCACGATGCCCATGTTGTACTGCGCCGGCGCCAGCCCCTGCCGCGCCGAGGCCAGGTACCAGGCGGCCGCGGCCGACTCGTCCTGAGTCACCCCAAGCCCCCGTTCCAGGAGGACACCCAGGTTCGCCTGAGCCTGGGGATGGCCGGCTTCGGCTGCGGCGCGATACCAGTGGGCCGCCGCCGTCAGGTCTTCCTGCGTGCCGTTGCCGTCGCGGCAGAGGTTCCCCAGGCGGGCAGCGGCGTCCGGGTCCCCGGCCTCGGCGGCTTGCCGATACCAGTGGGCGGCCCCGGTCATGTCCGTCGCCACGCCGTCGCCCTGTTCCAGGGCCAGGGCGAGGTTGAAGGCCGCGTCGCGGTGTCCCGCCTCGGCGGCCCGGGCGTAGTACTCGGCTGCCGCAGCCCGGTCGCGCGCGCATCCGCTGCCTTGCTGATGCGCGACGCCGAGACTGTTCAGGGCGTCGGTGTCGCCGTGCTCCGCGGCGCGTTTCCACCACTGGACGGCCTCGGTGGCGGCGGCCTCGTCGCCCGCGTTCTGCAGCAGCACGGCCAGATTGTTCTGCGCCACGACGTGACCCGCCTCGGCCGCGTGCCCGTACCAGAGTCGGGCGGCCTCGGTATCGGCGGGGTCGGCCTTCTCCGCCATCACCCCCAGGTTAAAGCTGGCATCGCTCAGTCCCTGCGCCGCGGCCTGCTCCCAGTATCCGCGCGCACGCTCGGCATCGGCCTCCAGGCCCAGGCCGTCGGCATACAGAATCCCCATACCCAACTGGGCCCAGGCCGAGCCGGCCTCGGCACTGGCCGCCCAGAGCTCCCCGGCGGTCCGATAGTCGCCCCGTTCGAACGCGGCAAAGCCGTCCTGATCGGCTTGGCTCGGCCCTTCGGGCGGTTCGTGGTCTGGGGAGTTCATGGCGGTGGTTCTCGCTGGCAGTGTTTGCGGAGCGCCCGAGCATACAGTCTGGGCATCCGTCCGCAAGCAACCCCGGGCCCTGACCGCCACGTTGCGGAACGGAAACGATGGGTCTCCTCGTCTTCGTCGCCCCTGTGAGGTTGCATCACGACGGAGAAGCAAACACCGTCGATGGATAAGAAAGTGGGTGTCCTCTCCTTCCCTCGCCGTGATGGGGGTTGAGGTCCGACCCCGAAACGGGGACATTTCTTGGATTTCACTCTTTCATGAGCCGGCCGACCTTCGAATAAATAAGAACCCTGAGCGCATCGCGATTGGCTCCGTAGTGGAACTCCCGGTGACAGTTCGGACAGACGGCGATTGCATTCCTAGCGGTATCGCTGCCGCCATCGGAAAGACGCTTTACATGATGGACCTCAAGGAACGGATCGCCATTGTCTTTGAAGAATGGACTTGGGTTCCCGCACATTTCACAGTTTCCATCTGCAGCGTCTAGAACGTAGCGGACAACACGTGCGTCGCGAACAAATGTATCGACCGTTGTGGTATTCCGATCAGGATTTCTTTGCCCAATTGGTATCGCTGTGTTGGACGGGAGATCGCGAACCGTTTTCTCTAACTCTTCGCGCGTTTTGCAAAGTAATGGGCCCCGCTCCTCAGGCGGGTTGGTAGGCTCGATGAGTTCCCAAACACCATGTCCAGATTGGGTTGGGCGTTTAATTCTTCCGTCATCTACCAAATCTTTCTTTGCCCACCGAACTTCCTTATTAAATAAGCTTTCGTTACCATTTGTAGTTAGTTCAAGGTCTTTCTGCGACAAGTCAAATTGTTCAGAAAGCTGGCCATAGACCTCGATTGAGGGCATCGGGCCAGATCGTGCTAGCAATTCCAGCAGCGCGATCTTTATCTGTTTACGCGAAGGGATCACACGGAATCCTCATGAAACTAACAGTGGTCAGAGAGGGTGGAGGAACGTAGGTCTCCTGTCTTCACCCCCGCCGTGTACCAGTACCACAATGACGGCTAGGCGGCAGTCGAAGGCTTCGCTGACGTGAGTCCGCTCGGCCATCCTTCAAGCTGGCGCCGCCGCGAGGCGAACACAACCGCGCCTGGTACGCCGCCATTTCCCAAGACATCTGGCGCTTGGCCCCTGGCACCCTCCCAACCTTTCCGCCCGCCCCTGCGGGCATGGAGTTCGTTTGCGGGCAGGCATGTAGAAAGTGAGTGTCCTATCCTTCGCGCGCGCTACGTGCAGCGCATCCGTCACGCACCTAAGGGGTCAGGCCTTGCCTTTTGCCCCTGTCGTGGCAGCACGCACCTAAGGGGTCAGGCCTTGCCTTTTGCCCCTGTCGTGGCAGGGAGGCAAAAGGCAAGGTCTGACCCCTGTGCCCCACAGACCCCTGTGCCCCACAGCGCAGTTCCCGGGATGACGACCGACTTGGAACAGCGCAAGCCCAACACAGGATGCGCCTCCTCCATCGAAGCAGCGCCGAACCCATCTCCGACGCGGGCGAGGGCGTCGCGAGAAGAAAGTGGGTGTCCTCATGCCGCTCATCCTCATGCCGCTCAGGCCGCGTCAATAACGCTTGCAACTCCCGATAAGGCGATGCCCACCAAAACAAGGGTTAGGCCAATCTGTGCAGCTCGTAGCCAGCCGTCAACGATCGTTACGTGTGTAACTGGCTTCCCGTTCGCATACGTATTTAGGCTTGGAGAAATCTTTATTCCTCGGAATGAGAAGAGAGCCAAAACCAATGTCCCTATGATTTGCAGAATGGCGGAGAGGCCGACGAGGTAGACCATATGGTCTTTCACGAAGATAGATGGATCGAACATGTTAAAAGGCCTTTCGAATCCTTGTCCTAGCGAGGTGTGACCCGGTGATGCCCACCGACTGTGCAATGCCGCCTACGCCGTTGGTTGGCCCTTGTCGGGTTGATCTTCGAACCGCATCTGCTGGACGGCATCCAGCTTCACGTTCCTGCGTGCACACCAGAGGTCGTGCTGGTCCTGCATCGCCAGCCAGCTTTCCGGCGAACGGCCGAGCGTTTTGGACAGACGCAGCGCCATCTCGGGACTGACCCCGCTACGACCCTGCAGGACGCGCCCCAGGGTGGAAGGCGAGACATCGAGTTTGCTGGCTAGCTGGCGGGCACTCAGCCCGAACGGTTCCAGATAGACCTCGCGAATGAACTCGCCGGGGTGCGGAGGGTTGTGCATGTTCATCAGTGGTAATCCTCGTAGTCCAAGACGTGGACATTGCCGTCACGGAACTCAAAGGTCATGCGCCAGTTGCCGCTGACCCGGATGGTCCAGCGTCCTTGCGCCGAGCCCTTGAGTGGGTGCAAGTGGAAGCCGGGGATATCCACGTCCTCGATTGAGGAAGCGGTATCGAGGGTCGCCAACTGCATCCTCAGCCGCTTCGCGTGCCGAGGCTGTATCCCGGTGACGCTTCCCGATTCGTAGAAACGGCGCAGTCCCTTGTGCCGAAACGACTTGATCATTTGTCAAGTGTAGCGCATTGCGCGACGCTCGACATTCTGTTTGCCGATATCGGATGGCCCGGCACGCAGGGCACCCGCTGTGATCAGTCGAGAAAGGCGACGGACTTGACGAGCGCGTGGGCGCGGGTGCCGGGCTGGAGGGTGAGGCGTTCGGTGGAGAGGCGGGTGAGTTCGGCCATCAGGGTCTGGCCGTCGTCCTGGCGGCAGGTGGCCAGGATGCGGGCGGGGCCGTGGTGCCCGGGCGCCTCATCCAGCGACTCGATGGTCACGGGGATGATGTTGAGGATGGAGACGTCCTGGGGCGGGGTCAGCGCGATGGAGACGTCACGGGCGTCGATGCGCAGTCGGGCCGGGCGGCCGGCGCCGTTGGTGGCGCCCGGTGTGGATGGTACGCGGTAGCGGGCCTCGGGCGGGCCGAAGGGGTGGAGGCCGTGGGCGTCGGCCGGGCCCAGTTCGCCTTGCAGGACGGAGACGGCGCCTTCGTCGCGGAACAGGGGGGAGTCGGCGCGGGCGAGGGCTTCGCGCAGGGGTTCCAGGCGTTCGAGTTGGCCGTCGTGCATGAAGGCGACGCGGGTGGCGAGGCGTTCGACCTCGTCCGGGGTGTGGGTGACGAGCAGGCTGGGGATGCCGGTCTCCTCGGCCAGGCGTGCGAGGAAGGGCATGATCTCGCGCTTGGTCTGGGTGTCCAGGGCGTTCAGGGGCTCGTCGAGCAGTAGCAGGTCGGGGCTGGTGAGCAGGGCGCGGCCGAGGGCGACGCGCTGGCGCTGGCCGCCGGAGAGCTGGTCGGCGCGGCGCTCCAGCAGGTCGTCGATGCCGAGCAGGCGGGTGACCTCGTCCAGGTGCAGGCGACGCAACGGCTCCGGTGTGCGCTTGTAGCCGTAGAGCAGGTTGCCGCGCACGGACAGGTGCGGGAGCAGGGTGGACTCCTGGAACACGAGGCCGACGCGGCGGCGGTGCAGCGGGACGAAGGTCTTGCCGGACTGCCAGGCGGTATCGCGAAAGTGCACCTCGCCGCCGGGCGGGTGTTCCAGCCCGGCGATGATGCGCAGCAGCGTGGTCTTGCCGCAGCCGGAGCGGCCGAACAGGGCGGTGACGCCCTCCAGCGGGAAGGCGGTGTCCACGTCCAGTGCGAAGCCGGAGCGTTCCATCCGGGCCTTTATGCGCAGCGTGTCGGGCTCGGGCCGGGTCACAGGCGCACCGTGTCGAAGCGGCGGTTGATCGCGTAGACGATGAACAGTACGGCGAAGGCGAAGATCAGCAGGCCGAAGGAGAGGCGGTGGGCGGAGTCGAAGTCCATCGCCTCGGCGTGGTCGTAGATCAGGATGGACAGCACCTGGGTCTCGCCGGGGATCGCGCCGCCCAGCATCAGGATCACGCCGAACTCGCCTAGGGTGTGGGCGAAGGCGAGTGTGGCGGCGACGATGAAGCCGCCGCGGGTCATCGGCAGGATCACGGTGACGAAGCGGTCGATGCGCCCGGCGCCCAGCGAGCCGGCGATCTCCACCGGGCGGCGGCCGAGGTTGGCGAAGGCCTGCTGCAGCGGCTGCACCGCGAACGGCAGGGAGTAGATTACCGAGCCGATGAGGATGCCCTGGAAGGTGAAGGCCAGGTGGTTCAGGCCCCAGCTCTCCAGCGTGCTGCCGACTGGCCCGGCCGGGCCGAGCAGCACCAGCAGGTAGAAGCCGAGCACGGTGGGCGGCAGCACCAGCGGCAGGGCGACGAGGGCCTGCACCGCGGTGCGTACGCCGGGGGAGCCGCGGCCGTTGGCCAGCCACCAGGCGATGGGCGTGGCGATCACCAGCAGGATCAGCGTGGTGTAGAGCGCGAGCTTGAGGGTGACCTCGATCGCCATCCAGTCCGTTGGGCTCAGGTCGAACATGGGCGCTTACGGGGCGGCCTTGGTGGCTTCGGCGGAGCGGTTTTCGGCGAGGTCGTCGCCGGGCATCACGAAGCCGTAGCGACGCATGATCTCGCGGGCGGTGTCGGCGTTCATGTAGTCCGCGAAGCGGTGCGCGGTCTCGTTGTGTTCTCCGCGCCGAGTGATGATGAAGCCCTGAGTCAGGGGTTCGTGCAGCGCGTCGTCGATCAGGTGGTGCGGGTGCTCGGCCAGATCGGGAAACTCGGCCAGCGACAGCGCGATGATGCCGATGTCCGCGCCGCCTGCCTGCACCATGCGCGCGGTCTGGGCGATGTTGTCGCCGTTGACGATCTTGGGCTGCAGCGCGTCCCAGACGCCGGCGGACTGCAGCGCCTCCTTCGCGCGCACGCCGTAGGGGGCGTGGGTGGGCGAGGCGATGGCGACGCGGCGGATATCGTCGCGCGTCAGGTCTTCCAGCGTCATCGTGGAGGCATCCATGCGGTTGCTCCACAGCACGATGCGGCCGATGGCGTAGACCTCCGGTTCGGTGACCGCGTGACCCTCGGCGCGCAGCTTCTGCGGGTAGGCGATGTCGGCGGAGAAGAACACGTCGTACGGCGCACCGTTCATGATCTGCGTGGTCATGCGCCCGGAGGAGCCGTAGGTGACGCGTACCGCGTCGTCCGGGTGCGCCTCGCGGTAGGCGTCCAGGATCTCGTCCAGGGCAAAGCGCAGGTCCGAGGCGGCGGCGATGGTCAGCGGGCCGTTGGCGGCGGCCAGGCCGGGCAGCAGGAGGAGCAGGGTCAGGAGGAGGGCGCGCAGGTGCATGTTGGGGAGGGTTCCCTGTGGGTGCGGGTTGCGGTTGGCTCGGGTGGTTCCGTTGGGCGACTGCTTCGTCGCGTGGCTCCTCGCAGTGACGGGCTTTATGTCAGGATGGGTACGCGGTTCGTTATATTTCAGTTTGCATATCGAGTGGCGCAATGATGCGGGGCCGGGGGAGGGCCGTCAAGGCTCGGGCTTTGGTTACGGCTTGTGGTCTTCGGCGAGGAAGTCGGCGAAGGAGTGCAGTTCGTCTCGCAGGGCCTCGCAGGCCTGGCGTTCCATGTCGCGGTAGCGCGCCAGGACCGTCTCGCCGAATTCGGTGACCTGTGCGCCCCCGCCGCCGGAGCCACCCTTGGCAGTGGTGATCACCGGTTCGCGGAAGCTCTGGTTCATGGTCTCGACCAGGTCCCAGGCGCGGCGGTAGGACATGCCCACACTGCGCGCGGCCGCGGAGATCGATCCCTTGTCGCGGATCGCCTCTAGCAGCATGGCCTTGCCCGGGCCCATCGCGGTGACCTCGCCCAGTAGTACGCGCAGGCGCGGGGCCTGGGACGGGTCCTTGGAGTTGCCGGAGTGGTGGGTGCTCATGCGTTGGGCGGCCTGGGGTTTGCGTGCAGGGGGTGCGGAGACAGGGGTGTGGTTACGAAATGATACCCCGGAATGGTTGGAGGCCAGCCCTCTGGCCGATGGGGGCCGATCCGGCGTCCTATCGGCCAGGGGGCTGGCCTCCTACGGGGGTATTGAGGGCCGGGGTGCGATACCCCGGCCTCCGGTTCAGGCCTTGCCCTGGAGCTGCGGGATCACGGCCTCGTTCTCCAGCGTGGAGGTGTCGGAGGTGATCTCCTCGCCCTTGGCGATGGAGCGCAGCAGGCGGCGCATGATCTTGCCTGAGCGGGTCTTGGGCAGGCCGTCGGCGAAGCGGATGTCGTCCGGCTTGGCGATCGGGCCGATCTGGTCGGCCACCCAGTTGCGCAGTTCCTTGATCATCGCGTCGGCCTCGTCGCCGGTCAGGCGGTCGCCCTGCAGGATCACGAAGGCGACGATGGCCTCGCCCTTCACGTCGTGCGGGCGGCCGACCACGGCGGCCTCGGCCACCGCCTTGTGCGCGACCAGGGCGGATTCGACCTCCATGGTGCCCATGCGGTGGCCGGAGACGTTCAGCACGTCGTCGATGCGGCCCATGATCCAGAAGTTGCCTTCGGCGTCACGCCGGGCGGAGTCGCCCGCCAGGTAATACTTGCCACCGAACTTGGGCCAGTAGGTGTCCTTGTAGCGCTGGTCGTCGCCCCAGACGGTGCGCAGCATGTGCGGCCAGGGCTTCTTGATGACCAGGTAGCCGCCCTGGTCCGCGCCCAGGCTGTTGCCCTGCTCGTCGACCACGTCGGCGGCCACGCCGGGGAGGGGGCGCGTGCAGGAGCCGGGGACCAGCGTGGTCGCGCCGGGGATCGGGGCGATCATGTTGGCGCCGGTCTCGGTCTGCCACCAGGTGTCGACGATGGGGCAGCGCTCCTGGCCGACGGTGGTGTAGTACCACATCCAGGCCTCGGGGTTGATCGGCTCGCCGACCGTGCCCAGCAGGCGCAGTTTGGACAGGTCGTACTGTTTGGGGAGGTCCGGGCCGGCCTTCATCAGCGCGCGGATCGCGGTGGGGGCGGTGTAGAACACGGTCACGCCGTGGTCCTGGCACATCTTCCACCAGCGCCCGGCGTCCGGAACGGTCGGCGTGCCTTCGTAGACGACCTGGGTGGCGCCCACGGCGAGCGGGCCATAGGCGACGTAGGTGTGGCCGGTGATCCAGCCGACATCCGCGGTGCACCAGTAGACGTCGTCGCCCTGCAGGTCGAACACCCACTGGTTGGTGACGATCGCGCCCAGCAGGTAGCCGGCGCTGGAGTGCTGGATGCCCTTGGGCTTGCCGGTGGAGCCGGAGGTGTAGAGCAGGAACAGCGGATGCTCGGATTCCACCCACTCGGGCTCGCAGTCGACGGATTCGCCGTCCACCGCGTCCTCCCACCAGACGTCGCGGCCTTCGTGCATGGTCACGTCGTTGCCGGCGCGCTTGCAGACCACGACCTTCTCGACATCGCCCGGGTTGGAGTCGAGCGCCTTGTCGACGTTGGCCTTGAGCCCCACGACCTTGCCGCCGCGCTCGCCGCCGTCGGCAGTGATCACGACCTTGGCGCCGGAATCCACCACGCGGTCACGCAGCGCGTCCGCGGAGAAGCCGCCGAACACCACCGAGTGGATCGCGCCGATGCGGGCGCAGGCCTGCATGGCGATCACGGCCTCGGCGTTCATCGGCATGTAGATGATGACGCGGTCGCCCTTCTCCACGCCCATGCCCTTGAGGGCATTGGCCAGCTTGCCGACCTCGTTGTAGAGATCGCGGTAGGTCAGGTGGCGGGTGTCGCCGTTCTCCGCCTCGAAGATCAGGGCGGTCTTGTTGCCGCGCACCTCGAGATGGCGGTCGATGCAGTTGTAGGAGACGTTCATGCGTCCGTCGGCGAACCACTGGTAGTGCGGCGCGTTGGACTCGTCCAGGCCCTGGGTGAACTCAGTCTGCCAGTCGATCTGCTCGCGCGCGAGATCGCACCAGAAGCCCTCGTAGTCGGCCTCGGCCTTCTGGTGCAGGGCCTCCAGGTCGGCCGGCTTCAGGCGGGCGTTTGCGGTGAACTCCGCCGGCGGCGCGAAGTGGCGCGTCTCGGTGAGGGTGGACTCGATGTTGTCACTCATCAGGGCCTCCAGATCGATTTCTTGTTTGGGGGCGGGAGTGGCCTGGGGCCAGCCCCGTCAGGGTTTCCATGGTGGGTGCGAGGATAGCATGCGAACCGGGTGCTGGCGGCGCCTACCAGAGCCATGCGGGGCGGAACAGCACGCGCCCGAGCGGCAGCTTGCCGTCCGGCGATTGCCGGCTCAGCAGGGCGGCGAACAGTTCGCCCGCGGCGATGGCGTCGAACAGCGCGTCGTGCGCGCGGTAGGCCGGCAGGTTGTAGCGCGCGCGCAGGGTGTGCAGGCGCAGCCCGTGCGCGGGGATCGGCTGGCCCGCGCGGCGCAGGGCCGTCTCCGCCAGGCGCAGGGTGTCCACGATCGCCAGTGGCGGGCGCACGCCGTACAGCCGCTGGCAGGCCTGTTCCAGAAAGCCGATCTCCAGCGCCGCGTGATGCGCCACCATGACGCGTCCGGCGAGAGCCTCGAACAGGGCATCCAGCGCCGCGTCCAGCGGGACACCTTCGGCGGCGCGCTGATCGGTGATGCGGTGGATTACCGCGCTGGCCTCCGGCACCGGGCCCTCGGCGCGCACCAGGCGCTGGTCCGCGGTGGCCAGGTCGATGCGGGCGCCGTCCATCGCCACCCAGCCGATGCTGAGGATGCGGTCGTGCTCCGGATCCAGCCCGGTGGTCTCCAGGTCGACCGCGAGGAAGCGGCTGGCCGCGACGGCCTGGCCGGCGCGCGGCAGGGGGGTCTCCAAGGACGTACGCAGCGGGCCCGGCGGGGCCCGGCGCGCGGCGCGCCGGCGGGCCCGGCAGAAACGCCAGTGCCCGGGCGGTCGGCGCCAGTCGGGATGGTTGAGCGGGCAGACCATCAGCGGACCGGGGGTGCGCCGGGCAAGGTCCAGCGGCTCATCCGTGGACCCGTTCGGCATTCGCGAGCGCCGTCTTGCGGGCGTCGCTGACCAGGCGGAAGGCCGTCTTCAGGTGGCTGCGCTCCAGCGTGGACAGCTCGGCCGGGTCCAGCGCGTTGTCCGGGGGCTGGCCGTTGCGGATCTGGTGCGCCTGGTGGCGGGCGCGCAGCTCGGCGATGTAGCGCCAGGCATCGATCAGGTTGTCGGCCGTAGTGTCGCTGATCACACCGGCGCGGGCGGCGGCGCGCAGGCGCTCCACGGTGCTGCGCGCCCCGCTGCCGGCATGCAGGGCGAAGACCCGTGCCATGGCCACGATCGGGAGCAGGCCGCGCATCTTCAGGTCCAGGGTGTCCGCGTGCTCGCCGCTGTCCTCCAGCACGAACTGCCGGAAGAAGCCCAGCGGCGTGGGAAGGTCACGGGCCTGATCGGCCAGGACGCTCAGCAGGGCCTCGTGGCGCGCCCCGGTTTCCAGGGCCTGCTGGCGCAGGGGCTCGAACAGCGTGGCGTCCCCGTGGATCACGCGCATGTCGAGATAGTGGGTGGCCAGCATCGCATCGCGCGCGGCGGGGTGATGCAGCACGCGTTCCATCTCGCGGGCCCAGTCGGCGGCGGGGCGGCGCCAGTCCGGGTGGGTGGGGTCGACATCGCCGGGGCAGGCGCGGATGCCGCAGGCATCGAGGCCGGCGGTGACCTGGCGGGCCAGCGCCTCGAACCAGGCGCCAGCGCCCTCCGGCGCGTCGTCGGCCAGGATGAGCGCGGTGTCCTGGTCGGTGAACACGGTCTGTTCGTGGCGGCCCTGGCTGCCGCTGGCCAGCCAGGCATATGCGCAGGGGGGGGATCCCCGGTCACGCTCGCAGAGCTCGATCAGGCGCTGGGTCAGGGTGTCGATCACGGTGGTGATGGTCTGCGTGAGCTGCACGGCATCCGCGCCGGAGTCCACCAGCTGGGCCTGCAGCCGGGGCAGGGCCTGCATCACGGCCTTCAGGCCGTCGAGATCGTCGGCTCGGCGCAGGTCGCGCACCAGGTAGACGGCGCTGGTGCCCTGGTGGCGGATCAGGTCGGTGCTGGAGAGCATGCCGGCCAGGGCCCCGTCCGCTTCGTGGACGACCGGGAGATGGTGGATGTCGTGGCGGGCCATGCGCAGCAGGGCCTCGAAGGCAGGCGTGTCGCGCTGGACGGTGGTCAGCGGGCCGGCCATCGACTCGGCCACGGGTTGCCCGGGATCGATGCCCTTGGCGATGGCGCGCCGCAGGTCGGTGTCGGTCAGGATGCCTTCGGGGGCGCCCGGCCGGTCCGGGGCGTGCAGCAGCAGGGCGGAGACATCGGCGCGGTCCATCAGGCGCGCGGCCTCGCGCAGGCTCAGGGTGCTCGGTGCCAGCACCGGGTTCGGCGTCATCAGCGCGCGGACTGGCGTGGTCAGCAGCCGGTTGTCGTCCCCGTGGCCGTGGGGCGCCCCCCCGGCGGCCAGCGGGCGCGGCGCGTCGTCGGCGAGGAACTGGGCGATGGCGCCGTCGCGGGCGGCCAGTTGCCGGGCGCGTTCCAGGGGCAGGTGGTAGACCAGGGCATCCTCGGTCACGGGGCCGAGCGGGGTCTGCGGTGACGCGGCGATATGCACCAGATCGCCTTCGCCCAGGCGGTCCAGCAGGGTGTCCCGGGCGTCGCGGATCTCCAGGGTGCCGGTGCGCACGATCCACAGGCCGGGCTCGGCGTCCGGTGGGAAGCGGCTGCCCTCGCGCAGGTAGCGCAGGGTGAGCTGACGCACGATCGCGTCCCGGCTGGCCGCCGGCAAGGGGGCCAGATCCGGGCAGCGGTCGAGAAACTCGCGGATCTCTTCGAGTTCGCCGTTCATGCGCGGGTCCGTGTGGCGATATACCCGGGGAGACACCGGGTCGTGGATACGTCGGGGTTCAGGGCGTGGGGCAACCGGCAATCGACCGGGTTCGGGTCGATTGCCGCTTGTCCCGCGGGACATGTGCCAGATAAAAGGGGCCGACCCGGTGCACCCGAGCCGACCCCGTCGTTACTTCTGAAACTCCATCCAGTCATGGTGACGGGAGCCCCGCCATGCCGATGCTGCCAGGCATGACGGGGCCGACCATCAGCTTTCGGTACGCGGTACGCGCACGCTTTCGACCAGGTCCTGGATGTCCTTCGGCGGTTCCTTGGTCATCTTCATCACAATGTAGGCGGTGATGAAGTTGAAGGCCGCGCCGATGGCGCCGAAGCCGGTCGGGTTCACACCCAGCAGCCAGCCGTCCGGATTGTCCGGGAGCATGGCGGTGCCGGAGAAGAAGAACCAGCCCTTGTACGTGAAGATGTACAGCAGGGTGGTCCCGAGACCGACCAGCATGCCGGCGATCGCGCCTTCCTTGTTCATCTTCTTCATGAAGATGCCCATCATCAGGGTCGGGAACAGCGAGGCCGCGGCCAGACCGAAGGCCAGTGCCACCACCTCGGCCGCGAAGCCGGGTGGATTAAGCCCCAGATACCCCGCGAACAGGATGGCAACCGCCATGGCGATACGTCCTGCCATCAGTTCGTTCTTCTCGCTGATCCTGGGCATGAATACGCCTTTCAGCAAGTCGTGCGAGATGGCCGACGATATGGCGAGCAGGAGCCCCGCCGCGGTCGACAGTGCGGCGGCAATACCACCCGCTGCCACCAGTGCGATCACCCAGCCCGGAAGCCCGGCGATCTCGGGGTTGGCCAGCACCATGATGTCGCGGTCGAGGGTCACGATCTCGGAGCCTTCCCAGCCGTATTCCTCTTCCGCCATCGCGGCGAACTCTTCGTTGGCGTCGTTGTAGTACTGGATCACGCCATCTTCGTTCTTGTCCTCGAACGCCAGCAGACCGGTCTGCTCCCAGCGCTCCATCCAGGCCGGTTTGTCCGCGTGGGCCAGGTGGCCTTCCTCGGTGCCGATCTCGCCCGGATGCACGGTGTTGACCAGGTTCCAGATGGCCATCGCACCGACCGCCGGGGCGGTGGTGTAGAGGATGCCGATGAACACCAGCGCCCAGCCGGCGGACTTGCGGGCATCCCGCACACGCGGCACGGTGAAGAAGCGGATGATCACGTGCGGCAGACCCGCGGTACCGATCATCAGCGCCAGGGTCAGCAGGAACATGTTCATCAGGCTCATGCCGCCCACTTCGGTGTAGGCGTGGAAGCCCAGATCCACCATCGTCTGGTCCAGCGCATCCAGCAGGTAGGTATCGGAACCCTGCAGGGTGGAGCCGAGGCCCAGCTGCGGCAGCGGGTTGCCGGTCAGGGTGATGGCGATGAAGATCGCCGGCACCGTGTAGGCAAAGATCATGATCACGTACTGCGCGATCTGGGTGTAGGTGATGCCCTTCATCCCGCCGAGCACGGCGTAGATGAACACCACCGCCATCCCGGCGAACAGCCCGGTGGCCAGCGGCACCTCCAGGATGTTGGAGAAGGCGATCCCGACCCCGCGCATCTGCCCGATCACGTAGGTGACGGACATCACGATCAGGGAGATCACCGCGATGATGCGCGCGGCCTTCGAGTAGAAGCGGTCACCGATGAATTCCGGCACCGTGAATTTCCCGAACTTGCGCAGGTACGGGGCCAGCAGCAGTGCCATCAGCACGTAGCCGCCGGTCCAGCCCATCAGGTAGGCGCCCCCGGTGAAGCCGAGGAACGCGATCAGGCCGGCCATGGAGATGAACGACGCGGCGGACATCCAGTCCGCGGCCGTGGCCATGCCGTTGGCGATCGGGTTGATGCCGCGCCCGGCGACGTAGAACTCGCTGGTCGAACCGGCACGCGCCCAGATGGCGATGCCGATGTACAGGGCGAAGGTCGCCCCGACCACGAGCAGGCTTAGAGTCTGTTGATCCATGACAGGCTTACTCCTCGTGGACGTTGAACTTGCGATCCAGCACGTTCATGCGCCAGGCATAAACGAAGATCAGGATGATGAAGGTGTAGATCGACCCCTGTTGTGCGAACCAGAAGCCCAGCGGATAGCCCCCCAGCTGGATCGCGTTCAGGGGCTGGGCCACCAGGATGCCCAGCACGAACGACACCAGGAACCAGATGGCCAGGCAGATGCCCAGCAGGCGCAGGTGCGCCCGCCAGTACGCCTGCCGGCTCAGGTCTTCTTGTGACATGACGATGCTCCTCTCGTAAGGTTTTGTTGTTTGCCGTGATCCTTCACAGCTGGTACTGCACCTCAAGCTGTCCCTGCAGCTTGCGGGCCTGCCGGAAACTCTCCTTGAGCACCCGTCCCTCCAGGGCGCCCAGTTCTTCCGGCCGGATTCGGTTGTCGTCTTCGCGCCCCTCGCGCAGGGCCTTCTGCTGTGCGCGCAGGCGCAGCATCTGCAGGTAGCGCAGCGCCGCGTGGTAGTCGCGGGCATCGGTTTCGCGCATCACGTCCGCGGTGACCGCCTGGTCCAGTCGGTCGTGGGTGCGCGTCGCCGGCAGCTCGGCGGCCAGCGCGATGACGCGCGCGGCGTCGACGAAGGGCGTGAGCCCCTGCTTCTTGATGTCGATGCCCTCGGCGCCGCTCTTGATCTCGCCGAACAGGCCCAGCGGCGGCCGGAACATCTGCTGGTTGGCTGCCATCTGACGGCGGAAGCGGCTGTTGAACGCGGTCTTCTGCAGCAGCCGGGTGCGCAGGGCCTCGACCGGGCCGGCATCGCCGTCCACCGCGCGCAGGTCGAAGAAGATCGTGCTCTTGAGCAGGTGCTCCGGGGTGCCCTGCTCGATCCAGCGGGTGAAACGCTGGTCCCACTCCGGAGCGCTCAGGCAGCACTCCGGATTGCCGGCCATGATGTTGCCGGGGCACAGGGTGAAGCCGCATTCCGCCAGGGCCTGGTTCACGGCCTTCGCGTAGGGCAGCAGGCGCTCGCGGATGGCGTCCGCATCACCGGCCTCGGCATCGAACAGGATGCCGTTGTCCTGGTCGGTGACCAGGGCCTGTTCCTCGCGGGCTTGCGAGCCAAACGCCAGCCAGGTGAAGTCGATGCCCTCGATGCTCGGGTGTTCACTGCGCAGCAACGACAGCACGCGGCGGGTGGCGTGCTCGTTGAGGCGGGTGATCAAACGCAGGACCTGATCCGCCTCCGCGCCCTGGCCGACCACCGCCTCGATCAGGCGCGGCACCTGACGCAGGCGCTCGGCGATGGTCGCCACCGAGTCCGCGCGGCGGATCTCGCGGACCAGGCCATCCAGGGTCAGCGGCTGGCTGGTCAGCAGGTCGCGCTCGCCCAGCACCCCGACCAGGCGTCCGTCACGCACCACGCACAGGTGGGTCATGCCGTGCTCGGTCATCGCCTCGATGCCCTCGAACCCGGGGGCGTCTTCGGCCAGGGCAACCGGGTCCGGCGTCATCACGGCGGCGATCGGCGTATCCAGGTCCACATCCGCGAGCGCCACACGCGCCAGCAGGTCGTGCAGGGTGAAGATCCCCACCGGTTGCTGTTCCGCGTCGACCGCGACGATGGAGCCCACGCGTTCGTCGCGCATCGAGGCGAGGACTTCGCGCAGGCGCGATTCCGGGCGGCAGGTGACGGGCTCGCGCGCAATGCGCAGCGCCAGGGGCGTGTTGAGCTGACCGGCGGACCCGCCGTCGCGGGCGGACAGGGTGTCCAGGCCCTGCTGCAGGCGGTCCAGGAGATTGGCCAGGCGGCGGGTGCAGAAGTCGTTGAAGACCTTCGAGCGTGCCCGCAGGCGGTCGAAGTCCTCCAGGTTCAGTTCCAGACAGACGGTGTCCTCCGCCGCGCGGTGCACGGTGTGCACGGCGCGCCGCCCCAGCAGGGCACCAATCGGGAAGCACTCGCCGGGGATCAGCTCCCAGGCCTTGCCGGAGAGCTGTTCGTCTTCGCTGGGGGTCTCACCCCGGATGCGACCCTGGCGAATGATGTGGAAACGCTGTGCGGGGCCGGCCTCGGGGTCGGTGATGCGGGCACCCCGGGCATAGAAGCGACTCTCCAGGCGCGGAAGGAGGAACTCCAGCGCGTCCGCCTCGAGCTGGTCGAACGGGGCGTGAGCGCCGAGGAACTCCCGGGTGCTGTCGAGCGCGTCAGACATGGCGTGGGCGGTATCCCCAAGGTGATCGTGTTCACATTTCGGGGATTCTTTGCAAATTGCGCGCCAATCTTTCTGCCGGGGCGGAACAGTGACTTGCGCCCTGCTGGTTCTTCAATGTGTTACGTCGCGTAACACCGGTGTTTCTTACCGTTACACCCGCCTCCGGGGTGATGGAGACGGGCGTTTCGCTAAAGCGGGGGCCGGCGCCCGGTGATGAAGAAGACCACGGCCAGGATCAGCCCCACGACAAACAGGATCCAGGCGATCTGCGTGGCGGCTCCGGCGATGCCGCTGAGGCCGAGCGCGCCCGCCACGATCGCGACAATCAGAAACAACAGGGCCCATCCCAGCATCGGTTTTCTCCTTTCCGGTCATCTGAAAATATCAGTGTAGGGCAGAAATTTTGATTCAGTGTGGGGTTTGTATCCGGCTTGGCGCACCCGTTCTCATTTCGGTTTTTCGAATCGCGACGCGGCGCGCATGTTGAGGACGCATTTTGAAAACTGGTACGCGGTGCAATAAGAGCGAGTCCTCGAATGTGAATCCGTTCCCGTGGCGCGCGCTGCGTTTCCATGAGAATGGTTCGGTGAACGACAGGACCCGGGTTGGCCGGATGGAACCTTGAGTATTGAATTCACAGGCAGGTGCGAGATGAACAATGACGTGCGAGTAAAAAACCAGGGCGTGGACCCGGGTGCGTGGTGGGCCCGGTGTCCGGTATATGCAGTGGGTCTGGCCCTGGGCCTTGCCGGCCTGCTGGCGGGGTGTTCCGACCCCGGCCCGGCACAGGAGGCCGGCGAGACCGTGGACGAAACGGTCGAGGAGGTGGAAGAGGACCTGCGTGGCTGGGTCGAGGACCTGCGCGAGGAAGAACGCCAGCAGGACGAAGCCGATGGCGAGCAGGCGCCTTCCACGAACGAGGACCCGCTGCGCGAACTGGACTGACACCGGGTCTCCTTAACCCGGCATGGATCCTGAGGGATCCGGGGGCGCGTGTCGGTGGATCAGCGTCGTCCCGGCGCATTTTTGCGGTGTCGAGTGTGGGCGGGTTCGCGTTGTGAGTGGGGCGCTTTTGGATTTTTTGCGGTTATCCGGAGGACATCACAGGTTCGGTCTTTTTCGTTATATGACGGTTCGGGAGAATTGGCGCGCCTTCGGTGATAAACAATGTTTCAAGGAGACGCGCAAATGAAAAAATGCCTGCTTGCAACCGTTGCGGTGGCAGCCTCGGGCCTTCTGGTACCGCAGGGAGTGATGGCGGATCCATCCGACCGGAGCGAGGGGCTGTACATGGGCCTGGGAACCGGTTTCAGCTCGCTGAAGAATGATCGGGACGAGGTCGCTGATTTTATTGGTTCTGGTGCCTCCGACTACCGCCTGGATGATGACGACAACGTCTGGCGCGGGTTCGTTGGATACAACTTCAATCCCTACGTAGGGGTGGAGGGGTTCTACTCCGACCTCGGGAAGGTGAAGCTGCGCGGTGACGAGCAGGGTGCCCACACCGACATCAAGTCGAGTGCCTACGGGGCGAGCGTGCTCGGCAAGCTGCCGATTGGCCAGCACTTCGAGTTCTTTGCCAAGGCGGGTCTCGCCAAGTGGGATGCGGATGTGCGCGGGAACCTGGGGGATGAGAGCCTCACGCTGCGTAACAACGATGGCGTGGACCCGGTCTACGGAGTGGGTGCGCAGGTGAATCTTGACCGCTTCCTGATTCGCGCCGAGTTTGAGCGCTACGACTTCGACAGCGACTACAAGATCGACGCCTTCACCGCGTCGTTGGGCTGGCGATTCTGACAACCGACCGCGCGGGCTTCGGCAGACCGCACGCGCAAGAAAAGACGCCGCCCCGGGATGTGTTCCGGGGCGGCGTTTTGCGTGAGGGAGGGCGGGGCGGGGTCAGGCGGCCTGGGCCAGGCCTTCCTGGCGCCCGGGGCGGCCTTCCTTCAGGGTGACCAGCTCCTCGGCACTGGTGGGGTGCAGCGGGATGGTCAGGTCCAGGTCGCGCTTGGTCGCGCCCATGCGCACCGCCACGGCGAAGCCCTGAAGCATCTCGTCGACATTCGCGCCGATCATGTGGATGCCGACGACCTTTTCATCCTCCCCGGCGCAGACCAGCTTCATGGCCACCGGAGGCACCTCGTCCTCGGCGAACGCGCGGTTCAGGCCGCCGAACTGGGTCTCGTAGACGCGTACCGAGTCGCCGTGCTTCTCCACCGCCTGCGGCTCGGTCAGGCCCACCATGCCCGCGGTCGGGTGGGTGAAGGTGACCGTGGGGATCTGGTCGTAGTCCACCGGTACCGGCTTTGTCTCGGGGGCGTACCAGTGGGCGGCCAGGCGCCGGCCGGCGGCGATCGCCACCGGGGTCAGCGGCCCTTTGCCGATGATGTCGCCCAGGGCGTAGATGCCGTCGACATTGGTGGCCTGCCATTCGTCCACCGGGATGATGCCGCCGCGGGCGATCTCGACTCCGGCCTCTTCCAGACCCATGTCGCTGGTGGCCGGCTTGCGGCCGACAGCCCACAGGACCTTCTCATAGGGGCCCAGCTCCTGGCCGCCCTCGAGCTGGACGGTCACGGCGCCGGGCTTGCCGCCCAGGCCGGCGACCTTCACGCCCAGGTGGCGGTCGATGCCCTGGTGCTCCATGTGCTGGTCCAGCGCCTGCGAGACCATCGGGTCGAACATCTCCAGCACGCGGTCCTCCATCGCGACCACGTCGGTCTTCACGCCCATGGAGCGCAGCATCCCGGCCATCTCCAGGCCGATGTAGCCGGCGCCGATCACGGCGATGGATTCCGGCAGCTCGGTCCATTCGAAGAAGTCGTCGGAGGTCGCGCCCAGCTCGGCACCCTCCAGCGGCGGCACGATCGGGGCGCCGCCCATCGCCAGTACGATGCGCTCGGCGGTGTATTCGGTGCCGCTGTCGCTGACCACCTGGTTTTTGCCGGTCAGGCGGGCGCGTTCCGGAATGTGGGTCACGCCTAGCTTTTCCAGATGTCCGGACCAGAACTGGTTCAGGTCCTTCAGCATGGCCTGGCGCTTGTTGGCCAGGTCGGCGTAGCGGATGCCCTTGATCTCGACGTCCACGCCGAACTCGCCGGCTTCGCGGGCGTGCGACATATGCTCCGCGGCGTACCAGGTGAGCTTCTTGGGCACACAGCCCTCGTTCACGCAGGTGCCGCCCAGCGGCTTGGGATCGAACACGGCGACGCGCGCGCCGTGCGGGGCGGCGCGTTCCGCCACGGCCAGACCGCCGCTGCCGCCGCCAATCACGATGATGTCGTAGTGTTCCATGTCGATTCCTCGAAGGGTTCGGTGAAAGTGTTACATAACGACCGCGCTACGCGCGGGCGCCAGGATCTGCCATCCGTGTCCGGACGTCCGCCCGTGCGGGCATCCGGACACGGATGGCCACCCATGTTCCGGGTGACCACCCGGGGCGGGACAGCACCCGCCCCGAGGGGCAGAGACGACTTACGCCGCCTTCTGCTCGCGGGAGATCCATTCCTGCAGATCTTCCGAGCCGCCGATGCGGTGGCCGCCCACGAACACCTGCGGGACGGTCATCGCGCCGGTGGCGGCGCGCAGGCTGCGCAGGCTGGCGTCGCGGCCCAGGATGATCTCTTCGTAATCCAGGCCGGCGCTCTCCAGCATCTCCTTGGCGCTGGCGCAGTACGGGCAGCCCGGTTTGGTGAAGACGACCACGTCTTCGGGGCAGGCCGCATCCGGGGCGACGTGGGCGAGCATGGTGTCGGCGTCGGAGACCACGAAGGGGTCGCCCGGCTCGTCCGGCTCGATGAACTGCTTCTCGATCACGCCATCGCGCACCAGCATGGAGTAGCGCCAGGAGCGCCAGCCGAAGCCGAGGTCGCTCTTGTCGACCAGCATGCCCATCTGCTCGGTGAACTCGCCGTTGCCGTCGGCGATGAAGGTCACGCGGTCGGCCTGCTGGTCGGCCTGCCAGGCCTCCATCACGAAGCCATCGTTGACCGAGATGCAGACGATCTCGTCGATGCCGTGTTTCTTGAACACCGGCGCCAGCTCGTTGTAACGCGGCACGTGGGCGGAGGAGCAGGTCGGGGTGAACGCGCCCGGCAGGGCGAAGACGATCACGTTGCGACCCTTGAACAGGTCTTCCGAGCGCACGTCGTTCCAGTCGTTGTCCTTGCGGCAGCGGAAGGTGACTTCCGGTACGCGCTGACCTTCGCGATTTTCGAGTTCCATGAGTTGTACTCCTTCAGTTGAGTGTTGATTGCCAGAGAAAAGATTTTGTTTTCGGCCGGGCCGATGCCCGACTACGGGACTCAAGATAAGGCCTGGCTAATGATTGATCCAGTGTTTCTTTTCTATTTGATCGTTAGCTTCTGACTATCGTTCTGCCGGTCGCGGTGGTTGCAGCGATTCCATTGCCTGGTCCTAAGGTTGACGCGTTCGCCGGAAATGCGGAAGCTTGCCGCCCCGATTCGGAAACGCCGAATCGCGGACCGCGTTATGGTGGTCCGTATCAGTCCCCTCGCGACGACAGGCTGTGAACCCCGCCAGGCCCGGAAGGGAGCAACGGTAGCAGCTGCGTCGGGCGCCGGGGTGTGGCGGGTGCGGGCCACCACCCTATTTCCCTGCGGCCCGGACCCCTGCGGTGATGCCCGCACCCGGGCGTGCACATGACTCGATCGACGGGGGAGGCATGAGTCACCAGGTTCTGGCCCGCAAGTGGCGTCCCTCGCGCTTCGAGGACCTGGTCGGGCAGCCGCATGTGGTGCGCGCCCTGGCCAATGCCCTCAGCGGCGATCGGCTGCATCATGCCTACCTGTTTGCCGGGACCCGCGGGGTGGGCAAGACCACCATCGCCCGCATCCTCGCGCGCTGCCTGAATTGCGAGACCGGCGTGACCGCCACGCCCTGCGGCGAGTGCCGCTCCTGCGTCGAGATTGCCGAGGGTCGCCATCTCGACCTGATCGAGGTGGATGCCGCCTCGCGCACCCGGGTGGACGACACCCGCGAGCTGCTGGACAACGTCTCCTATGCGCCGACCACCGGGCGTTTCAAGGTGTACCTGATCGACGAGGTCCACATGCTCTCCGAGAAGAGCTTCAACGCCCTGTTGAAGACGCTGGAAGAGCCGCCGGACCATGTGAAGTTCCTGCTGGCGACGACCGATCCGCAGAAGCTTCCGGTCACCGTGCTGTCGCGCTGCCTGCAGTTCAACCTGAAGCCGATGCCGCCGGCGATGATCGCCGAGCACCTGACGCGCATCCTCGCCGCCGAGGGGGTGGAGGCGGAGCCGGGCGCGCTGCTGCGCCTGGGCGAGGCGGCCGAGGGCTCGATGCGCGATGCGCTGAGCCTGACCGACCAGGCGATTGCCTATGGCGGTGAACGCCTGAGCGAATCCGATGCCTGCGACATGCTCGGGCTGCTCCCGCGCACCCGCCTGGCCGGCTTGCTGGATGCCGTGTTTGCCGGGGACGGCCCCGGCCTGCTGGCGGGACTGGCGGAGCTGGATGCCCTGGGCCCCGACTGGTCGCGGCTGCTGGATGAACTGGCCGCGCTGGTGCATCAGGTCGCCGTCCAGCAGGTGGCCGGCACGGCTCCCGGGGCGGGCGAAGAGGCGCTCGTCTGGGCCCGGGAGGCCGCCGACCGGGTCGACCCGGAGACGATCCAGCTGGCCTATCAGATCCTGGTGCACGGCGTACGCGATCTGCCCTACGCCCCGGACGCGCGCATGGGTGTGGAGATGACTCTGTTGCGGCTGCTGGCCTTCCGGCCGGAGCCTGTTCCCGGGCCTGCGGGCGAGTTCGGTGACACCCCGCCGCGTCGGCCGGCCGGTCCCGACGGGACCGCGCCGGCGCCGTCCACGCGCACCGCATCCCGGGCATCGGCGGCTTCCGCCAGTCCCCCGGCAACTGCCGCCGGCCCGACCGGGGGTGCCGGCGCCGCCAGCGCGCCGCCGTCACGCCCCCGTGAACAGGTGAACGAGCCGGCGCCGCCGGTACCGCAAGCCGAGGCACCGGCCGGTGGCACCGCGCCGCGTCAGGCGCGCGAGGCGTCGCCTTCCACGGCCGGCCCTTCCGCGCCGGAGGCGGCTGCGCGGCCCGTCGCGGCGGATGGTGCTTTCGACTGGTACCGCTTCGCCGAGGGGCTGCCCATGGGCACGGTGCGCGAACTCGCCCGGCACGCCGAGCTGCGCGAGCATGACGCGGAACGCGTGGTGATCGCGGTGGCCCCGGGCACACTGTGTACCGATCGTGCCAAGGGCCGGCTGAAGGATGCGCTGGAGAACGCCCTGGGCCACAGCCTGCGCCTGGAGATCGTCAACCAGTCCGAGCCTTCCGGGGAGACCCCCGCGGCCCGGCTTGCGGCGGCCTCGGCGGAGCGTCAGGCTAGCGCCGAGACGGCCATGCGCGAGGACCCGGTGGTCCAGGCGCTGGGCGAGGAATTTGGCGCCGAACTGGGGGCCGTGCGGATTCGCGAACCCGGCGAGACCCCCTCGACCGGCGGTGCCACGCCAGACAAGTAACTGAACCAGAAACCGCCGCGTTGCGGGGCAGGAGATCGAACCGATGATGAAAGGTGGCATGGGCGGCCTGATGAAGCAGGCCCAGAAGATGCAGGAAGATATGCAGAAGGTGCAGGCCGAGCTGGCCGAGATGGAGATCGAGGGCCAGGCCGGTGGCGGGCTGGTCAGCGTGGTCCTGACCGGCAAGTACGCGGCGCGCCGGGTCAAGATCGACCCCAGCCTGTTCGAGGATGACCGCGACATGATCGAGGATCTGGTGGCCGCGGCCATCAACGACGCGGTGCAGAAGGTCGAGTCGACCACGCAGGAGCGCATGGGCAGCCTGACCGAGGGCATGGGCCTGCCGGCGGGCATGAAGCTGCCGTTCTGACCGGCCGGGTCGGACGCGTCTGATGGATGCGGAACTGGACGAGCTGGTCCAGGCGCTGCGCTGTCTCCCCGGGGTCGGGGCGAAATCGGCACGGCGCATGGCCCTGCACCTGCTGGAGCGCGACCGCGAGGGCGCGCGGCGCCTGTCGCGGGCGGTCGACGACGCGGTCCAGCGTATCGGGCACTGTTCCGTCTGCCGCACGCTCACCGCGGCCGAAACCTGCAGCCGGTGTGCCGATCCGGAACGCGATTCGCGGGTGATCTGCGTGGTGGAAAGCCCCGGGGACGTGCTGGCGATCGAGTCGGCGACCGATTTCGGCGGGCGCTTTCATGTGCTCCTCGGGCGACTGTCCCCGCTGGACGGCATCGGCCCGGAAGAGCTGGGGCTGAACCGGCTGGAGGCGCGCCTGCAGGCCGAGGGCGTGGAAGAACTGATCCTGGCGACAAACACGTCGGTGGAGGGCGAGGTGACCGCCCATTACCTCGCGGAGATGGCGGCGCGCCACGGGGTGCGCACCACCCGGATTGCCCAGGGTATTCCCAGTGGTGGCGAACTGGAGTACATCGATGCCGGGACCCTGGCGCATGCGTTGTCGGGTCGGCGTGAATATTGATACGTGGTAATATTTTGACCGATACGGGAGTGGCGGCATGACCGATTGTGTGTTCTGCAGGATCGTGGCGGGGGAGATCCCGGCGAAGGTGGTCTTCGAGGACGACGCGGTGCTGGCCTTCGAAGACCTGAATCCGCAGGCCCCCGAACATGTGCTGGTGATCCCGAAAAAGCACATCGCCACGCTCAATGATCTGGACGCGGCCGACGCCCCGATCATCGGGCAGATGACCCGGGTGGCCGCGCAGATTGCACGCGATCGCGGATTTGCGGAAAACGGTTATCGAACCGTGATGAATTGCAACGAACACGGGGGCCAGACGGTCTACCATATACACATGCATGTCCTGGCCGGGCGTGCGCTGAGCTGGCCCCCGGGCTAGGCAAGAAGAACAACAATACGGATCACTGGTGTGACGCGACACGGACTGAACGGTGCAGCCCCGACGAACCCGCCTCAGGTGCAAGGCCTGGGGCGGGTTCGTCTGCGTGGGCCCCGTTCTTCGCTGGTCGCTGGAGTGCTGCTGGTCGGCGGGTTCGCGGTCGCAGCGGCGCCGGCCAGCGCGGACGACCGCTATTCGCTGCTCGCGTCGCCTCAGACGCAGGGGTTCGCGGGTCCGGATGCGGCGATCACCACGCTGCGCGGCGAACCGGAAACCGGTCGCGACAGCGATTCGCGCTACCGGCTGTCGGTCCGCAGTACCGGGGATGCCTCGATCCTCGACGATACCGACAATGCCTTCGCCAGCACGCGCCAGTTCGAGGCGGTGGGCGGTTACCACCAGGAGCTGGGCGGTGGCTTTGGCTACGGCCTGAACCTGGGGCTGGGCATGGAGACCCGGCCGGACTGGAACGACCTGGGCCCTGCCAGCGAGTCCACTGCGTATTTCACCGACTTCAGCTTCGGTCCGACCTTTGCCTCCGGTCGCTTCGACAGCCAGTTCCGGGTGGGGGTGCGCCAGCCCCTGTCCAGCGAGGCCCGTGACCTGGGTTTTGGCTATGGCACGCGCTATCGCGAGACGGGCCGTACTGCCGGCTACCTGAGCCTGGACGGCCGCCTGCGCCTGCAGAACCAGTCCGAGCTCTCCCTGAGCCTGTACTACGACGACTATTCGCTGAACTCGGCGGACAACTGGCTGGCCGATCGCCTCGAGTTCGAGGGTGCAAGCCGCGAGCCGACCTCCTCCGTCATCGGCGTCGAGATGGGCCTGACCTTCTGATCCCGGCCCCCGCCCTACTCCCCCCACCGCTAGTTCAAAAAACACGTCAAGAGCGTTAACAGGAAGTTGGGAAGGCTGGAAGAAATGCCCGTTTTAATGCGCTGAGCGGCGCCGGGGTCGTTCGCAGGGCTTACTCGAACAAGCGGTTTTTAATCCCTGTCCCTTCCAGTCTTCCCTTCTTCCTGTAAACCGATTTTTTGGTTTTCTTGTGCGCTACGTGGTGGAACCGTTACCCGCGGGCGCGGGTCTGGGCGGGGATTTCGGCGGCGAGTTCGTGCCAGGCCTGCAGGCGCGCCGCGGGGAGTTCGCCGGCGTCGATGGCGGCGCGAACCGCACAGCCCGGTTCGGTCTGGTGGCGACAGTCGCGAAAGCGGCAGGCCACCGCCCGTTCCGCGATGTCCGGGAAGCCGCGCTCCAGGGTATCCAGTGACGGGATCTCGGGCGTGAAGTCGCGCACGCCGGGCGAGTCGATCCAGGCACCCCCGTTGGCGAGCGGGTACCACTGCGCGGTGACCGTGGTATGGCGGCCCTCGCCGGAGGCGGCGAGATCGCCGGTGGCCGGCGCCATGGCGTCGGCGATCCCGTATTGATCGAGCAGGGCGGCCACCAGCGAGGACTTTCCGACGCCGGACTGACCAACCAGGATATTGGTGTGCCCGGCCGCGGCCGCCGCCAGTTCGTCCAGTCCATACCCCGTCCTGGCGGAGACGTACAGCGGATCGAGATCCAGTTCGCGATAGGCGGCCAGCCACTCGGGGGGCTCGGCGGGGCCGGTGTCCTGCTTGTTCACCAGCAGGCGCGGGCGCGCGGGGAGGTTCAGGATCGCGACCAGAAAGCGGTCGATCAAGTTACGCGACGGGGCGGGTTCCGGCGCGATCACGATCCATACGCAGTCGATGTTGGCGGCAATCACCTTGCGTCGCCCGAACCCGTCCCGCCGGACCAGGACGTTGTCGCGATCGAGCTGGCGCGCAACCTGTTCTCCCGCGGCGTCCAGCTCCACGCGGTCGCCACAGGCGAGGTCGCGGAAGCGCCGGTGCAGCCGCAGGCGTCGCGGCGGCTCGTGGTCCACCGCGATGTCGGCCATCTGGTTGTGGCGGGCGAAGACCCGGGCGACCCGGCTCAAGCCGGGACTCCCGGGCGGGGGTTACTCGAACAGGGCATCGATACGCGCGGCACAGATGAAGTCGTTCTCGCTCAGGCCGCCGATGGCATGGGTCGAGAATTCCACCGCGCAGCGGTTGAAGCCGACGGCCATGTCGGGATGGTGATCCTCGACATGGGCAATCCAGGCCACGGCGTTCACGAAGGCCATGGTCTCGTGGAAGTCCTTGAACTTGAAACTGCGCTGGATGCTCTTGCCGGCCTCGTCGATGCCCCAGCCGTCATGCAGTTGCTTAAGGGCGCGCTCCGCGTCCTCCCGCGGCATCGGGTCGGTGAAGCCCTCGCAGGACTGGCAGTGCTTGCTCTTGAGGTCACTCATCGAACTGGTAGTACTCCGCGTTGAGATAGGCGACCACGGCGTTGACTTCGTCGTCGAACCAGTTGGTGCCAAGGTTGACGTTGCAGTTGTTGACCTGGGCGACCAGTTCGTCGTGCGAGCCGACCATGCGGTTGTCGCGGGTGTACAGCCCGGAGCCGTCGCCCCCGACCATGTCGGCATGGCAACTGATGCAGTTGTCGCTGTGCAGGTCCTGTCCCACGCGGATGTCGTCGGCCAGGGCCGTGCTCGCGCCGCCCAGGCTCAGCGCGAGCACGGTCGCGGCGGTGGCAATGCTGGTATGGGTATGTCGCATGCTTCCCT
The DNA here is from genome assembly GCF_000381445.1 of Thioalkalivibrio sp. ALE22. Classification (NCBI taxonomy): domain Bacteria; kingdom Pseudomonadati; phylum Pseudomonadota; class Gammaproteobacteria; order Chromatiales; family Ectothiorhodospiraceae; genus Thioalkalivibrio; species Thioalkalivibrio sp. ALE22. Next base: position 132,794 of record NZ_KB906505.1, read on the forward strand.
CCTTGTGGCGGGGGTTTGGGCCCGTGGTCACGAGCCCTGCAACCATGATGATAGACTCCTGCGACAGATGAAAGGGCAGCCAGCATGCAGGCGTGGGCTGTCCGCCAAGGAGGCACAAGATGGCCGTGAATGCCGAGAACCTGGTCTGGATCGACCTCGAAATGACGGGGCTGGAGCCGCAGACCGACCGAATCCTGGAGGTGGCCACCATTGTCACCGACAAGGAACTGAACATCCTCGCCGAGGGGCCGGTCATCGCGATCTACCAGCCGGCGGAGGTCCTGGAGGCGATGGACGAGTGGAACCAGCGCACCCACGGGACCTCGGGGCTGATCGAGCGTGTGCGCAACAGTTCGTCGGAGACCCGGGATGCGGAACAGGAGACCCTGGAATTTCTGGCGCAGTACGTGCCGAAGGGGGCCTCGCCGATGTGTGGCAATTCGATTTGTCAGGATCGGCGCTTCATGGCGCGGTTGATGCCGGAGCTGGAGCAGTACTTCCACTACCGCAATCTGGATGTCTCGACGCTGAAGGAGCTCGCGCGGCGCTGGGCGCCGGATGTGATCGCGCAGTTGCGCAAGAACGCTTCGCATCAGGCGCTGCAGGATATCCGCGACTCGATCGACGAACTCCGCCTGTATCGCGAGCGCTTTATCCAGCTGCCGCCGGCCTCGCAGCACTGATCTGCGACGTTTGCGGGGGCTTCGTTCGGCCGCCTGCCTTGTAGTGGCTGGGCCTGGTTCGGCATCGGGTGTTTACGGTGGCTTCGGTCCGCCGCCTGCCCGGCGCTGACTCGCCAGCGCGCCGCGAGGTACTTCTTTGCTCGTGCAAAGAAGTACCCAAGAAACACGCCCGACTGCCGCGACCCCGGCCCGCTGTGCGGGCCGGGGCTGCCCTCGCTCCGAGGGTTTTCGCGGGCGGCGCTGAACTCGCTACGCTGCGCTTCGCTCAGACATCCAGCGCCCCCGTTTCTATTTTGAATCGTCCCGCGAAAACCCTCTCCGCTCGGCGCGCCGACAACGGGGGGGATCAAGGTCAAGACAACGGCCGTCCCGACGGTCGCGCTATTGGTCGAAGGCTGGGTCTTCCGACACCTGGGCACGCTCGGCCGTTGGCCGTTGCGTGCCGCGCCCGCGAGCGGGCGCCTGGGGCTTTCGGACGGCGATGCGCAAGGTTAGGCAGGGATGTTGGGATGTCTCCTGTTTTGACCTTACTCCCCCGTATGGAGCCCCTCGCGGAGGGCGTGATGGGCCGGGAGAAGGCGCTGGATGTCTGAGCGGAGCCGAAGGCGCAGCGAGTTCAGCGCCGCCGGCCCAGCACGCCCGGAGCGAGGTTCCCGGGCGAAATCCGGGAGCCCTTCTTTGGGTCCTTTCTTGGGCAAGCAAGAAAGGACCTCGCGGCGCGCTGGCGAGTCAGCGCCGGGCAGTATGCGGACCGGAGCCACCGTAAACACCGAGCGACGAACCAGGGCCAGCCACAACAAGGCAGGCGGCCGAACGAAGCCACCGTTACCAGCGAACGACGAACCAGGCCCGGATCGTCGTAGGCCCCCGCGCTTGGCGGATTAGCCGCGCGGCTTGAAGCCGGGCGGATGGCGCGCGATCCAGGCGACAAAGTCGCGGATCACCGGCTCGGTCAGCAGTGCGTCGCGTGTGTTCAGGCGCTCGGCCAGGACTTGCTCGTCGAAGTGCTTGTGAATGTGATCGTGGCAGGGACGACAGACCCAGAGAATGCGACCCTCGCGCTCCGCGCGGCTGAAGCGCCGCCGGATGCGCTTGCGTCGGTGCTGCTTGCGCGGAATCAGATGGTGGCGTGTCAGCGTATCCATCCGGCGCCCGCACAGCTCGCATCCGTGAAGCGGGCTGCCGTCGGGAGGGCCGGATCCGTTCACTGCGTCTGCTGGCGGAGGCGGCAGCGCGGCGGCGGCCGGGTGATGGCATAGTCCGGGTCCGCCAGATCCATCAGACAGGGCGCCCCCTCCGGGTCGACAATGCGCGTGGCGATGGCGCGGATCGCATCGCCACGCAAGCCGGCCTCGCGGACCTGGCGGCTGGCGACGGGCTGCCATTCGCCGTCGCGTTCCTCCGCGATCTCGAAGCCGAAGGGGAAGTAGCCGGGGGCGCCCAGACGCAGGTCGGTGACGACCAGCCGGTCGGGTTCGTCGTCTCGCTCCGCACGATGGAAACGCAGGAAGTCGCCGGCGAACCACTGCAGACGTTGCCCGTCCTCCAGGGCCAGCGCGGCATCCTCCAAATGGGCGCCGCGCTCGAAGACCTCGAAGTCCGGCCGGATGGGCTGATCGAGGATGCCGACCCAGGCCTCCAGGAAGTGGCCGTCGTCGATGACGGTGACGCGCCACAGGAGCAGGTTGAACGGGGTGGGCTGGATCATGCGCGGCTGGTCCTGCAGGTCCATTGCGATCAGCGTGGGCTGGATGCGATGGTCGAGCCAGGCCTTCAGCGCGAGACCGGAACCGGCGTAGGCGGTGGACAGCACGAGTCCGGCGACCAGCAGGCGTGGCGCGAAACGGTAGAACAGGGCACCGATGGCCGCGACCAGCAGCGGCAGGGTGTATAGCGGGTCGATCACGAAGATCGAGCCCGTGGACAGGGGGCCGACCGGCAGTGGCCAGAACACCTGGGTGCCGTAGGTGGTCAGCAGGTCATTCATCGAGTGTGTGGCCCAGATCAGGAAGAAGAACAGCCACCAGCGGCCAAAGCCGATCTCCCGCGTCGCCGGGACCTTCGCCAGCAGCCCCGCGACACCGGTGGCCACCAGCAGCTGTACCAGCCAGGAGTGGGTAAAGCCCCGGTGGTGGATGAACTCGGATACCGCGTCCCCGTAAGCTATGAACGCATCCAGGTCGGGCAGCAGCGCAACGCCGGCCCCCAGCACTACGGCCTTGCGCCCCAGGCGGGAGCCGAGGACGAGGCCGCCGATCACGGCACCGAGACTGGCGTGGGTAACGGGATCCATGCGTGATCATTCCTTCATTCAGAGGCTCGACGATTACCGAGCCTGCGACCGGGCCGCGGGGCGCGAGTTCGGGCGATCAAACCAGAGCGGTGGACATGACTCAAGCCACAGGGGCGAAAGACTGGCATTTCTGGGTGGACCGGGGCGGGACGTTCACCGACCTGGTCGCGCGTGATCCGACGGGGCGTCTGCATACCCGCAAGTTGCTGTCCGATAACCCGCAGGCGTATGCCGATGCGGCGGTACAGGGGATGCGCGACCTGCTCGGCGTCGATCCTGGCGCGCCGATCCCCGAGGGGGTGATCCACGAGGTGCGCATGGGGACCACAGTGGCCACCAACGCTTTGCTCGAGCGCAAGGGGGAGCGCACTCTGCTGGTGATCACCGAGGGGCTGGAGGACGCGCTGGCGATCGGGCACCAGGCGCGGCCGGAGCTGTTCGCGCGCGCCATTCGGCTGCCGTCGCCGGTGTACGCCCGCGTGGAACCGGTGCGCGAGCGGGTGAACGCGGCCGGGGAGATCCTCCAGCCGGTGGACCTGGAGGCCCTGCGCCCGCGCCTGCAGGCGGCCCTGGACGACGGGATTCGCGCGCTGGCGATTGTGTGCATGCACGGCTATCGCTATCCGGCGCATGAACAGGCTATCGCGGCACTCGCCCGCGAGATGGGGTTCGCCGAGGTGGCTGCCAGCCACGCGACCAGCCCGCTGATCAAGCTGGTACCCCGCGGCGAGACCACGGTGGTGGATGCCTATCTGTCGCCGGTGCTGGGCCGCTATGTGGAACAGGTCAGCACGGAACTGGGCGATGTGCCCCTGCGCTTCATGCAGTCGCATGGCGGGCTGGTGGATGCGGCGCGGTTTCGCGGGCGTGACGCGATCCTTTCGGGGCCGGCCGGCGGGATCGTCGGAGCGCTGAAGACCGCCGCGCCGCTCGGCTTCGAGCGCCTGATTACTTTCGATATGGGCGGGACTTCCACGGACGTCGCGCATCTGGCCGGCGAGCTCGAACGCCGCCAGGAGAGCGAGGTGGCCGGTGCCCGCCTGCGCGTGCCGATGCTGGACATCCACACCGTCGCGGCGGGCGGCGGCTCGGTTTGTCGCTTCGACGGCATCCGCCTGCGGGTCGGGCCGGAGTCGGCCGGGGCGCAGCCGGGGCCGGCCTGCTATGGCCAGGACGGGCCGCTGACGGTGACCGACTGCAACGTTCTGCTGGGGCGCCTGCGTCCCGAGTATTTTCCGGCGGTGTTCGGCCCCGGGCGCGACCGGCCGCTGGATCCGGAACCGGTCCGCCGACAGTTCGATGCGCTGGTGGAGGCCGTCCGTTCCGCGACCGGGGAGGCGGCGACGCCGGAAGGGCTGGCCGAGGGGCTGTTGCAGATTGCGGTGGAGCACATGGCCCAGGCCATCAAGACCATCTCGGTGCAGCGCGGCCACGATGTGTCGCGCTACGCCCTGGTGTGTTTCGGCGGCGCGGGCGGGCAGCATGCCTGCCGGGTGGCGGAGCAGCTGGGCATGGAACACATCCTGTTCCATCCGCTGGGCGGGGTGCTGTCGGCCTACGGCATGGGGCTGGGCGAGCTGCGCGCCCTGCGCGAGCGCAGCCTGGAATGGCCGCTGGACGAGGCGCATGCCGAGGCGATCGGTGCGGCGCTGGAGGATCAGGCCGGCGCGGCGATCGCGGCTCTGACGGAGCAGGGCGTGGCGGCGGACGCCATGCGCATCGAGCGGCGTCTGCATCTGCGGCTGGCGGGGTCGGATACCGCGCTGGAGGTGCCGGCCGGTTCGCCCGCGGCACTGATGGAGGCCTTCGCCACGGCCTGGCGCGGGCGGTACGGGTTCGCGCCGCCGGATCGTCCGCTGGTCGTGGCGGTTGCGGCGGCCGAGGCGATCGCGACCGGGGGTGAGGCGGCGGATACGTCGATCCCGCTACAGGGGGCGCGCGAGGCGCCCGCTCCGGAGACGGATACGATCACGATGGTGGTGGCGGGCGAGCGGCGCGACGTACCGCTGTACCGGCGCGAGGACTTGAGCCCGGGGATGACCCTGGCGGGTCCCGCGCTGGTGATCGAGACCACCGCGACTCTGGTGCTGGAGCCGGGCTGGCACGGCCGGGTCGAGCACGAAGGGACGCTGCGGCTCGTGCGCGAGGGCAGTGCCGAGCGGCGCGGGCAACCGGCCGTCGAGGACCCGGATACGATCCCGCGCGATCCCGTCCTGCTGGAGGTCTTCAACCACCGCTTCATGGCGATCGCCGATCAGATGGGCTTTACGCTGCGCAACACCGCGCACTCGGTGAACATCAAGGAGCGCCTGGATTTCTCCTGCGCGCTGTTCGACGCCCACGGCCAGCTGGTGGCCAATGCCCCGCACATGCCGGTGCATCTGGGGTCGATGGGGGCCAGCGTGCGCGCGGTGGTCGCGGCCGCGGGCGACGACCTCCGCCCCGGGGATGCCTGGGTGCTGAACGACCCCTACAACGGCGGGACCCATCTTCCGGACATCACGGTGGTCACGCCGGTGTTTGTCGGGCCGGGCGGCGCGGTGACCGAGGATTCGAAGGCCGAGGTGGCGGCCCCGGCATTTTTCGTGGCCTCGCGCGGGCACCATGCGGATGTCGGCGGCATCACCCCGGGGTCGATGCCGGCGTTCTCGCACCGGCTGGAGGAGGAGGGCGTGCTGATTGCCCCGACCCGCCTGGTCCGTGACGGGCGTTTTGCCACATCGCGTATCCGGACACTGCTGGGGTCGGGTGACTGGCCGGCCCGCAACCCGGATCAGAACCTGGCGGATCTGGAGGCCCAGGTGGCGGCCAATCGCAAGGGACTGGAGGAGCTGGGCCGGCTGCTGGACGAGTATGGCGTGCCGACCGTCACGGCCTACATGCAGCACGTGCAGGACAATGCCACCGAGGCGGTCGAGCGGCTGATCCCGAGTCTGGAGGGCGGTACGTTCCAATATGCGCTGGACAACGGCGCCGAGATTAGGGTGGCCGTCACGTGTGATCCGGGGGCGCGCCGCCTGCGGATCGACTTCGCGGGGACCTCGCCGGCCCGCGAGGACAATTTCAATGCCCCGGGCTCCATCGTGCGGGCGGCGGTGCTGTACGTGCTGCGCACGTTGCTGGAAGACGAGATCCCGCTGAATGATGGCTGCCTGGCGCCGGTAGACCTGGCGATCCCGGAGGGCTGCCTGCTTAATCCGGTGCCGCCCGCCGCCGTGGTCGCCGGGAACGTCGAGACCTCGCAGGTGGTGACCGATGCGCTTTTCGGGGCCCTGGGCGTGCAGGCCGCGGCTCAGGGCACGATGAACAACCTGACCTTTGGCGATGCCGGGCGGCAGTACTACGAGACGATCGCCGGCGGTGCCGGGGCCGGTCCCGGGTACGAAGGGGCCAGCGCCGTACAGACGCACATGACCAACTCCCGCCTGACCGACCCCGAGGTGCTGGAGAGTCGCTTCCCGGTGCGGGTGGAGCGATTCGGCTATCGCCGGGGCTCCGGTGGCGGCGGACGGTACCGCGGTGGCGATGGCGTGATCCGCCGACTGGGCTTCGATGCGCCGATGGAGGTGGTGCTGCTGGCCAACCGGCGCCGCGTGCCACCGTTCGGACTGGCCGGGGGCGAGCCGGGGGCGCCGGGCGAGGATGTGATCCTGCGTGCGGATGGCGGCCGCGAGCCGCTGGCGGGCTGCGACCGTCGCGAGGTGGGCCCGGGGGATGCAGTGGAGATCCATACGCCTGGCGGGGGCGGCTACGGTCGCGGGTAGGGTCCGGCCACCGCCCTTGGCGTCCGGTGCTCGGCCTTCGGGCCCTTGGAGATCGACGCGGCGGGCCGTGCGATGACAGGGAACCGTCCGGTCGGTCATTGCGAGGCGCCGCAGGCGCCGTGGCAATCTCCCGTTTCTCGCCCGGCGTCAGCGCACGTTCAATCCCAGCGCTGGGGTACGCGCTGGATCTCGTCGGTGTCGTAGCCCAGTTCGTCGAGGCGGGCGAGGATGGCCTGGTAGTCCTCCTCGGCCATCTCCGGTTCGCGTGCCATGATCCAGACGTAGTCGCGCTTGCTGCGGCCGATTACGGTCTGGCTGTAATCCTCGTCGAGGTAGACGATCAGGAACTCGGCCTTGAATGGCCACAGAAAGCGCATGCCCCATTCGGCGTTGTCCTCGCTCTTCACGAAGCCGGTGGGGTTGTATTCGCGGCGCGGGCCGTCGAAGCCGCCCTTGTTGAACGAGAAGGTGGTGGCAATGGTGCCGTCCTCGTTGAGGGCGTACTGCTCCAGGGCGTTATAGGCGTCGCGCTCGAGGAAGGTCGGGATGTTGGCGATCACGTACCAGTCGCCCATGTAGCGGTCGAGATCCACGTGATCCACGGTGGGCATCTTCTGCGGGGTGCTGCATCCGGTCATCAGGATCCCCAGTACCAGGCCCGCGCAAAGGGCCGCCAGTGAGCGTGTCATCGTCGTCTTCCCGGGTGGCGTCGGGAAATGGACCACGGGGGCGTGAAAAAGGTCCGGCCCGGCGACGGATTCCCCGGAGGGGCGGGCCTCAGGCGGTCTGACCGAGGCGCTGGTCCATCAGGTGGTCGAACAGGGATTCCTCGGGGATGATCTGGGCGCGTCCGCTGCGGAATTCGTGGGCCAGTCCCTGAATGCTGTGCTGGCGCTTGGCGCGGCCGGCGGCATCGGTGAACAGCAGGCGTCCGGCGTGACTGCCGCGCCAGACCAGCTTCATCCGGGTGACCTTGGTGCCCGCAGGCGAGGTGAACTGGATCCAGGTGCCGGAAACCAGGTTGTCGGCGTATTCGACGTGCTCGTCGGCGTGATCCCGCATCAGGGACGGGTCGTCGTCGGCATGACGCGGCGAGGTGCCGAACACCGAGCTCGACCGGTTGCCGGCCCGTTTCCGGGCCTGTTCCATGCGCTCGTCTGCGGCCGCCGTTTCGTCGGACGACCCGGTCGCGGGACTGGTGTCGGGCTTGGTCGGCTCGGCGGGCGTGGAGCGGCGTTTTCCGGCGGCCACCAGGTGGGCACTGACCAGGTCCTGCTTGATGCGGGCCCGTTCTTCCTTCGACAGCGGCGCCCGGTCGAGGAAGGCACGGATGCGGGCCAGGAGGGGAGCCGAGGCCTGGAAGTCCGGTTCCGCCTGCATCAGGGCCAGCAGTTCGTGCAGCAGGGCCATGCCGTCGTTGTCGGAGTCCTTGTCTCCCGCGGCTTCGGGGCCGGTGCTCTCACTCTCATCCCCGGCATCCGCCTCCGCGGTCTTTTGCGCGGTCATCAGCGGGACCCAGGCATCCATTAGCTGCTCGCGGGCCTCGTCCGGGATGTCCTGCCCCATGGAGATCACGGTGCGCTCGACCGTGGATTCGACGCTGTAGGTGATCTCCAGCGTGCGCTCTTCCTTCTGCGCCTCGGCCTGTTCGCTGGCCGCCTGGTGGGCGATCTGCTCCTCGACCTCGGCGAGGTCGTCCCGCAGTCGCGCGAGCGCCTGGTCGTAGGCATCGCTGTCGCCAAGGCCCCCGTTGCGCACGCGTTCCACATTCTCGAAGACCAGACGGCTAAGCGGCAGCTGGCGAGCCTCGTCCAGCGGCAGGTCGGGATCGATGCGCAGGGCGATGTTCAGCAGCAGCCCGGTCATTTGCCGCGCGGGGTGGCCGCGGTCGCGGAAGAAGTGCGTCTCGCGCATGGCGATCCGTACCAGCGGGAGCTGGAGATCCGACAGCGGCTCGCGCAACGCGGGATTGAGGTCGTCGCGCTTCAGGATCATGTCGAACAGCCCCTGAAGCAGGTCCATCACGAAGGGTTCCAGGGTGCTGGGCGAGGCACTGTTCAGCACGGTGGTGACCGCCTCCGCCGGCGAGCCGTAACCGGCCCCGGCCGCTGGCGCCCCCCCGGCGGCCGCGACGACCTGGCCGGCAACCGGGACCTGGTAGCCGAATTGCCCCCAGTTGCCCGCGGCGCCGGTGGCGGGCGCGGCCGCGGCCGCGCCTGCGGGTGGTGGTCCACCACCGCCGGGAGCCCCCTGCGGCACGGGACCCGTCGCCGTGGCCGCGCCCGGGTGGGCGCGTGCGCCGGTCCGTACCTCGGGCACCGTGAAGCCCGCATCGCGGAAGGCCTGCAGCAGCGCCTGCATTTCCGGCTGCAGTTCCCGGATCACGTCGCGGTCGAACCAGTGCAGCAGGAGCAGGCAGTCTTCCGGCGGCAGGGGCACGGCCTCGAGCGCTTCCAGGAAGGCCTCGCCCAGGGCATGCGGGTGCCACGGGGCGTCCTCGGGCGCGGCCGCCAGGTGGTAGTCCCGCGTGACGGTCTCCAGGGCATCGATCTCCGCCGCCATCGCCGAGCGCGCGCCCGTGACCAGCTTGCGCAGGGCCACCTCGCGCTCGGTATCGGCGGCGTCCATCAGGCTCAGTTCGTGCTCGCCTGCCGCCTCGGTGTCGTCGGCGTCCTCGGGTGTGACTGCACTGTGAAGTCGGTCACGAAAATGCTGGAGGATGGCGGCGCTGGCCATGCGGATCTGGCGCGACAGGGCGAGGTTCTGGGCCGCGCGCTGGGAGTCGATCGCGCGCTCGGAGGCCTCCATCAGGCGGTCGTCGAGTTCGCCCAGAAAGGTCTCGAGGCGCGTCTGGACGCCCTTGGAGAAGGGGCCCCAGACGCGATGCAGGGTTCGGGCCGGAATCCGGTGACGTTGCGCCATGATCGCTATGTATCTGGTCCAGGCCACAATCTAGCACCCCTGCGGCCGCGGGTGTGACCGTCCATGCCGCCTTGGTGCGCGTCGGGCGGGGAACCGCCCGCGGATACCCGGGTCAACGTTGCATCGACGCGGGGGAACTTCATTCATGCAGCAGATGATCGAGTGGGCGGAGCAGGGACGACTGCCGGATACGTTTGTGCGCGCGGGCATTCGTCGCCTGCTGGCCGAACGCTTGCGCGAGAGCGGTGCGCCGGCCGAGGAGGCGATGGAACGGCGCTATGCGCTGATCGAGGCGATGCGCAAGGCGCCCGTGGCGTTGTCGACCGAGGTGGCGAACGAGCAGCACTACGAGGTGCCCACCGCGTATTTCGAGCGCTGTCTGGGGCCGTGGCTGAAATACTCCTGCGCCTGGTGGCCCGAAGGCGTGAATGACCTGCGCGCGGCCGAGGCGGGCATGCTGCAACTGACCTGCGAGCGGGCCGGTCTGGAGAACGGTCAGCAGGTGCTGGAGCTCGGCTGCGGCTGGGGTTCGTTGTCCCTGTGGATGGCGGAACAGTATCCGCGGTCCCGCATTGTGTCGGTGTCCAATTCCGCGACCCAGCGGGCCTCCATCGAGGCGCGCCGGGATGCACGCGGACTGGACAATCTGACGATCGTGACCGCCGACATGAATGACTTTGCCCCGGAGCAGACGGGGTTCGACCGGGTGGTCTCGGTGGAGATGTTCGAGCACATGCGCAACTGGCCGGAGCTGCTGCGGCGCATTTCGACCTGGCTGCGACCGGGCGGACAGTTCTTCATGCATGTCTTCGCCCATCGCGAGTTCGCCTACTTCTTCGAGAGCGAGGGCGCCCACGACTGGATGGGTCAGTACTTCTTCCGCGACGGGCTGATGCCGGCGGACGACCTGGCGCGGCACTTCCAGGACGACCTGCGGGTGGTCCGCCAGTGGCGGGTGAACGGCCAGCACTACGCGCGCACCCTGAACGCCTGGCTGAGCCGCCAGGACGCCGCGCGGGACGAGCTGATGCCGCTGTTCGAGCAGACCTACGGGAAGCAGGACGCGGCGCTGTGGTTCCAGCGCTGGCGCATGTTCTACATGGCCTGCGCCGAATTGTTCGATTATCGCGGTGGCAACGAGTGGTTCGTGTCGCACGTCCTCTTCCGGCGGCCCGAGGCCTGACCCGTGGGGGGCTGGATGCTGTTCGTCGCCGGGCTGGCCGCGGCGCTGCTCCTGATGACGGGGGTCTGGGCGGCCAGTGTTGCCCGCCGCGATGCCAGCCTGGTGGATCGCTACTGGGGGCTGGGCTTCGTGCTGGTGACGCTGGTGTGGTGGGGGCTGTCCGGCTGGCCGCCGCAGGGGCTGTGGATCGTGATCCCGGTGCTGCTGTGGGGTGTGCGTCTGTCCGCCTTCATCACCTGGCGCAACTGGGGTCATGGCGAGGACGGGCGCTACACCGACATGCGCGCCGGTCGCAGCGACACGGCCTTCGCCGCCCGCAGCCTGGTGACGATCTTCTGGCTGCAGGGGGCCCTGGTGGCCGTGATCGGCCTGCCGATGCTGGCGGTGATACAGGCCGATGGCCTGTGGTGGCCGCTGGCTGTCGCCGGGCTTCTGGCCTGGGCCGTCGGGTTGTGGTTCGAGGCGGTGGCCGATGCCCAGATGGCGCGCTTTCGCCGCGATCCGGGTAACCGTGGGCAGGTGATGGATCGCGGGCTTTGGCGCTACAGCCGCCATCCCAACTACTTCGGCGAGATCGTGGTCTGGGTCGGGTTCGGCCTCTTGGCCCTGGCCGCCGGGGGCTGGTGGGCCGTCCCGTCGGCGGTGGTGATGATCCTGCTGATCCTGCGTGTGTCCGGCGTCACGTTGCTGGAACGACGCCTGCACAAATCGCGTCCCGGGTACGCGGACTACGTGCGGCGCACCAACACGCTGATCCCGGGTCCGCCACGCCCCTGAACTGCGGGTGGCAACGGGCCCGGATCCCTTGCCGTGCTTTCCCCCTCCGCGCTATAAAGCGCACGTCCCGCCGGGCGGTTTCGCCGCCGGGCGCAGCCTTCATTGATGCAGCCAACCGCGAGCGAGTCGATCGATCCAATGAGTGCGACCCCGAGTTCCGTCCAGGCCATTGAGCTGAAAGGGCGCATGATGCTGGTCTCCGTGCTGCGCGTGTACCAGACCGATCCGCAGGTCCTGGGCGAGGTACTGGCGGCGCGGCGCGAGCAGGCCCCGGAGTTGATGCGCGACATGCCGATCGTGCTCGATCTGGAGGCGGTGGCCGAGAGCCCGGAGTCGGATCTGCAGGCGACCATCGAGCGCGTGCGCGCCGAGGGCTTCAAGCTGATCGGGCTGCAGGCCGGCGAGGTCGCCGAGCGGCTGCAGAGCTACGCCGAACTGTTCGATGTCCTGCCGGTACTGCAGCTGGGCGGGCGCGGCGGTGCGCCCACCGGCGAGGTGTCGCTGGAGGACGAGACCCCGGCGCCCGAGCGGGCCGACGAGGCGCAGGAGAAGAGCGCGCCGGCCGAGGTCGCGGCCGTCCACAGCGCGACCCGTATCGTCGATCAGCCGGTGCGCTCCGGGCAGCAGATCTATGCCCGTGGCGGCGACCTGATTGTTACCGGCGCGGTCTCGCCGGGGGCCGAGTTGCTGGCCGACGGGCACATCCATGTGCTGGGGCCGTTAAGAGGGCGTGCGCTGGCCGGGGTGCGTGGCCTGGTGACGGCGCGTATCTTCTGCCGGCGTCTGGATGCCGAGCTGCTGTCCATCGCCGGGCATTACCGGATCGCCGAGGACATCACGGAAGCCGAGCGTGGCGAGAATCGGCTGGTGACACTGGACGGCGAAAGCCTCAAGATCGCGGAGATCTGAACGGCGGCCCGAAGGGCGGCCGGCCACGACATGACAGGAACCCGTCCGTCTGTCCCCGGCACCGCCGGGTACCGGCAAGACGACAAGGAGCTGCAGCCAACATGGCACGTATCGTAGTGATTACCTCGGGCAAGGGCGGGGTGGGCAAGACCACCACCTCGGCCGCGATTGCCACCGGCCTGGCCCTGCGCGGCCACAAGACCGCCGTGATCGACTTTGACGTGGGTCTGCGCAACCTCGACCTGATCATGGGGTGCGAGCGGCGCGTGGTGTACGACTTCGTCAACGTGATCAACGGCGATGCGAACCTGAAGCAGGCCCTCATCCGCGACAAGCGGGTGGACAACCTGTACATCCTCCCGGCCTCCCAGACCCGCGACAAGGACGCCCTGACCCAGGACGGCGTGGAGCGGGTGCTGAACGAATTGTCCGAGGATTTCGAGTACATCGTCTGTGACAGCCCGGCCGGCATCGAGCGTGGCGCCCTGATGGCTGCGTACTTCGCCGACGAGGCGATCGTGGTGACCAACCCCGAGGTCTCCTCGGTGCGCGACTCCGACCGCATCCTGGGGATCCTGGCGAGCAAGACACGCCGGGTGGAGCAGGGCGGCGAACCGATCGAGGGCAAGCTGCTGCTGACGCGCTATTCGGCCGAGCGCGCCGAACGTGGCGAGATGCTGAGCATCGAGGACGTCGGCGAGATCCTCGCGATCGAACTGCTCGGCGTGATCCCGGAATCCCAGGCGGTGCTGAATGCCTCCAACGCCGGGCAGCCGGTGGTGCTGGACGAGGAATCCGATGCCGGGCAGGCCTACCAGGACGCCGTGGATCGGTTCCTGGGCGAGGAACGTCCGCTGCGCTTTGTCGACGTACCGAAGAAGGGCTTCTTCGGGCGCTTGTTCAAGGGGTGATCATGGGGATCTTCGATTACTTCCGCCAGCCGCGGCAGAAGAGCGCGAGTGTCGCCAAGGAACGCCTGCAGATCATCGTGGCGCGCGAGCGCGCGGCGCGTTCCGGGCCCGATTACCTCCCGGCGATGCAGCAGGAACTGCTCCAGGTGATCCGCAAGTATGTGCAGGTCGACGACGACGCGGTGCAGATGAACGTGGATCGCGAGGGGGACTGCGAGGTCCTCGAGCTGAACATCACCCTGCCGGACGACAAGGAATAGCACGATGAAAGTGCTCATCACCGGCTCGGCCGGATTCATCGGCAGCGCGCTGAGCCTGCGCCTGCTGGAGCGCGGCGACGAGGTGATCGGCGTCGACAACCTGAACGACTACTACGACGTCTCGCTCAAGGAGGCGCGCCTGGCGCGCACCCAGGACCACCCGAACTATACCGAGGTGCGCGAGGACATCGCCGACCGTGCCGCGATGGAGCGGGTATTCCGCGAGCACCGTCCGCAGCGGGTGGTGAACCTGGCGGCCCAGGCCGGGGTGCGCTACTCGCTGGAGAACCCGGCGGCCTATGTCGACACCAACCTGGTCGGCTTCGGCAACATCCTGGAGGGCTGCCGCCACAACGGCGTGGAGCACCTGGTCTACGCCAGCTCCAGCTCGGTCTACGGCGCCAACACCACCATGCCGTTCTCGGTGCACGACAACGTCGACCACCCGCTGTCGCTCTACGCCGCGAGCAAGAAGGCCAACGAGCTGATGGCGCACACCTACAGCCACCTCTACGACCTGCCGGTCACGGGCCTGCGCTTCTTCACCGTCTACGG